>CALMRE010000030.1 GCA_937871295.1 uncultured bacterium | reverse complement strand
CAGAAATGCGGGATGCTTATGGACTATGTTACCCACACATTCTGACGGAGAGCCATAAATATAAAGGAAAGGCTACTTCCCGCACCCGGGGAAGTTCTCGACCATCTTTATCTTGTAGGTGATTTCCGGGAGCGGAGTTGCGATTTTATTTTCTTTTGGTATCATCCCCCTGTGGATGGAGGGTCCGATGAAACGGAAAACAATAACCAACCGCATGGTTTCCGCTTTTTTCAAGAACGCATTGGGTACGCTTGGTGTTGCTTACGAACGCATCCTCATGTTCGGATCGCGGGCGACCGGCACCGAACGCGCCGACAGCGATTGGGATGTGATGATCGTGACGCGCGACACACACAGCGACGCCGAGATACGCTCATTGCGGACCCGGCTCCGCATCATGTTCCATGACACCTGCGGTGCCGATGCCATCGACATCATCGTTATGGACCGCGCCCGGTACGAAGAAGAGAAACGGCAAATGAACACCATGGCCAACGCCGCGACGGCGGGAGTGTCTTTATGAAGAAGCAATCCGCCGAATGGTTGGCCAAGGCCGAAGGCGATATCGCCGCCGCCGAGGCGTTATTCCGACTAGGTCTCCCGCATCGCGAGATCGTTTGCTTTCACTGCCAACAGGCCGTCGAGAAATATCTTAAGGCATACCTAGATGAGAATGCCGTACCGATACCGCATATCCATGATCTCGATTCGTTGCTGACCCTTTGCATCGAACACAACAATGATTTTTCCGCGCTGGATCGCTATCAGATCGCCTCGCTGACCGATTTCGCGGTCGA
Organism: uncultured bacterium; assembly: GCA_937871295.1. Taxonomy (GTDB): domain Bacteria; phylum UBP6; class UBA1177; order UBA1177; family JAKLFG01; genus CALMRE01. The sequence continues at coordinate 6,289 of CALMRE010000030.1, read as the reverse complement.
ATACCGCTACCCAACCTCGTTGGCAACTCCGGAAGAAGACGAGACCAAGAGATTTGTTGCGCTCGCAAAAGAGGTTGGCGCCTTCCTCTCGGTGCGATTGTCCCGCTGATCACTTCCCACACCCGGGGAAGTTCTCGACGAACTGCACTTTGATATCGGGGAAGTTCTCGACCATCTTTATCTTGTAGTCGGGAAAGTTCTGCACGATCTTCCAGAGCCCCGGCTTGTCGGCAAAATTCTCGACCACCTTCACCTTGAGGTCGGGGAAATTCTCGACCACCTTCACCGTCACATCGGGAAAGTTCTCGACATACTGAATTTTACCGTAGAGTTGGCACGGCCCCGGTTTCGCCTTGGCCGCCTCGGCGCACGCCGATACCATTGAGAGAAACCGCTCCCGCGCATCGTCCGACCGGCTCACCGGCCGCTCCGACAGATTGAACAGGAACACCGCCGCCAGCACGAACCCAAGCCCCAGCATTCTGAACATGTGACCACCTCCCTAGTGAACAGCACAAATATACCGACGAGTTGCTGCGGGAGCAAGTAAAAGCACCCCTCATTTTTCTGTTGATTTCCGGCTCGGCGCTATTATAATCGGTCGGTGTGTTGAGAAAATAGTGATTTTTAATAGTTGGGATGGAGGCTGTAATGAATCGTGTGCTTTGGTCGGCGTTGTTGTTTTCGGTCCTTTTTCTGACCGCCTGTCCGGGCGGCAACGAAGGGGAGCCCTACATTGAGGTCGGCGAACTCTGCGCGGGCGACGGACTGGTCTGCTCGTGGGATCAGAACCGCGTGCTCAAGTGCGTCAACGGCGCATTGGCGCTCGAAGAGACCTGCGATGCGCTGGAGACCTGCAAGAACGGTCAGTGCGTGGCCGACGAACAGGTGGGCGGCGACTGCACCGGCGACGGTTCGGCTTGTTCCGGCGACAAGATAGTGGTCTGCCAAGAGGGGAAATGGGTGGAAACGGCCGACTGCGCGACGCAGGACCGATACTGCGCCGAAGAGGCGGAAGGGGCGGTCTGCAAGGAAAAACCGACCGTGGACGACGCGAAGCTCGATGATGCGACCGAAGGGACGGTCGACCCCGACGATACGACCGAAGGGACGATCGATCCGGACGATACGACCGAGGGGGAGAGCCCCGATATCGACACCGCCGCCTGCGGCTGCGACGATCCGAACGGCGACGAGGACGGCGACGGCATCTCCAACCTCACCGAGGGGTGCGGCGACCGCGATATGGACGGCATGGCCAACTGTCTGGACGGCGATTCTGACGGCGACGATATCGGCGATGCGCTCGAATGTCCCGCCGAACCGTGCCAGAACAGCGATCAGGACCCGATGCCCGATTTTCTCGACAAGGACAGCGATAATGACGGTCTGGCCGATATCGAGGAGGTCGGATTGGGCACCGATCCCTATAAGAAGGACTCGGACGGCGACAATTCGGATGATCTGGCCGAGATCGTCTACGGCTCCGATCCGAAGGACCCGAACAGCACCATCCCGGCGGGGCTGTTCTTCGTGGTGCTTCCCTACAACGCCCCCGAGGATGTGACCCGCAACCTGATGTTCTCGACCGATTTCTCGACGGTCGATATCGTCGTGCAGCTCGATCTGTCGGGCTCCATGGATCAGGAAAAGGCCAACCTGCAGAGCGAGATAAAGGACAAGATCATCGACGGCATCCCGCAGAAGGTCCCGGGACTCGATGTGGCGACCGGCTTCGTCCACTTCATGGACATGGAGAACAACCGGATGTTCGTGGTCGACCACATGATCAGCAAGAGCGCCGATTCGGTGAAAAGCGCGGTCGATGGACTGCCCGAAACCTACGGCGGCACCGAACCGCATCAGGAGGTGCTCTACCAGACGGCGACCGGCGCGGGTCTCAACGCCAATTACTTCATCGGGCCCGTCGGCGGGTTCGCCACCAATCTGAAGATAGATCCCGCCGACTGCACCGGTCAGTTGGGAACGGTCGGCGGCGTCTGTTTCCGCGAACTGGCGCTCAAGATATTCATCATGATCACCGACGAGGCCTTCCCGAACTTCGGCATCAAGGGGACCCCCGACTGCACCATCACCTCCGATGTGGACGGCTGCTGGGACGCGAACTTCCACGGCGCCTCGACCGAGGACGCGATCAACGCGATGAACGGCATCAACGCGAAATTCATCGGCGTCGATTCGGCTTTCGGTTACTGTAACAATCCGAACCCGAATCCGCCGTACGACTGTCTGGACAATCCGCCGCCGGCGCCGAGCGACGCCGCCAAGGAGGACTTCATGCTGGTGGCCGAAGGGACCGCGTCGCTCGACGGCAACGGAGAACCGTTCCTGTATCACACCGAGAACTACGACGGGTCGGGGCTGTCGGATCAGATCGCCGAGGCGGTCAAGGAACTGACCACCTACATCGAGAAGGATATCACCACCTCGGCCGAATCGGACGAAGAGTGCGCCGGCATCTCGGCGGCGGCGTTCGTCGAGTCGGCGGAGCCCGACAAGGCCGATCCGATCGACGGCTATCAGAGCAAGGATGACACCACTTTCTACAAGGTCAAGCCCTCGACCGAGGTCTATTTCGACATCCATTTCCGCAACGACTTCTGCAAGAATGCGTCGCCCGATCCGGTCGTCTATAACGCGCGGATCCGGGTGCTCGGCGAAGGGGCCTTCCTTTCGTCGCGCGAAGTGAAGATCATCGTACCGGGGTCGCAGGCTGAATAATTCGCAGACACCCGAACGGACCCTCTCCACGCCGCCCGCCGAACTGCCGGGCGCTTCGCTCCCCGAAGAGGGCGACGGGGTCCGCTACACCATACGGGGAGAACAGGGACGCGGCGGCATCGGCCGCGTACTGATCGCGTTCGATGAACGGGTGGGCCGCGAGATAGCGCTCAAGGAACTGCTTTCCGCCGTCGACAAGAAGCCCGCCGCGCTCGACCCCGAAGAGGGGCCCGCGCGCACCGCGGCGCTCCGGTTCCTGCGGGAGGCGCGGGTCACCGGACAACTCGAGCATCCCGGCATAGTGCCGGTCTACGAGATCGGCAAACGGGACGACGGCACTCCCTACTACACCATGCGGCTGGTTCGCGGAGAAACGCTCAGGTCCGCCATACGCGCGGCGAAAGGGCTTCACGAACGACTCCGGCTCCTGCCTCATTTCCGCGACATCTGCAACGCCGTAGCCTACGCCCACAGCCGCGGCGTGGTCCACCGCGACATCAAGCCCGACAATATCATGATCGGTCAGTTCGGCGAAACGGTGGTGCTCGACTGGGGGTTGGCGAAGGTGCGCGGCCAGTCGGACGACCGCGCCGGCGAGATGGCGCAGGAACTGTCGGCCCTGCGCGAGACGCACGGACCGCACACGGTGACCGGCCGGGCGCTCGGGACCCCGGCCTACATGCCGCCCGAACAGGCGCGCGGCCTGGTGGCGGAGATAGACGAGCGGAGCGACATCTATTCGCTCGGCGCGGTGCTCTACGAGATACTTTCCGGCGAACCGCCCTTCAGCGGCCGGTCGGCCGAAGAGATATTGGGCCGGGTGCTCAACGAGCGGCCGCTGCCGATACTCGAACAGGAACCCGACGCGCCGCACGATCTGTGCGCGGTGGTCGAAAAAACGCTCGCGAAAGATAAGAGCGAACGCTACCAGTCGGCGCGCGAAGTGGCGCACGAGGTGGAGAACTACATGGCGGGCGGCCGCGTCGGTGCCTACGACTACAGTTCGTGGGAACTGTTCAAACGGTTCGTCCGGAAGAACCGGCCGCTGTCGCTGCTCATCCTGATACTCATCCTTTCCTTCATCGGCGGCACCGCGGTGGTGTTCCTCGCGTGGCGCAACGCCGTCGAGAACGAACGGACCGCGCATCTCAACCTCGCGCTGGGCTATCAGGAGAACGCCGACCGGATGCTGCAGGAACGGCGCTACGACAAGGCGGCCATCTATGCCGCCGCCGCGCTGGACCACAACCCGTGGAACCGCCGCAGTCCCTACCGGTTCCCCGATCTCGCGTTGCGGGACCCCGGCGAGGTGGCGCACAACACGCTTTCGGCCCGATCGAGCCTCTATCTGGCCCGGATGAATCGTTCCGACGCGTTGCTGGCCATTACGCAGCGCAAGGAGGGCGAAACGCGGGACATCGCCATGTCGCCCGACGGAAGGACGGCGGCGCTGGCGGGCCGCGACGGCGCGGTGACGCTGTGGAATATCGCCGCGCGCGCCGATATCGACCGGATGCCCGGACACCGCGACGAGGTGACGGGGCTCGCCTTTTCGCGCGACGGGAAACTGCTCGTGTCGGGAAGTTGGGACCGGTCGGTGCGTATCTGGGATGTCGCGACCCGCACCGAACTGGCGGCGCTGACCGGCCATACCGAAGAGATCTACGCCGTAGCCCTCTTCCCCGACGACCGCGCGATCGTTTCGGGCGGGAACGACGGCACGATACGTTTCTGGGATGTCGCCACGCGGCGCGAACTGTCATCGGTCTCGCTGGAGGGCGAAAAGATACGCGCGCTCGCCGTCTCTCCCGACGGCGCGACCGTGGCGGCGGGGACCGCTACCGGAGCGCTGTTCCTGCTGCGCGGACCCACCGCGACGCGCCACCGGCCCCACGCCGAATCGCTCGTCGCTCTGCGTTTCAGCGCCGACGGGAAACGGCTCTTCACCGCGAGTTACGACAAGCGGGCGCTGATGCTCGACGCGGTCACCCTCAAGCCGCTCGCCTCCTTCGCCTACTGGGACGCCTTTTTCTCGCTCGATCTGGACCGGACCGGCGATATCGCCCTGCTCGCCTCGCGCGACGCCTCGATCCTGCTCTGGGATACCCGTTCCGGCCGCTCCGAAACGCTGCGCGGCCATGACGCCGCGGTGCAGACGGCCCGGTTCGCTCCCGACGGAGAACGGATCCTGTCGAGCGGCGACGACGGCACCCTGCGGCTCTGGAAGACCGCCGTGACCCGGCCGTCGCGCGTCTTCACCGGTCACCGCACCTACATACCGGCGGTCGCCCTGTCGCCCGACGGAAAACTGCTCGCGTCGTCGAGTTGGGACCGCACCGTCAAGATATGGGATATCGCCGCCGAACGCGAGATACGGACGATAACCGGGACCGAGGTCTGTCATGCCGTAGCCTTCTCTCCCGACGGTTCGGTGCTGGCGATCGCCGGGCAGGATCGGCGCATCCGGCTCTTTTCGCCCGACGGCGGAACGCTCCGCGCGGTACTGGAGGGTCACGAGGACGGCGTCTATTCCATCGACTTCTCGCCCGACGGAAAACTGCTCGCTTCGGGCAGTTGGGACCGCACCGTCCGCATCTGGGACATAGAGCATCGCCGGACCGTGCACCTGTTCTCCGATCACGCCAGTTCGGTCCATGCCGTCGCCTTCTCGCCCGACGGGGCACTCCTCGCCTCGGCCGGCCGCGACAAGGTCATCATCGTCCGTCGCCTCATCGACGGAGGCCATGCGGCGCTCCTCGCCGGGCATCACGGCAACATACTTTCCCTCTCCTTCTCCCCCGACGGCGGATATATCGCCTCGGCGGGCGAGGACGAACTGGTCATGATCCACCGCGTGCAGGGAGCGACGCGGGAAAAGGTCTTTGAAACGCGCGGCGCGTCGGTCAACGCCGTTGTCTATTCGCCCGATGGCCGCTACCTGCTTTCGACCGGACGCGACGCCTTTCTGTGGGATGCCGCAAGCGGCTTGGAACTGCTGCGTCTGCCGCTTTTGCACACCGGGTACGCCGCCGCCTTCACCCGCGACGGCGAACGGTTCGCCATCAGCGAAGGGACCGCCGTGCGGCTCTATCCGCTGGTGCTCGATCTCTGGGAAAAGGAGCCTTCAGCGCTTCTGCTCGAGGCGGAAGGGCGGTCGCAGTATCGGCTGGAAGGTTTCCGGACGGTCATCGCGGAAGAGCGGAAGTCTCTCCACTAACCGAGCAGCAGCAGCGTCTCGCGGATCACCTCGGCCGCAAAGACGGTCGAAGCCTTGGTGGGATCGATATCGGGGGAAAGTTCCACCACGTCGGCGCCGATGCAGTGGACCTTTTTCGACTTGAGCAGGCGCAGGACATCGAGGTAGTCGCGGAAGGAATGGCCGCCCGCCTCGGGTGTGCCGGTGCCGGGCAGACAGGCGGGGTCGAAGAAATCGAGATCGACCGACAGATAGACCAGCTCTCCCTCCTTGAGCGAAGCTTCGATCTCGGCCACGCTCGCCGCCGGGATGATGCGCGGCTCCTGGCGGCGCAGTTTGTGTTCCTCGCGC
>CALMRE010000029.1 GCA_937871295.1 uncultured bacterium | reverse complement strand
CCTCGACTGGCTCCCCGCATGGGTGAAAAACACCGTCGCCAGCGGCGGGATGGTCGGCTACTTCGCGCTCAACTACGCCGCCTACGACCCGCTGCGGCTCATCTTCGCCGTCATCATCCTCATCGGCGGCCCGGTGATACTGCTGGCAAGCTACGACGCCCACGGCCGCCGCGTCGGGTTCTACCCCTCGGCGATGCTGATGTACGCCGGACTCACGCAACTCATCGCGGCGACCGACTTCTTCTCCTTCTTCGTCGCGTGGGAACTGCTCACCGTCGGCTCATACTTCCTGATACTGCGCGGCAAACATTCCGAACCGCACGCCCTATCGTACATCATATTTTCGCTCGGCGGCGCCTTCCTGATACTCACCGGCTTCTCGCTGGCCGCCGCCGCCAGCCCCCTGCCGATGTTCGACGCCCTGAAACACCTGACCGGAGAAACGGCCGGTTGGGTGTTCCTCCTCCTCGCGGTCGGCTTCATGACCAAGACCGCCGCGATCGGGCTCCATATCTGGCTCCCCGGCGCTCACGCCGAGGCTGAGACCGATGTCTCGCCGATGGTGTCGGGCATCCTGCTCAAGGCGGGACTCTACGGTCTCATGGTGCTGATGCTCGCGATGGGCAAACAGCGGTTCTACGGGATAGACATCGTCCATGTGATGCTCTGGGTCGGCGCCCTCTCGGCGCTGCTGGGCAACCTCATGGCGATCTTCGAAGAGGACGCCAAACGGCTGCTGGCCTACTCTTCCATCGGCCAGATGGGGTACGCCCTGTTCGGCCTCGCCCTCATGAACCATCTCGGCTGGGTGATGGCCTTCATGTTCGTCATCAACCATTACATTTATAAGTCGATGCTCTTCCTGTCGGCCGGCGGCGTCGCCAAGCGGACCGGCACGCGGCTCATGTATAAAATGGGCGGCCTCATCACCCTCATGCCGCTTTCCTTCATCGCCGTCCTCATCGGCATCATCGCCGTGTCGGGCGTCCCGCCGCTGTCGGGCTTCGGCGGCCGGTGGATATTCTACAACGCCATCCTCTCGGCCGAACATCGCCTGCCGATGATCATCACCTTCTTCTCGGGCCCGATCGCCTTCCTCTACCTTTTCCGCCTCATCCATACGATGTTCCTCGGCCAGTTGAAGGACGAGAACCGCCGGATACAGGAGGCCCCCTTCTGGGTCATCCTGCCGCAGATGCTCTATGTCGGGCTGCTCATGGCCTTCGCCATCGTCCCGGGACTCGCCCTGCGGCGCGTCGATACTTACCTGAACCAGTTCTTCCCCGACGGCGGGCTGAACTGGGAAGGGCTCACGATAACCAGCCAGTTCGGCTACTGGAGCCCCGTTTCTATCATGATCATCGTCTGCGTGATATTCGGTTCGCTTTTCGCGTGGCTCCTCATCATCAACCGCCGCGCGCAGAAGGTGAAGCAGTTCAATATCGTCTTTTCGGCCGAGAGGCCCTACCGCCCCGAGACGACCCACTTCGCGTGGAATTTCTTCGCCCCCTACCGCAAGGCGCTCGGGTTCCTCGTACAGCCCTTTGTGACGCGGTTCTGGGACACCGTCGCCGATATCCTGCACACCGCGGGCGACCTCGGACGGCGGCTCTACACCGGCAATCCGCAGACCTACGCGCTCCACTTTCTCGCCTTCGTGGTGATCGTGTACCTCTTCTGGACCGGAGGGTAGGATGCAGTTCGACTGGATGAAGATACCCTATTCGCTGCTGACCCTCTTCATCGTCATCAACTTCGGCTACCTGCTCAACTCCTTCATCGCCAAGATAGCGGCGCGGGTCGGGCGGCGGCGCGGCATCCCGATCTGGCAGACCTATATCGATGTGGTCAAGAACTACGGCCTGCGCACCTCGATAACGCACGGCGTGATGTTCTACCTCGGCCCGGTGTTCCGCCTGTCGGGCGGCGTGGGGCTGCTCCTGTTCGTCCCGTCGATCTACGGTTCCTACCTGTTCTCGAACCTCTCGTTCGCGGGCGATCTGATACTCGCCCTCTATTTCGTCTTCTTCGGGACGCTCGGCATGGCGCTCGGCGCCGCCGAAAGCGGCCACCCCTACTCCGCCATCGGCATCACGCGGGGACTGTCGCAGGTGACCGCCGCCGAACTCCCCTTCGCGCTCGCCATCTTCTCGGTGGCGCTCCAGTATCAGACGCTCTCGGTCACCGATATCGTCGCGGCCCAGCAGGGAGGCATCCTCCACTGGACGCTCTTCACCAATCCGCTCGCGGTCGTCGCGGCGATGCTCTCGTTCCTCGGCTCGATGATGCGCCCGCCTTTCGATGTGGTGCTCGCGCCGCAGGAGATACCGATCGGGCCGCCGACCGAATACCACTCCTCCTACCTCGCCCTCATGCAGACCAACCGCGCGATCTTCCCCATCGCGAAGATCGTGATATACATGAATCTCTTCTTCGGCGGCGCGACCAACTGGCCCGTTTTCTTCCTCAAAGTATTCCTTATCTATATGTGGTCGGTCTTCGTCGGGGTCGCTTTCCCGCGGTTCCGCGTCGATCAGTCGATCCGCTGGTTCCTGATCTGGGCGGTGCCGATCGGCGTCCTTTCGATAGTGCTGGTGTGAGGCGATATGAAGGATGAACTGAAAAAACGGCTCGTCAAGGGGCCCGACGGGGTCGAATTCGAGGTCGATCCGCTGCGCGACTACTACTGCGACGCGCGGCCGCAGGTCGAACCACCCGCCGTCTCGAAGATCGTCGAGGACTTCTTCAACTGGGCCCGTTCCGAATCGCTCTGGATACTCGGCTTCGCCACCGGCTGCGGCGCTATCGAGATGCGGCCGCTCATGACGCCGCGCTTCGACGCCTACCGGTTCGGCGTCCAGTGGCGTCCCACCCCGCGTCAGTCGAACCTCTTCATCATCTCGGGCTATCTCTCGACCAAGACGCTCAAGCGGGTCATCCGTTCCTACGAACAGATGCAGAGCCCGAAATATGTGATGGGGCTCGGTTCCTGCACGATAAACGGCGGGATGTACTGGGACTCCTACAACACCATCAAACGGCTCGACGACTACCTGCCGGTCGATGTCTATGTGGCGGGCTGTATGCCGCGTCCCGAATCGCTCCTCGCCGGGTTCGAGGAACTCAAGCGGATCATCCGCGAAGGAAAAGGCGAAGGGGCCAACAAGTATGCCGCCCAGTTCGACCGCTACAAGGCGAATCAGAAGCAGGTGATACACGACTGGGATATGCCCGACTATAACTGGTAGGAAGCGATGCGTGAACTCTATGAACAGCTGAAACGGCTCTTCCCGCTCGGGGAATATACCGAACAGCGCCGCGATCTCGCCTTCGTAACGGTGCCCAAGGATCACCTGCGGCCGCTCCTCATCCACCTGCGTGATCGCGAACGGTTCACCCATCTGGTCCTCCTGACCGCCGTCGACTGGCTCGAAGAGGGACGCTTCCAGCTCACCTACCTCATGAACGACCGCGCCGGGAAACGCGATCTGGGCCTCCGCGTGCTCCTTCCCCGCGAACAGGCAACGATGGAGGGGATCCACGACCTCTGGCCGACCGCGGCGACCTACCAGCGCGAACTGCGCGAGATGTTCGGCATCGACTTCCCCGGCAGTCCCCGCGTGAACGAGGAGTTCATACTCGAAGGCTGGACCGGGATGCCCCCCTACCGGCGCGACTTCGACACGAAGAAATTCTCCGAGGAGAACTTCAACCACCGGCCGGGACGCGCGACCACAGACCCGGCGAAGCATATGAAAGAAAAGCTTTACCCCGACGAGGCGTGACATGGCGCTCTACGAACCCGACCGCAGTCAATACCCGGTGAAAAAGCCGGACGGGACGCTCGACATCGACCTCTCATCGGGCAAGTACCTGAAGCTGTGGCAGGGCCCCCAGCACCCCGGCATCACCGGCAACATGTCGCTGGAACTGACCGTCTGCGGCGATGAGGTGGTGGACTGCCAGACCCATGTCGGCTACCTGCACCGGGGCTTTGAAAAACTGATGGAGCGGCGCACCTACATCCAGTGCTTCCCGATCGTCTGCCGCATCTGCGTCCCCGAACCGGACTTCAACGAATACTGCTACGCCGCGGCGGTCGAGGAACTTTCGGGCATCAAATCACCGCGCCGCGCCGATTGGATACGAACCCTCATCCTCGAGATGGGGCGCATCAACAGCTACATGATGTACCTCGGCGGGCAGGCGGGAAGCCTCGGCATGGGGGTCATCGGCCAGTGGACCACCTACGTCCGCGATCTCATGCTCGACCGGTTCGAGGAGTTGACCGGCGCCCGCATCTACCACATGTTCATCCTGCCGGGCGGCGTCCGCGACGGCCTGCCCGAAGGCTTCGAGAAGCGGATGGAAGAGACGCTCCGCGAGATAGAGAGCACGATGAAGGATGTCTACGAGGCGATGTTCTGCAACGCCGTTTTCAAGAAACGGGCCATCGGACTCGGCTACATCGACCCGACGCTCATCGACCCCTACGGCGTCACCGGGCCGACCGCCCGCGCCGCCGGCGTCGCGAAGGATGTCCGCAAAGACTTCCCGTATCTGGTCTACCCCGAACTCGACTTCGAACCGGTCACGGGGAAGGACTCCGACGCCTTCACCCGCGCCGATGTCCGCCGCCGCGATGTCCTCCTTTCCATCGACCTCATCCGGCAGATACTCGACAAAATGCCGCACGACGGCCCGCTCATGGCGAAGATACCCAATGTCCTCCACTGGAAGGTGCCGCGCGGCGAGACCTACATCCGCGCCGAATGTTCGCGCGGCGAATACGGCTACTATCTGGTCAGCGACGGTTCGGGCTATCCGCGCCGCGTGAATGTCCGCGGCCCCTCGTACACCCACGCCGTGGCGCTGCTGGAACGGCTGATAATCAATGTGAACATCGCCGATGTCGCCGGGCTCATGGTATCGCTCCACACCTATCCGCCCGAGATAGAGAGGTAACGATGAAGATACGCGATATCCTCTCACCCTTCACCGTCTGGAAGAACCTTTTCCGCGATCCGGTGACGATCAACGACCCGGTCCGCGAACGCCCCGGCGCGCCGCGCTACCGCGGCTTTCACAAGAACGATGTAAAGAAGTGCATCGGCTGCGGCACCTGCGAGACGATCTGCCAGAACGGCGCCATCGATATGGTGCCGGTCGACGGCATTGTAGCCAAGGACGGCGATTCGGGACTCCGCCCGCGCATCGACTACGGCCGCTGCTGCTGGTGCGCCCTGTGCGTCGATGTCTGCATGACCCGGTCGCTCACCATGTCCAACGACTACCAGTGGATAGACCGCGATCCCGACGCTTTCCGCTTCACCCCCGGTGTCGACAAGAAGAAGTGGGACGAAGCCGAACTGGGCTATCAGCGGCCCGAAGGCCACCGCCTTACCCCCGACGAACGGATCCACATGCAGGAACTCGGCCCCGAAGCACGGGTGACCTCGTTCATCGAGATCGTGAAAGGTTATTCGGTGGAAGAGGCACGCAAGGAGGCCGACCGCTGCGTCTCCTGCGGCCTGTGCGTCGCCACCTGCCCCGCCCACATGGCGATACCCGACTACATTGCCGCGATCCGCGACGGCGACTACGAACGGGGGCTGAAACTCCTCTACGACACCAACCCGCTCCCCGAGGTCTGCGGCCGGGTCTGCACCCACAAATGCGAATCGGTCTGCGCCGCGAAGCATGAGGGCGACCCCATCGCGATACGGTGGCTCAAGCGCCACATCGCCGATCAGGTGCCGCTGGACAACTACCGCGCCATCGTCGGCGCCGCCGAACCGGCCATCGGAAAGAAGGTCGCCGTCATCGGCGCCGGCCCGGCGGGCCTTTCGGCCGCCTACTACCTCGCCCGGATGGGACACACCGTCGAGATATTCGAGGCGCTCCCGGCCGCCGGCGGCATGATGCGCTACGGCATCCCCGAATACCGGCTCCCCTACCCCGATCTCGACAAGGACATCGCGTTCGTGAAAGAACTCGGCGTGAAGATCACGCTGAACACTCGCGTCGGGAAGGATGTCACCCTCGACGACCTGCGGAAGAAATTCGACAGCATCTTCATCTCGACCGGACTCCACCTCGGCCGCTCGACCAAGGTCCCCGGCGCCGACCACCCCAAGGTCTTCCAAGCGATCGACCTTCTGCGCCGCGTGACGCTCGGCGAGGATATTTACTGTCCCGAACAGGCCATCGTCATCGGCGGCGGCAATGTCGCGATGGACATCGCCCGGACGCTCGCCCGCATCCAGACGAAAAAATACGGTAAAGTGGGCGTTCATCTCCTCTGCCTTGAGACCGAGGATATCATGCCGGCCGACCGCGAGGAGATCGTCGAATCGCGCGAAGAGGGGGTGGTCATCCATCCCGGCTACGGGCCGACCCGCATCGATACCGACGGCGACCGCGTGACGGGGGCTCGCTTCGTCCGGTGCCTCGCGGTATTCGATGAGAACGGCCGCTTCGCACCGCGTTTCGACACCGCCGACGAACTGGCGCTCCCCGCCGCGATGGTGGTCGAATCGATCGGTCAGGGGATGGACCTCTCCTACCTGCCCGACGACCTCAAGAATCAGATCGTCTTCGAACGGGGCCGCCCGAAGGTCGACCGCCACTTCCGGACGAGCCTGCCGTGGCTCTACGCCGGCGGCGATATCGCGCAAGGCCCCGATGTGATACACGGCATCGCCAACGGCCATACCGCCGCCGTCGGCATCGACCGCTACCTGCGTGAAGGAGGACCGAAATGAAGGAACTGACCACCCGCGACATTCTCGAACATGCCGCGAAGATAGAGACCGAAAGTTTCGCCTTCTATTCGCTGGCATCGGAGGCGATGGCCGACAAAGAACTCAAGAAACTCTGTCAGGATCTGGCCGAACAGGAGAAGGGACATCTCAACAATGTCCGCACGCTCCTCAAAACGCTCGGTCCCGGCCACACGGTACCGGCCCCCTTCAACACCCTCGAACGGCTCATCGTCCACGGGGAGGTCTCCCCGCGTTCGACGCCTCGCGAGATACTGACCATCGCCCACCAGCGGGAACTCAACACGCGGCAGTTCTATGCGACGATGCTGGCGCTCACCGACCTCGGCCCCGATATGGTGAAACTCTTTGAAGAACTCATGCGGCAGGAAGAACTTCACGCCGACAGCGTGAAGAAACGGCTCGACCGGCTCTGATCAGTCGCAGGTCTTGTCGCAGGAGGTGCAGAGGATATCCTCGTCCTCCTCTTCGGCGTTCCACGCATCCCATTCGTCGCAGGTCAATTTGTCAACACAATTGACGCACTTTTCCGCCTGGATCGAATCGAAACTGCAAAAGACCATCAGGAATTCCATGTCGTCCTTGAGATCGTCACGACAGGTACTGACGACCGCAACATCACCGCATTCATAGCCTTTTTCACACAGCGCTTTCGGGTACTCCTTCTCGAAATCCTGCTCGCTCATCCCGCAGGAAACGAGCATCAGCGACATAAGACACAGAACAAAAAGGACCGTCTTGCTCATGGGAACCTCCTCTGACAGACGTTTTTTCAAATGGTCACCGTTTGTGAATGAACGCTGAATAATAATACAACTCATTTGATTTTCAATTTTTATTTTATAAAAAAACCCCGCGCCGGATGGCGCGGGGCATAACTTCAGAACAGACTTGAGAATTACTTCTTCTTCTGCTTCGGCGCCTTGTCGTGCCTGATGGCCGCCTGAGCCGCCGCAAGGCGCGCTATGGGCACGCGGTAGGGCGAACAGGAGACGTAGTTGAGCCCGACGCGGTGGAAGAAATCTATCGAATCGGGGTCGCCGCCGTGTTCGCCGCAGACGCCGAGTTTGAGGTTCGGACGGGTCTTGCGGCCCTTTTCGCACGCCATGGCGACCAGCTGACCGACGCCCTCCTGATCGATCGACTGGAAGGGATCCTTCTCGAGTATCTTGTTGTCTATGTAGACCTTGGTGAAGCGCGCGGCGTCGTCACGCGAGAAGCCGAGCGTCATCTGGGTCAGGTCGTTGGTGCCGAAGCTGAAGAACTGGGCGCTTTCGGCGATCTCGTCGGCGGTCACCGCGCCGCGCGGGACCTCGATCATCGTGCCGACCATGTACTCGACCCGTATCTTCTTCTCGGCGAAGACCTTCTCGGCCGTCTTCACGATCAGGTCGGCCTGATGGAGATATTCCTTCTTGTTGCCCACCAGCGGTATCATGATCTCGGGAAGCACCTTGACCTTTTTCTTCGCCAGTTCACACGCCGCTTCTATGATAGCGCGCGCCTGCATCTCCGATATCTCGGGATAGGTGATGCCCAGACGGCAGCCGCGGTGGCCGAGCATCGGGTTGAATTCGTGGAGCTCTTCGACCTTCTCCTGAACCTGCTTGAGGGTGATGCCCATGGTCTTGGCCATCTCTTTCTGCTGTTCGAGCTCCTGCGGAAGGAATTCGTGCAGGGGCGGGTCCAGCAGGCGGATGGTGACCGGGAGCCCTTCCATCGCCTTGAAGATGCCGAGGAAGTCCTCGCGCTGATTCTTGATGAGCTTGGCGAGCGCCTTGCGGCGGCCCTGCTCGTCGTCGGCGAGTATCATCTCGCGGACCGCGATGATGCGGTCTCCTTCGAAGAACATGTGCTCGGTGCGGGTAAGGCCGATACCTTCGGCGCCGAAGCGGCGGGCAACGGTCGAATCGTGCGGGGTGTCGGCGTTGGTGCGGACCTTGAGCGTCCGGCGCGCGTCGGCCCAGCCCATCAGTACGCCGAACTCGCCTTCGAACTTCGCGTCCTCGGTCTTGATCTGGCCGAGGAACACTTCGCCGGTCGCGCCGTCGAGCGATATCCAGTCACCTTCCTTTATCGTGACCTTATCGACCTTGAGGGTACGCGCCTTGTAGTCGATGAGGAGCGCGCCGCAGCCCGACACGCAACATTTACCCATGCCGCGCGCGACGACCGCCGCGTGACTGGTCATGCCGCCACGGGCCGTCAGGATACCCTGCGCGACCGCCATACCACCGATATCCTCGGGGCTGGTCTCGATGCGGACGAGAATAACCTTCTCTTTCTTCGCGGCCCAATTCTCGGCATCCTCGGCGTTGAATACCACTCTGCCGGTCGCGGCGCCCGGACTGGCCGGAAGACCGCGCGCGACCATCTTACCCTTCCCCTTCTCGGCCTTGATGAACTGCGGGTGGAGGAGCTGGTCGAGGTCGGAGGGCTTGACGCGCAGAAGCGCCTCATCCTTGGTGATGAGCCCTTCCTTCACCATATCGACCGCCGTCTTCACCGCCGCCGCCGCGGTCCGTTTGCCGCTGCGGGTCTGGAGCATATAGAGATTCTTGTTCTCTATCGTGAACTCGATATCCTGCATATCGCGGTAGTGCTTCTCGAGCTTCGTG
>CALMRE010000028.1 GCA_937871295.1 uncultured bacterium | reverse complement strand
GACCGGTGAGACCTATCGGACCCTGCGGACCTTCGGGACCGGTGAGACCTATCGGGCCCTGCGGACCTTCGGGACCGGTGAGACCTATCGGACCCTGCGGACCTTCGGGACCGGTGAGACCTATCGGACCCTGCGGGCCGGTAGCGCCGGTGGCACCGGTAGCGCCGGTTTCACCTTGAACGCCTTGCGGACCCTGCGGGCCGGTCGCGCCGACTGCGCCGTTGCAGACATTGTTGGAGGATAAAAGATTGTCGCCGGGATCGTCGATCACTCCGTCACCATCGACATCTTCCCAAACCTCTATTAAAAGTCCTCCGTCCGGACAATCTAGGACATCGGCCGGCAGAACTCGAATAAGATTGTTAAGTGCAAGCAGCGAGCCGCCGCACAGAAGCACCGCGATGAGTGTTGCGTTCTTGATCATGTTCATGATATTCCTCCGAGCAAGGTGATCGATACTGACACGAACCTCGCGATTATACGGGAAGGGGGGGCGAAAGTCAACCCGTCGGGCCGACTTTGTTTCAGAAACTGTTGCCCAGCGAGAAATAGACGTTCAGGACGCCGTTCTTGGTCAGGCCGTGGGCGATGCCCAGTTTGAACATGAGCGGCACATGGTACCACCACTGGGTGAGGAGTTTCACCTCGGCCCCGGCCGACGCGATGAAGGGTTCCCCGGCGCGGTCGCGTTCCCCCGACGAGGCGCCGATATCGACGAAAAGCGCCCCCTGCAGGTTCTTGAGCATGATCGGGAAGAGGCCCAGTCCCTGTTCTATGGCGAAGATGTGGTAGCGCAGTTCGGTGTTGGCGAAATAGATCAGACTGCCGGTCATCGCTTCGGGCCGGTAGCCGCGCACCGTGACATTGCTCGAATAGCCGTAGATGAAGGCGTCTATGCTTTGCAGTTCGATGCCTTTCTCTTCGCCGCCGACGGCATAGGAGGCGTCGCTCAGGAAGGCGGCGTAGAGTGAATGGCGCGATATGAGACCGACCTTTCCCGCCTTCCCGAAGAGATAACTGCCGGTCAGCGACGGGGAGAGGGTCAGGAGACTGGCGCCGTACATGAGATCGCGGGTGAGGGTCGCGGGCAGACGGAGCGCCGAGCCGTCCATTTCGGAGAAGAGCAGGTAACTGCCGGGCGAGAAGGAGAGATAGAGGTTGTAGGAGGCGCCCAGTTGCATCTCGTAACTCTCCCCGGCGTCGTAGGGGAGTATCGTCGGATCGTTCCAGTCGTTCTCCACCCGTTCCTCGCGGAGATGGAAGCCGACGCTGGCCGACAGCGAATGGCCGATTTTCACGGCGCGCGCCGGGCCGAGATAGAACAGAGTATTGAAGGGGATGGTGGTGGAAATGCTGGTCCGGAAATCGTGCGCCGAACCGGGGTAGGTGCGCTCCTCCGGGTTGCCGAAGGTCTCCCGGTGCCAGCCGTAGTAGGCCTGCCAGTGGAAGTTCGGCAGGATATCGTCGTCACGGTAGGCGAAGCCGGTCTCGTAGCGGTCGGTCGCGTCGAAGGTCTTGCCGAAATAGAGCGAATAGCCGCGCCGACCGGTGTCGGCCTCGGCGAAGAGGGTGATCCCTATCCGCTGGCTGTGCATCCCGCCGCTGTAGTCGGGCAGGATGAGGGTCGGCCACAGCCCCTCCCAGCCGCTGGAGCGGGTCAGGATCGGCGCCGTAGCGGCCTGCGGCGGCGCACCGGCGGCGATGGCGGCGATCGTTGCCGGGTCGATGTCGCCCGCCGCGACGGGGTTCGGCGTCGTCCATGCCGGGAAGTAGCCGTCGTTGTCGAAGCCGACAAAAAAGAGGCGGCCACCGATGATCTTCGGGTAGAGGGCGAGATTGATCGGTTCGTGGAGCCGCTGGAGCGCGCCGCTGGTAAGGTCGAGCAGGAACGGTGCGACGCGGTCACCTTCGGCCGAGGAGAAGAGCAGTTCCTGCGGTCCCGCGAAACTTGCGCCGTACTGGTCGCCTTCGAGGGGTATACGGTTCACCGCGCCGGTGGCGATATCGAGCAGGAAGATATCCTTCCCGTTCCCGCGCAGGTTGCCGGTGAAGACTATCCGTGAGCCGGCCGGATCGGCCGACGGGGTGTGGACGCTGTCGAAGGCGGCAAGATCGTAGCGGCGCGTTTCGCCGCCGTCGCCGTCGAACAGGCGCAGGTCGATGAGGCCGTCGGTCGCGGTGAAACAGGCGATATCGCCGTCGGGGAGAAAGAACGGATAGAGCGCCGATTCACCGGGGAGGAGCCGCCGTATCGTCCCTGCGGCGGTGTCGAAGAGGAACAGTTCGGTCCGCAGGCGGTCGGGATCGCTCCGGTAGGGGATGGTCAGCAGGTAGCGGCCGTCGGGAGCGGCGGCGAAATGAACCGTCTCGGGCGGGGCGAACAGCCGCTCCTGCTCCTTGCCGTCATAGGCGTAGATCGCCCGCTCTCCCTGCCGGTTGCCCAGATAAACGTAACGGTCGCCGCGCGACAGATCGACCGCGATATCGCGGTAACGGAGGCCCGTTTCGTTGGGGGCCTGCGCCGCCGCCGTTCTTTCGAATATCCGTTCGCGGTTGCTCTTCAGGAACGCCTGATACATCGTCCAGAAGGTCTCGCCGAACAGTTCCTTCGCCTCCCAGTCGTGGAGGAAGGGGAGGACGTTGTCGCCCAGTTCGTCGAAGAAGCGGGCCGTTTTCTCCGCGCCGTGCCGCCGGAAAAGGAAGTCGTAGAAGAAGGTGCCGTAAAGATAGGGGATATGGCCCCCCATCCAGTGGTCGTTGGAGCCCGACAACTCGCCGAGCGTCAGTTCGTTCCCTTTGCGGAAGAAGGAATCGAACCATGCGCGCCACAGCGGCGAATGGAGCCTGCCGGTGCCGTCGACGGACGATTCGGAGTAGACCGCAACCCCTTCGAGCAGCCAGCCGGGAGAGAGTTGCGCCGGATAGAAAA
The DNA here is from genome assembly GCA_937871295.1 of uncultured bacterium. Lineage (GTDB taxonomy): Bacteria > UBP6 > UBA1177 > UBA1177 > JAKLFG01 > CALMRE01. The sequence goes on along the minus strand of CALMRE010000028.1, from coordinate 4,116 downwards.
GGTTGCCGAAGAGATAGTTGATCCATTTCGGGACGCCGCTTGTCAGCCCTATCTGGAACGAATGGGTCAGTTCATGGACGATGAGGTTGAGCGCGTAGTCTTTGTGGGTGGCGAGCACCGACAACTCCTCGGGCGGATAGAGGAGCAGGCGGATGCCGTCCCGCTGATAGACCTGCGACCAGCCGTTCGATTCGTCGGTCTCGCGGTCGAACACCAGCGGGATGCGGCGGTCGGCCTTCCAGCCGTACAGGGAGAAAAGGAACTGCTCGGCCAGTTCGGTCTTTTCTATGAGATAGGGGATGAGACGCGGATCGAGGTCGGTCGAGAAGTAGAGGATGAGATCGCCGGTGCGATGGACGAGGTATCCCGGCTTATCGGCGGCGGCAAGGTGCGTCGAAAGAAAGAGTATCGAGAATAGTGTGAAAAGCAGGAACGCCCGCATGAACACCTTGTCTACCACGTTCCCGGCACTCTACCGGAAACCGGTCGTTAAATCAACCATATCTTCGCGGGGGGGTCGTTACGGTTCGAACAGCCACGGTGCGGTGACGGGACGTGTCGGGTCATGGAACCAGAGTTCGCGGCCGAACAGGAGTTTGTCGGCCCTGAACAGCACGCCGTCGCGGTATCGTGAAAAATCGCCGGGGTTTGAACCGCATGGGCCGAGGCAGATGTCGGCGACATCGTGATGTGACGATTTCTTAACGTCCACGATGAATAGTTCCCTGCCGATCTCGTAAGAAAGGTAGTCGTTCGCCGTAAGCACCCGGTCGCCGACCGGCAGTATCGCGATCGAACCGCGGGAGAATGAATACCACCGGCGCTCGCCGTCGGGGACATAGTCGAGGAAATAATCATCTTTAAGAAAATAGAGGCGTCCGGTCGCGCTATCACAGACGGCCCCGCTGAGCGGCTCCGTTCCCGTGGGGATCGTGACTATCTCGCCGCTCTCTTCGACGGCATACAGCGTGTCGCTTACGAACACCGGCGTGTAGGTCGGGGGATAGGCGGGGGATGGCCAGTAAGTCAACTCGATGCGGTAGGAGGAAACCTTGAAATAGGCCCGCGCGGCGGTGTTGCAAAGATAGCTGTACCGTACGGCATTATAGATCGATCCCTGCGCGCCCCACTTTTGCATTAGAACGGTGCCTTCCGCGGTCAGATCGGTGCTGAACAGGTCAAAACTCTGCGGGAAGACGAGGAAGCCTTCGCCCTCTGCACTTGCTTCAGGGGAATAGGGGGCAAAGAAGTAGTCGCGGTCGCCGACCCTGAAATGAGTTCCGACACCCCCCCGTCCGGGATCGTTCGGCAGTATGCCGGGGAGGGGAATGGTCCCCGCTTCGGTGCCGTTACTGCGGTACAGCATTCTGCCGCGATTGCTATAAGTGACGAAATAGAACTCGTGTCGGCCCCGCGCCGTTTCCTCGCCGCGCCAGAAAGTCAGATAGCGTTGTCCGTTCACGGTCGTTCCCGGGGCAAGATCGCGTATCTTGACGGTTCCCTCCATGGTGCCGTCGCTGCGCCAGAGTTCGTTGTCCGACGATGTCGCGCCTCCCTGAAAATAGAGCGTCCGGTCTATTGCCAGCGTTGAATTGAAGGAATAGACCTCGTCGGTGAAGGAGTGCAGCAAGGTGAGTTCCTCCGTTCCGGGCGAGAAGAACCAAAGTTCCGTGCCGAGATGGATGAACAGGCCGTGTTCCGCCGGGAGCAGGGCGGCGTCATCCGTTCCCTCCCAGAAATGTATCTCCTGCAACTGTTCGCCGCCCGGTTCGGGGGTATACCACAGACGCAGATCATCCCCCGGTACCTCGCAGGCGACAAAAAGTCGACCGTCTTGCACAGCGGTCCGCAGGCGGGTGCAGGATTTTTCTCCCGGCACCAGATCGGCCAGCATGCGGGGATTTTCGAGCGGATAAAAGTCATCATCGGGGGAAAGGATGTCCGCTTCCGGGAGCGTTTCGTCTTCGCCCGGTCCCTCATCGAACACTTCGACATTGTCGGCCGCGGTCAAGGCGTCGTCGCCGGCTGCTTCGTTGTCGCGCAGGGCATTTTGCGGCGATGCGCCGCATCCAATGAGAAGAAAAAAAACCGTCCATATAAGACCGCGCATAAAAAATCCCTCCCAACGACTGACCTGCCGGGAATATACCTTATGAGTCCGTTTTCGCAAAATTTTTCGGTCGATTCTGTCTCGGTATCAGCGGTCGTCGAAAATCCTTGAAAAAGGGGAAAGCACCCGATATACTCACTGCCGAGATGAGTGATGAACCATCATTTTTAACGGAGTACGGCATGAACATCGGTGAGATCAAGGCGGCTCACAAGCGGATCACACGCTGGGAATACAAACCCGGCCGCATCGACAAGGGCTACAACGACCGCACCCTCCACATCGATCTTTCGACCCACACCGTCAAGGAAAAACCGGTGACCCCGCTGATGAAGGACAAATTCATCGGCGGCAAAGGCTTCGGGCTCTACCTCCTCTGGCATGCGACCAGACCGGAGACCAAGTGGAACGACCCCGAGAACGAGATCATCATCAGCCCCGGCCCCTGCGCCGGCATCACCCAGTACGCGGGCGCCGGCAAATCGCTGGTCGTCTCGATATCGTCGCAGAGCGGCCGCATCATGGACAGCAATGTCGGCGGCTACTTCGGCCCCTACATGAAGTTCGCCGGTTTCGACGCGCTCGAACTGCAGGGCAAGGCGAACGAGGATGTCATCATCGTCATCGACGGCACCGACAACTCGGTCACCATCGAGACGGCCCCCAAGGAGGCGATAGATTCCCACGTGCTCGCCGAGCAGTTGACCGAGATGTACGCGAAGGACGAGAAGGACAAGATGAATGTCGCGGTCGTCTCGGCCGGGACCGCCGCCGACCATTCGCTCATCGGGATGCTCAACTTCAGTTTCTGGGACCCGCGCCGCAAGGTGGCGCGCCTCAAACAGGCGGGCCGCGGCGGCATCGGCACCGTGTTCCGCGACAAGCGGATCAAGGCGCTCGTCTGCAAGACCACCGGCATCAAGCCCAACTGGAACAATGTGGTCGACCTGAACAAGATCATCGAGCGCGGCCAGCGGTTCCAAAAGGAGATAAAGGAACTCGACGACAAACAGTGCGAGATGCGCGACAAAGGGACCGCGCACCTCATGGAGATCATGGACGCCTACGATCTCCTGCCCACCACCAACTTCCGCTTCGGCAAGGCGGCCGACATCGGCGAGGACATCAACAAGATACACTCGAATGTGCTCAAGAGCCTGTTCAACCTCAAGTGGCGCGACCTCGACGGCTGCTGGTTCGGCTGCGCGATGTCGTGCTGCAAGGCGGTCGACGGCTTCGAACTGAAGACCGGTCCCTACAAGGGCCACAAGGTCACCGTCGACGGTCCCGAATACGAGACGGCGGCGGGGCTCGGCTCCAACTGCGGCATCTTCGACCCGCTGCACATCATCGAGGCGAACTTCTACTGCGACACCTACGGCGTCTGCACGATCACGGTCGGCACCATCACCGCGTTCGTCATGGAGTGCTACGAGGCGGGGATCCTCAATAAAGAGCGGACCGGCGGGCTCGAACTCACCTTCGGCAACTCGCCGGCGGCCCTCGAACTCATCCACCAGATGGCTCGCGGCGAGGGCTTCGGCGCGATCGCCGGCCGTGGCGCCGAATACATGAAACACTACTTCGCCGATCAGGGGTGGGGCGACCGCCAGTTCCTGAGCGACATCGCGATGGTCAACAAGGGACTCGAATACTCGCAGTACATGTCCAAGGAATCGCTGGCCCAGCAGGGCGGCTACGCGATGACCAACAAGGGGCCGCAGCACGACGAGGCGTGGCTCATCTTCATGGACATGGTGAACAACCAGATCCCGACGTTCGAGGATAAGGCCGAGGCGCTGCACTACTTCCCGATGTGGCGCACCTGGTTCGGGTTGAACGGCCTGTGCAAGCTGCCGTGGAATGATATCGAGCCGGCCGACAACGCGCTCACAGACGAGCCGGCGAAGGTGCCGGAACACGTGGCGAACTACGTCGCACTCTTTTCGGGCACCACCGGGCGAGAGGTCACCAAAGAGGACTTGATCTTCATGTCTGAGCGGGTC
>CALMRE010000027.1 GCA_937871295.1 uncultured bacterium | reverse complement strand
ATCGCCATCGCAACGACGAACGACCGCTCTTGGGCGAGCCGCGGCAGAAAGATGAGATAGAAGATAAGCACGAGGAACAGCCCCGAGAAGGCGAGGAAGGCATACCCTTTGCCGACGCTCAGGAAGGCGAGTACGATGGCCGCTATCGCCGCGGTCGCCATGACGGGGCGCACGAAGGGGACGCGGCCCGGCGCGAGGTAGACCCGGAGACATTCGTAGGTGAAGAGGCACGCGTAGGGGACCGTCACGAAAAAGAGCCACTCCTCAACGGGCAGACCGGCAAGGCGCAGGTCGCCGACATAGGCGGGGTTGAAGGCCCAGTGCCCCGCGCCGGTGGCGTGGCTGTCCCACGCGAGGTAGATCGCGCCGACCGTAACGATGGCGGTGAACGCGGCGGGCCAGCGGCGCCGGAAGGCGACCCGTTTGTCGAACGAGAACAGGAGCGGCAGGGCGATGACGCAGAGGTTGACGGCCAGATAGGCGCTCACCTAAAAGCCCCGGTCGCGGTTGTAGTCGATGAGTTCGTTCAGGAGCCGCTTCACCTCGCCGCCGACCGGTAGGGCGGCGATACGTTCGCGTGCTTCGGCGTCGATGGCGGCCGCCTGCCTGCGTACCTGACCGAGCGCGCCGCTCTTTTCCGCCAGTTCGCGCACGAAGGCGATATCGTCGGGGCCGATAGCGGGGTTGCCGAGCGTCCGGACGAGCCGTTCCTTGTCGGTTCCCTGCGCCATGTCGACGAGGAGCGAGAAGAGGATGGTCTTCTTCCCTTCGCGGATGTCGGAGCCGGTCGGCTTGCCGATGTCGGCCTCTTCGCCGAAGAGCCCCAGTTCGTCGTCCTTTATCTGGAAGAGCGTCCCGATCTTTTCGCCCACCGCGTCGAGCCCGTCCCGTATCTTCGCGTCGCCGCCCGCGGCGCTGGCGCCGAGTATGAGCGGCATCGAGAAGGTGTAGCGGGCCGTTTTGTAGCGGTAGACCGGCAGGATGTCGGCCACGCTCACCGGCGCGAGGCGCGCCCCGAGGTAGACATCGTCCATCTGACCGACGCCGACCAGCACGCATTCGCGGAAGAAGGTCTGGCGCATCGCGGCGCCGTGCGGTTCGGGGATCGCGGCGGTCACCGCCGCTTCGGAGGCGAGGAAGAAGGCGACATCCCCGGCGCATATCGCGAGCGCTTCGCCGGTGTGACGCGGTTCTTTGGTATCGGTCTTCAGCGCGTCGGCGTAGCGGCGGTGGAACGCCGGTTTGCCGCGCCGGAAATCGTCGCGGTCCATCACATCGTCGTGGATGAGGAGCCCCGCGTGGACCATCTCCATCGCGGCGGCCACCGGCACGACGGCGTCGCCCGGCTTCCCGCCGGCCGCTTCCCAGCCGAGGAGCGTCATCGCGGCGCGGATCATCTTGCCGCGTGTGCAGAATTCATGGATGTCGCGCACCAACGCCGCGGCGCGCGGGCCGATAGGGGTCAATTCCGACTCCTTGACGGCGAGGAACCGGCCGAGATAGGCGGCGGTCCGTTCTTTGGAAGCGGCGAGGTACTTCTTCATGGGCACTCCCTGATGGCCGCGAAACGGCGGATGATATTGAAAACGATCCGCAGACGCGACGGCTTGACCTTGCGCCGGTACACGACGAAGGGGTCGCGCCGTATCGTTCTGGCGGTCCATGCATACATATCGGAGGCGGTCGCCACCGGTATCCGGTAGCGGCGCGGCAGATGGCAGAAGCCCGCCTCGGCCTCCTTCTGCCAGCCGAGGTAGCGTTCCAATTCTTCGGCGACGAAGCGGCGGAACGCGTCGGGTTTTTTATGCGTCTCCTCGGGAAGGAGCGAGGTGAGCGCCGAATCGCGCAGCGGCAGATAGCGGCGCCCCAGCCCGATGTCTTCGTTGATATCGCGGATGAAGTTGATGTACTGCATCGCGCGGCCCAGCATCCGGGCCGGATGTTCCGCTTCGTCGGGCAGGCCCATAATGCGCATCATGTAGAGGCCGATCACCTCGGCCGAGCCGTAGACATATTCGAGCGTTTCGGGGAGTGCGTTGTACTCCTTCTTGATGAGATCGAGTTCCATCGAGTGGAAGAAGGCCTCGGTCCATTCCTGCTGGAAGCCGACCCGCGCGGCGAGCTCCACGAAATCGTCGATGACCGGGTCGTTCGCCGGGGTGCCCAGTTCGGCGTTGCGCCAGAACTGCCGCATATTGAAGAAATCGTCGGCCCGCTGGGGGATGCAGTCGACCAGATCGTCGGCGACCCGCAGAAAGGCGTACAGCGTGAAGACATCGTCGCGCACCTGCGGCGGGAAGAAGATGGAACTGGTGAAATAGGTCTTACTCCCTTTGAGGAATATCCTGCTTTTCGAGTGACCGCGGGTCATCTGAGGTTCTCCGGAACCATGAGCACGCGCCGATTATAATAAAAACAATAACGATTGCAAAATAGAATTGCGTTTTTATTGCTCCCGGTTACGCTGTGAAGGTGTTTTTGAGGGAGGAAGAGATGTCGAACGGGGAACAGGATCGCTACCGGCTCATCTTCGAACACGCGCTGGAGGCGATCTTCATCGCGCAGGATCAGGTGGTCAAGTTCTTCAACCGGCAGACCGAGGTGTTGACCGGCTATTCCCGCGACGAGATACCGGCGACCCCCTTCATCAGCGTCATCCATCTCGACGACCGGCGGCTGGTGTACGAACGGCATCAGAAACGGCTCGCCGGCGGTCAGGCCCCCGATGTCTATTCGTTCCGCGTGGTCACCAAACAGGGGACCATCCGGTGGGTCGAACTCAAGGTGGTCCCGATCCTGTGGGAGGGAAAACCGGCGACGCTCAATTTCATGGCCGATATCTCCGACCGCAAGCGGGCCGAGGAGGCGCTCCGGGAGAGCGAGGCGAGTTATCGCCACCTCTTCGAGAACGCCGCCGAAGGTATCTTCCAGACGACGGCCGAGGGGAAACTCGTGCGGGCCAACCCCGCCTTCGCCCGGATTTTCGGCTACAGTTCTCCGGCCGAGATAGAGGCGGCGGTGACCGATATCGGAGCGCAACTTTACGCCGATCCGGCGGCTCGTAAGGAGTTCCTCGCGCGGCTTCTGGCCGAAGGGACGGTCCGTCGCTACGCGGTCGAGGCGGTCCGGAAGAACGGCGAACGCTTCTGGGTATCCATCAACTGCCGCGTACTGCGCGACGAACGCGGCAATTTCGCCGGTGTCGAAGGGACCAATGTCGAGATCCCGGCGCCGACGCGCGCCAAGTGACCGGTCAGGTCAGATAGAAGAGAAATCCCAGAAAGTGGCAGGCGCTGCCGAACAGAACGAAGAGGTGCCACAACACATGGTGGTACGGCATCCGCTTGCGGACATAGAAAAATACGCCGCCGGTGTAGCACAGGCCGCCCGCGAGGAGCCACCAGAATAGGCCGCGCGGCATCACGGTGAGCAAGGGTTTCACCGCGATGACGGCAAGCCACCCCATCGCGAGGTAGATCGACACCGTTATCCACTTCCAGCGGCCGAGGAACAGCAGTTCGTAGATGATGCCTCCCACCGCAAAACCCCAGATGAGGCCGAACAGGGTCCAGCCCCACGGTCCGCGCAAAGTGATGAGCGTTATCGGCGTGTAGGAGCCGGCGATGAGGAGAAATATCGAAAGATGGTCGAGGTTGCGGAAAAAGCGTTTGAGCCGTTCATCCTGAAAACTGTGATAGAGGGTCGAGGCGAGGTAGAGGAGGGTGAGGCTCGCGCCGTATATCGAGAAACTGACGATGCGCCACACGTCGCCTTTCTGCGCCGCGAGAACCACCAGCACCACCAGTCCCGCGACGGCGAGCGCCGCGCCGATGCCGTGGGTGATGCCGTGGAATAACTCTTCGGTCAGGGTGTATTGCGGGCGGAACTTCATGGATGCACCATACCATAAAAAGAAATACGGGGAAGAAAAATTGCCTTTTTATTCCTTGCTAGTAGAAAGTTCATGGAACTTTTCCCGTGCGGGTTGCGTCAAAGAGGGTAGTATGCTCCGAAATCGGGGCATGGAGAGTCCATGGGTCGCCTGTTGATAATAGCGATCACTTTGTCGCTTGCCGGATGCGGCGACAACTTCGACCGCGACGAACTGATCAACGGCCCGCAGGCGGTCGACGAAGGGACCGATACCGATGTTTTAGCGATGGAGTGACCGATGTTGCGTCCGATCGTCCGCCTCCTGTTCCTGCTTCTGCTGAGCGCCTCCTTCTTCCTTTACGCCGGCGCGAAAAAAGAAGAGAAGCATCAGGTCGATCCGAAGACCTGCATCGGGTGCACCCTCTGCGTCCCGTCCTGTCCGACCAAAGCGATAACGATGGTCGAGGATGCCCAGAAAGCGAAAAAGGCGGTCATCGATCCCGAGAAGTGCATCAACTGTACGCTGTGCGTTCAGAAATGTCCGACCAAGGCCATTCACGGCCCTACCGCCGCTCCGGCGCCCGCTCCGGCGGCACCTGCGGCTGAAAAAAAAACGAAATAACCGACGCGCCCGTACCCCCTGCGGTTAAAAAAGTCCAATATATTCAAATGTCAAAGTGTACCGGCTGCCGCGAGTGCATACCGGTCTGCCCCACCAAGGCCATCAGTCTGGTCACGGGCAAGGCGGTCATCGCTCCCGAAAAATGCGTCGACTGCGGCCTGTGTGCAAAGGCCTGTTCTTTCGGCGCGCCCATCGAGCGGGAGGTCAAGAAATGAGGCTTCTCCTCTGCGCGCTTCTCCTCGGCGGGATACTCGTTTCCTGCGGGATGGAGCCGTCGCTCGACAGCCCGGTAACGATAAATTACGACCGCTGCGTCGGTTCCTCCTGCCGCGTCTGCGAACGGGTCTGTCCCTACGACGCGATCCATTTTTATGGTCCCGAAGATAAGCCGATGCTCGATCCCGATAAGTGCACCCAGTGCGGCATCTGTGTCCGCGAATGCCCGTATCAGGCGATCACCGGGAGGCCGCAATGATGCGGCTCATCGCGGCGACGGCGCTGCTGTTGTGCGGCGCGGCGCTCTACGGCGGCAGTGAGGTGACGGCGGGCGGCTATGTCCCGCTGAACGAAACCAAGCCGGCCGACCCGGCCGCGCCGGGGTACTATTTCCTGACGGGGCGCGCCCTCTACGAACCGGCCGGGAACTTCTTCATCGGCGGCGATATCTTCTTCCAGCACGGGTTCCCCGGGAGCGATATGACCAACTTGGTCGAGACGAGCTATCTCATCGGTCGCGGGCGGCTGATCATGCAGTACGACTGGCCGAAGGTGACGATCGGGACGGTGACCTATGCCTCGCTTTCCGACAGTTCGGGCGACTATTCGAAGATCATCACGCAGGGGCTGGCGACGCTCGGCGGCTACCGGCAGGAGTATATTCATCAGGAGTTATTCCTTTCGTCAAATCCTTTCGGCGGGTTCCGGATGAACGGGGCGGTCGGGGTGAACACGCAGTCCTACGATGTGGCGGCGGCCATGGGTTCCGGTATCATCCGCGATACCAACCTTTTCACCTACGGCGAGATGAGTTACCGGATATTCCCGGCCCTTGAACCGTTCGCCGGTCTTTTCTACAGCGACGATCTCAACGAGCGGGATACCTTCGACCTGCTCCGGTTCCGCGGCGGTCTGCGCGGAGAGGAATTGTTTTTTAACAACCAACTGCATCTCGCCTATGCCGTCTATTACAAACGGGAAGAATCCGATCTGGCCGATAATAAGAACCGGCTGGCGCTCTATCTCAAGGGGCGCTGGAACTTCACCACCGATACCGATCTGTTCGGCTGGTTCTACCACGAATATGCCCTCGCCCCGATGCGCTATGTCAACCGCTATGTCGCCCTGCAGGCGCGGCAGTGGCTGTTCGACCGGAAACTGGCGTTGTCGGCGGGCGGAATGCTCCTTATCGAGAAGCATCCCGGCGACGATTGGTATCTGCCGGTATGGCCCTTTTTCGAGCTACAAGGTCGTCCGATGGTCGGGCTCGATCTGTATGCGCGGCTGCATCTCAAGTTCGACGATCAGTTCCGGTCGCCGGGGAATTGGGAGTACGATCTTTTCCAGACCCGCTTCGAGGTCGGCGGCGGCTATCTCATCGGCGGGTATGTCCAGCCGACGGTCCTCTTTTTCATGAATTTCGCCGAAGGCCCCGTATCGCCCGACAGCCTCGGATTGAAGTTGCTGGTGACGGCATTCTTCTGATAAATCAACTATCTTTGAATATCTTTGAATAAATGTCCTATCGTGCTGTCGATTTCCGCTGTTCTTCCGAAAGGGGAAAAATTTGACTCGTCTTCCGCGTTGCAGTATAACACGGCGTGTTCAATGGGGTACACAGGCGGCTTTAACCACCAATAGGTACAAGGGAGTACAACGATGAAGAAACTGATGATCGTTCTCGCGGTCCTTGGCGTAGCCTTTTTCATGATGTCCTGCGGCTCGAAGGAACCGGCGGCGCCGGCGAACGCGATGCAGAACGAACTCGACGGGGCGCCCGATTGGGTCCTTAATGAATCGGCCGGCGGCAGCGGCCTTATCTGCGGCGTCGGCTCGGCGACCGGCACCCGGAACGTCTCGCTCGCCCGCACCGCGGCGCAGGGCAGAGGGCGTACCGCCATCGCCCGCAGCCTTGAGACCAAGGTCAAGGCGATGCTGAAGGATTACCAGTCGACCACCACCGGCGGCGAAGCGTTCGGTCAGGCGGCCAACGACGAACAGCACATCGAGGATGTCTCCAAGCAGATCACCGACACCACCCTCAGCGGCACCGAACAGAAGAACACCTGGATCTCGAAGACCGGCACACTCTATGTCCAGATGTGCATGGACCTTGAGAAGTTCAAGGGCGCCGTCAACCAGATGCAGCAGCTCGACGAAAAGATCCGCGCTGCGGTCGTGGAACGCGCCAACAAGGCGTTCAGCGAACTCGACGAAGCGACCAAGTAGGGGCGATCCCAACGGGACGCCCGTTTTCGGGTAGCTTTTCAAAGGCGGTCCTTCGGGGCCGCCTTTTTTTTGCCTTCTCTTTCTTGAAATCACTCATGCTGTTGGTATATTGGGGGTCAGGCAACTAGTGCGCCTGACCCCTTGCTTACTTCCTGATGGAGGGCCCGATGCTCACGAATATCGACATCTCGCAAGCGATGACCATCAAACTTGATGCGGTCCTGCCCCCGGCGCCGGTCTTCGAGCCGGGTATCCGGCGCGCGCCGAAGCGGGAACTGACGCTCACCAAACCCGAGATAGCGCTCGCGCTCCGCAACGCCCTTCGCTATGTGCCGGAGGAGTTGCACGAGACGCTCGCCCCCGAATTCCTCGACGAACTGCTGACCAAAGGGCGCATCTACGGCTACCG
>CALMRE010000026.1 GCA_937871295.1 uncultured bacterium | reverse complement strand
TGGAGCAGGACGAGATCGCGGGTCTCTGGAAGCACATGGACTCCATAGCGGCCCTCCCCTTCTACATCGACGAAACCTCCCACCTCACCATTCCCGAGATCCGGGCGAAGGCCAAGAAGGCCTACAAGGAGATGAAGGGACTCGATGCCATCTTCATAGACTACCTTCAACTCATGAGCGACGATACGAGCGACGACCGGGTGCAGGAGATCAGCAAGATATCGCGTGGCCTCAAGATCTTCGCGAAGGACATGGGCGTCCCAATCATCGCCCTCGCCCAACTCAATCGCCGCGTTGAAATGCGGAGCGGCGGCGATGGCATTCCCCTACTCTCCGACCTGCGGGACAGCGGCGCCATCGAGCAGGATGCCGACATGGTGATGTTCATTCACCGGGACATGAGCAAGGAAGCGAAGGAGAAGGATGTCGCCACGCTCTATGTCCGCAAGAACCGCAGCGGCCAGACTGGTGAGGTGAAGCTCCGCTTCATCGGGCATTTCACAAAGTTCATGCCGTATGAGAGAGGGGGAGAAGAGTTTTAATTGAGACGCCACAGTCACGATATAGTCTATGCTTGGAATAAAGAAAAGACACTTGTTCATGTCTCAACCGTAGAGAACGGTCTTGATTGTCAATGCATATGCCCTAATTGCAAAGCCCCCTTGGTTGCGAAGAACAACACTCGCAACATCAGAGAACTTCACTTTGCTCATTTCAAAGGCCACGATTGCAAAGGGGCCTACGAATCCACAATGCATTTGTTGGCAAAAGAAGTTCTTAAAGAAACAAAAACCTTGTGGGTGCCAGAATTCAGGAAAGACAAGTACAGCCAGACACGGAAATTCGATGATGTTATTGTCGAACCCATATTGACGATCGGAGATACAACGATCAGGCCGGATGCATTATGCAGAATAGGAGAGAAACAACTGCTTGTAGAATTTTATTTTACCCACAAGGTAGATCCAGATAAAATGCAAATACTATGGGACAATGACATTGCTTGTCTAGAGATAGATATTTCTCGACAGGATATGGATAAAGAGAAGCTCAAAGAATATTTCGGTCGTGGCAGTCCCGGTATCAAATGGGTCAGCAATCCTCAACTGACAAGACCCCCTCAATATCCGCGCAAATATAATGTTGAAAACTACTATAGACCACCCAAGAAGGATCTGTCGCCGGAAGAGAAAGATAGAAGAGCTCAATGCAGGAAGATTAAAGAACAAGGAGGATGCACAGAAGATTGTCCGTACAAGGAACTCCGATTCTCTGTCTGCAATAAAACATGGCAACTTAGTTGCCCGGGGTTAGATGACGATGATGCCAATTGAGTTCAGTCAACGCCAATAGATAGTTAAATGATAAAAGCCCCCCACTACTACAATATTTTTGATTTCCTCTCAGAAAGATCGTATATTTCTCGAACAGGGGAATTCCTTAACATGAACGACACGCTCCTGCACTGAGGGACACAATGATCAAACTTCGCCTAACCATTCTCGCCATTCTGTTGATTTGTGTCGGCATCCTTTCTTTCTCGATATACCGGATCGAGATCGAAAAACGAGCCCTAAAGTCCGACCTGATAGAGCTATCGAATGTCAAATACGGGCTCTTCAATGTGGACGAATGGAAAGTCGCGTTGGCCGACATTATCACGAAGAAGATACGCGAATTCAACTTCAACGATACCAACAAAGAGAAAATACGAAAAGAGATATCCGGCTATCTTACAGAAGCTGTAGACAAGCTGGAAGAGAATTACTACGACAGGAGACAGAACACCATAAGCGGCTTTCTTCAATCCACGGTTGCCTCTGTTACTGGAGTGTTCGGAGAGATCAGAAAAAACATTCCCGAATTCACGGATCAGATAATTGCTTACTTGGACAAGCCACAAAACAGAGAGTCGATACGCAAGTACATCATCAAAAAACTCAACGAATATGCCGATAAGACCTTTGCTGAGGTAGATTACACTACGCACAACACCATCATCGCCCTGAACGGCTACTCTGACCGGCAAACCACGATAGCCGGGCTGAAATCACAGATCAAGGAGCTTGATAGCCAGGAACAACCCTATATCATTCTTCTCTTCTCTCTGATACTGCTGGTTGCCGCGGCTCTTATTTTCTCCAAGAGCCTCGCCAGAATGGAGGCCCTGCTCTTGAGTCTCCTGTGCGGAATTCTCCTCTCAGTCGGGCTTTTGCTTCCCATGATAGACATTGACGCCCGCATTGCGAAGATGAGCTTTCATCTCTTGGGAGAAACCATCACTTTCCAAGACCAAGTTCTTTTCTATAAAAGCAAGAGCATTCTCGAAGTGGTTCAGCTCATGTTGACCAATGACGACTTCAAACTCATCGCGGTAGGCCTCCTCGTGCTTTGCTTCAGCGTCGTTTTCCCGATATCGAAATTGCTCTCTTCGGTAGGATATCTCTACTCGAAGAAGTTCCGGGAGAACTGGCTCGCAAAGTTCATGGTCCATAAGTCCGGCAAATGGTCGATGGCCGATGTGATGGTGGTCGCCATCTTTATGGCCTACATCGGCTTTACCGGGATCATAACGGAACAGTTGAAGCAGATAGACAACCTCTCTAGCAGGATCGATGTACTCACGACCAATGAATCCACCCTACAGGTCGGTTTCTATCTATTCACGGCATTCACCGTATTGAGCCTGCTGGTCTCGCATAAGATACAGTTTGGTGCGGAGAAGGGGGAAGTGGGAATCATTTGAAATTCATTCGCAGAAGAACTTCATTTCCCAGAGAACCATTCCCGGATAAGTTCCTTATCAAATATTCATCATTCTCGACATCCCAACAACAACGGACATCTTGATTTCCAGCCTGTCCCTTTTCAACTAACATTTTCATTATAGATTCGCTATTCTGGTCAAAATAGCGCTCTTTACTTTCTATGTCTTTCATCAATTTTATTGCCCACAATGTCGCGTACGATGATGTGCCCGCAGTTGAGAGTCCTCCGCCCAGCATAGCATAAACAGTACCATCTGTGGTTTGATAGAGTGAGTTAACATTCTTTTTTCTCAATGTATGTCTAATGGTCCCGTCAAGTTTCGGTTCAATATCATGAACATTCCTTATACGACGATCAGCGATAGTATCTGGCCAATACTGATGTATGGCTTCAATCAGCTCTGTATTATGCCATTCGCCATGTTTGAGATATTGGATGAAGTAAACATGAGAATCTGTTACTCTGGCAAATAGTAAAATATTGGTTCTAGCGATTGTGCCATTAGGCTTTCTGTTCCCCAAATGGAAATGATAAATGCCCCAATCATATAACATTTTATCTTGGTATTTTATGTCTCGTATCTTGTCACTGAGGTAAGGATTGATATTGTCTCCATTGACTATGAGTTTTATAAGTGACATGCATCCTTCAAAATGCTCATGCGGAGGGTTTATAATAGGAGACATAACGATTTTTCGTTTCTTGTCTAGTATGATACGAATACGCCAATTAGAATAATCCATTAAAAGGTCGTCAAAGGATTTGTTCGGGTCCCAATTTATGCAGTTGTTGGCGAGGAAGCTTTTGATAATATACTCTCTGAGATCATCTTGAAAATTGCAAATGATCATCTTGTCAATACCTAACTAAGGGCTAGGGATTATGATTGTGTGGCAGCTACAAGTTGCCAAAGAATATTTCCCTGTCCGGGATTATGTTGATGATGGTTTTGAGGCGGAAATCGGTCACCGTTAGTGGCATTGCTCGCTATTTCTCTTCCACATCCCGTGCATCGATATATGCCAGAATGGGGAACTTGTTCTCCCGGAGAATGTGTCTTGTCAAAAGCAGGGTCTTCAGACTTGATAAAAAAACCATGTTTGTACAACACCATTTTTCCCTCCTTACCCTTTCTCCGTTTATTTCATCCGACCCCGATGACGAATCCTTCGTCTCGGAGTATTTTCTCAGTTCTCCTTGTCCTTCGGCGGACAAGGATCATTGCCGGGAGCGATGGTATCCTTGCTCCGGATCTTCCCATTGCGGCCTTGAAGGGTCAGTTCCCCGCCGCCTTGATTCTTGAGATTCTCTTTGGCCGCGGCTTCAGCATCTATCTGCCTGTCATGAAGACTGGTCGCTTTGTCTGATGATACTTTTTTGTTCACCCATTTACCATCTTCAGGGCGCTTGTAAACGATACGGTCATTAGGCTTTGACATGAAAACTGCTCCTTCACAGATCGATCAACTGTCCCCCCTATGCAGGGAACAACGGTATTGATATAGGAGCGAAAAAGGTATTGTCAAGAGGTAACTGCCTGATAATATTGGTTGCTAGTGGCAAGAAATAGAAAGAGGATCAGAGCTGCTTTTTCCAACCAGCCCCCTTCACCCTCCAACCTTCCGGGTTATCATCTTGAACTCGCGGCGGAACTGCGCAGCGCCGCCGTTGGCGGGGTGACGGAGCATGTGGTCAGGCGGCAGGGCCAACTGGCGGCCGGCTTTTTGGCCGACAGCCAGCACGAGGGCTTTTGGGGGGAATAGAAGGCGGAACTCACGATAGATGAACAAATGCTCCTGGATCTCTTCAGGGGTGGGTGTGCGGTTTGAAAGGGGATCAGCCTTTTTTCG
>CALMRE010000025.1 GCA_937871295.1 uncultured bacterium | reverse complement strand
ACCGCCCTTTGAGAGAGTCAGCCGGACAGCGAGTTGAGTGTGCCCTGAAATGCCCTGCGAGTCAATTTTTCTTGAGAATGACTTCGCCTACCGTTTCTTCCCGTTGGGTCGCTCGCCGGTCTTCACATCCTTCGGATTGTCGGGTTGGGGCGTATAGTCGTCGAAGGGGCATAGATCGGTGTGTCGGTCGCAGTAGCACTCCATGTCGCGTGCTTTCATGAGCGGCGAAATGCTGTCCTGCCAAACGAGCCAATGATTTTCGAATTCCGCATAGGCTTGCCGATATTCCAGAACACCGTCTTTATGCGGTGTCGGCAGGGAACAATAACTCTTTTGCTTGTTCAGATTGTAGTAACAGATCTGGTTTCCACGCCCCTTTTCGACGCTCTGCTCGGTTGTGAAGATGTTGGCATACAGAATCAATGATCCTCGTACATCATGGATCGCAATGGAGTACATGTTCGGTTGGAGATTATCGACGCTGATTTTCTCATACACCGGGGTCTGCCCGGAAAGGTCAACCCGTACAAATCCATCAAGCATAGTGGTTGGGTTGAAATAGGCTATCCTTTCATTATCCCGGTCAAGGATCAGATGCCGGACCTGCTCATCACCACGGTTGACGATGGCACATTCAGTCAATGCCTTGGGGCTTTTTGAAAGATCGCAAAGATATCCTTTGAAATCAGTGTACAAGGCCAAGATATTACCGACAATATTAGGGTCGTTTCCAACTCCTTCGCCCAAACTGGTCCATTGCCATTCACCGACTTTCGCGTACATCATTTTCGTGGCATCGCCGTCCTTCTCCACGATGTTCGCGAAGGCCCATGTCTCGTTAATCACGGGATTATAGGAAATGCTTCTAACCTTTCCCGGATAGGCAACGCTGAAAGAATTGTTCGTTGAATCCCGGTAAATGAGGTATTCGTTCTTATCTTCTTTGGATATCGTCGCCGTTGCACCTAACACGGTTCCTTTGTAATAACTCAAGGTATCATTCCCAGACCCCATTTGAATAACACGGTACTTTCGGGTCGTCAGGTCAAAAACAACTGCTTTGAAGTTCACCGGATTATCATTCACTTCGCTCGATACATGCTCCATCACCATCCCCGCCTTTCCTTCGCTCAGGTTGAAATGCTTGAAGGTGGCCATGCCAGACATCCAGCCTTGGGGGTTGTTGGGGTTAAGCATCATATCACATTCATCGAGATAGTACCCCTCCCGTTCGTCCTTGTAGAACGGCGTCAATTTCTCCATCGTGCAGGGATAACCGCAACAGTCGTAGTCGGGCATCGCGGTACAGAGATCGCAGTTCTGTTCCTTCCACAGATTTCTTACGCACCGAGGATCGTTTTCCCATACCTTGTCGCACTTGCGGCAGAAGTGTATTTTGCCGTCGGTGTCGTAGTAAGGAAATTCAGCCGCAGAAAGATCGGGGCACTCCTCATTCCCGGTGTGGGTGTTGGTTATGTACTCGGTCCCTTCGGGGTCGGCGAGGCAGGAGGCAACCAGTCCGTTGATGTCCTTGTCGGGTACGGCGGTATCGTCTATCAGTATGGAATCCTCGTCGGATGAATCGTCAACGACGACAAGGTCGTCTTCCGCTATCGATGTTTCGATGTCGGGTGCGATGGTGTCGGTATCGGTGGAATGATGCGAAGGGTTGCAGGCGGCAAGGAACAAAAGCAATGCTATGACAACGGAGAGGCGAAGTATGTCCGCCCCCCGACTCAGGTGATGTGTTCTCATCGCGACACCGTTATGTAGCCGTTGTTGACCCGGCACACCATGCCGTTCCGTTCATAGTGGTCGCGCAGGATCGCCCGGTCGCCCGAAAGCGCGGTGAGCGATGCGTTCTGCCCCACTTCATAGATGCCGTTCCAACAGCCGAGATAGAGCGTTCCGCGATCTTCGCCGAATCCGGCAAGGTCACATTCCTTTTTCGTCTCGCCTATTTTTAACGGTGTTTCGATGTTTGTCAAATCGTACAGCACGGTACGGCCCGTCGCAAACAACCGGTCGTAATAGATCGCTAGACGATTGCCTACAACCGCCACATCTTGAGCGGGATAGGCGGTCGGGATTGTGAAAAACTTGACTGGCTTTGCTGGATTATCGAAGAGATTAAGAAAAACCGCGCCCTTTGTTTCAGCCACAACAAGGAATTGACCGTAACGGGTGAGGTTCACTGCACCACTTGCTGAAATAGAACGTATCTTCGTAAGAGCGCCGTCGGCACCGATACGTAGTACATATATCTTCGACCCCGTCGCGGCGTAGAGATAGTTGTCCCAAACGACCATGTCGCTTACTGTACCCAAGAGAGTGAGTTTTTCGGAGGCGAGTGCACCGTTGTCCTTGATCTTCATAGCGCGGATGCCGGTGATCCCGCCGAGATAGAGACGGTCCTTCTTGCCCGCGAGCGAGTGTTTGTAGTCGAAGAACCAGTATTTCTTGTAGACTGGTTCGTCGAATGGATGGCAACCCTCCCAAAGAAGGTCGATGCCGCCGGTGACGGCGTTGCCGTTCCGCGCGATACAATACCCGTCCCGCGTATCACCGGACTGTTCGACAAGGGCGATCTCTTCGGTGGTGACCGTGCCGGTCGCGGTGTCGAGAACGACTGCAGTTGCGCCTTCAACCTGCTGTTGCGGTTGGGTGATGAAGCGGAGGGTGTTGTCTTCGATAACGGTGAATGTGGTGTAGAGATCGACCGGCAGATTATCGGCAATTTCCGTGAATCCGTCGTAGGGAGTATAACTCCAGAGATCGTGGTGCGGTGTCGCCGTTTCTCCGGCAACGGTCATGCCGCCGATGAAGTAGATGGTGCCGTCGGGCCCGACGGTGACATTGGTAAAGTCGCGGGCGGCCGGTTTCGTCGCCGTTTCGATGATGTCGAACTATTCATTGCCCGCGTCGAAGGCGTAGAGTGTCAATCCATCGCTTTCGTAGGAGAGGAGATAGAGCCGATGCGCGGCGGCGATAAGATGGCGCGCGGTGCCAGTATTCGGAACGGCACCGACCCATGTGGCAGTGTGGGTGTATCCGTCCGGCTGCGGCTCGTCGAGAGCCGTGACATGGTAAAGCCCGCCGTCAATTACGAGATAAAGCTGGTCGTCGAGTATCGCGCCGCTCGTAAGCGGTCCAACGCCGCGCGGAAGGGCGAATGAACCGGCGAGGGCCATGTCGCTCGGCCGCGCGGGGGTCTGTGTCTTGATTTCGACTGTTCCGGTGCGGGTGTTTTCGTAGAAAAATAGCGTTTCGTCGGCGTAACTCACTGCGACTTTTAGGTTTTCCTGCGGGATGATCCGCTGGTTTTTAGTAATTGCTTTTGCCGCCGCGTCGTAGTCCCATTGTTCAAACAGGTCGTCGTGGAAAGGATACGCCGGGCGCGCCTCCGCGAGACTGTGGGCTATGTCCAGCGGAAGACGGGATGGAACGACGAAGGGATCGCTATATCCCGTTTGTTTAACCCAAAAATACTTCGCGTAGGTGAGCGGTGTTCCCGCGAAGCTGTCGCGCGTCGAGCGGGCGAAAACGGCGCTGTTGTGGAAGCAGGCGGGATTCTGCGTCTTCCCGCCTTGGCCATCGTCGATGAGATCGTCCGCTTCGGTGCAGGCCGCCGCAAAGGTCGGTCCGCCCGAAACGGCATAACGGATGAACGGATCGAGCAGGGTAAGCGGTTGGGGATTCAACGGTGCGTTGGTAACATAATCGTCATAAAGATCGAGGTATTCGTCGTATAAATCGCTTTTCCAATCCCAGAAAGACGATTGAATAAGAGTTGTTCCTTCAGTCGATTCTTCAGTAATAGTTGGTTGTTGCCACGCGAGAACACCGATTTCTCTTTCCGGTACCGGATCGCTCCCGTGGCTGTAGGCAAAATCGTTCAAGTAGCGTCGGTAAGAGTGGGTGCGATTGCTCGTCGTACAGTAGCCTTCCGTACCCCAATATTCGTCATAACGAGTCTGCGGCACCCAGCAATAACGGTCGGTTGTGTAGACGGGCACAGAGAAAAGCCCGGTTTTTCTGGTTCCTGAAAAGGAATCTATCGCTATCCGGTTCGATTTCGCACCGAAACACCAATAAGTGCCGGGAACGAAAAGCAGACATTCGCTTTCGGTAAGCGCACGCGGAACGATGGATGTGTGGTAATTGCCGTCGCCGGGACGGTCATTCCATCCCTTCTGTCCCTTGATATCGCATGCATCGCCGATGCCGTCGAGGTCGTGATCGGGTTGCCAATACCAATATCCCTTTTTTAAAAACGATGTTCCCTCCCACCGTACATATCCAAAAATATAGGTCCACGGATTGTAACGTGCGCCACCTTCGGTTCTGTCAGGGTTCCCGTTCTCGTCGACACAGTAAGGCATCCTCACCGGTCCGTTCTGGAAGTACGATACGCCATGCCGACACTCGCCCTGAATCAATTCATCATTCCAGTCGGGAGCCGCTTCATATGGATTTTCTTTATATGGGCAGTTGTCACAGAAATCGGCAATTCCGTCACCGTCAGAATCATTTAGACCAATCCAATTGTTGATGGGGTAATAAGTTGGGCATGGATCCATACAATTGGGTACGCCATCTTTATCGGTATCGGTTATGTGATCGGGATCTTGGGGACACGGGTCGCATGCATCACCAATATTGTCTCTGTCAATATCGCTTTGATCCAAGTTCTTTAAGTCAGGACAATTATCGAATCGATCACGGATCCCGTCTTCGTCGGAATCGGCCGTATCTCCGCTTTCGTAAATATATCCTTGCAATTTGATAGTCGGGTCCCCGTAAAAAGTGCTCATTGCCATGACATTTTTATTAATATGGTCTGATGCATATGTTAAGAAATATTGAGAAAAAGAGTTTCCCAAATACCCATTGATGTTTTCCGCGAAATGTCTTTCCAATAATTCTTTCCCAGCATCTTTCATACGACCAGAGACCCTGGTGGCCGCAATAGAAACAATAGCACTGTTCAGGAGCATAGCATTCGCAAGGGACATGTTATTAGGTTCGCCATTGTTGAAGCAGTATTTCTTTCCGCAAGCGTCTGGCCAACCGGTAAGACATGAGGCTTGAATAATAAAAGCCTGATTTTCTGGGTCGATGATATAGGCATCCGTATTGTCAAGAACAGGATTAGCTCCGTTCGGTCCTCCATGCGAATTAAAGAAGACAATTCCCGGGCCATGAGCGTTCCATAAAAACGGAGTCCATCCCTTTTCTATGTCTCTATCGTCGTAGCTGAACAATTCGTCCCGGCGCGTATCGTCATTCCACATCCAATCGTCCCATATGCAGGAGCAATTATAGTATGTGTTGCCCTCCTCATCTTCCACTTCCACTGTCTCGCCGCAATCCAACCCCCATGCGTCTTTTATGACGCATAGTTCGTTCGCCTTCTCTAATGTGAGTCCGGGGTTTTTAAATTCCTTTTTGGCATAGCCGCCACTGTTCCATTTTTGGTCGCTCATAAAGTAATATAACCACGGCTCATCATAATTTCTAGAGTCAAAATCATGGTAGCCGTAAATGTTTCTCATGGTGTTTTTCAACTCATTAAATTCTCTCAGCGGCAAAGGAGTCGTTAAGTCATCGAAATTGAAACCTTTATGCAGCAACTCGTTCATGTTGTTTTGCAAGAGGAATATGTTCCGGCGACGATCGAACTCGGCTTGGTCTACTCTGTTTTCGTACTTAACGACTTTAGCTAGGATGGTGTCCAAATTCTCAATCCCATTGGGATCTCCAATATAAACAGAAATGCGACCCATATTGTCAATTTCTGTCTCGGTGTCTCTATCGTCCCATTTCTTCATTTTGTTGGGCCATACGGGCCATTCTGCATCTAATTCCGCATAATAAAAGTCGGTGGGAATCATACGCGTTTGTTCATCATTATTCCAAGAGCCGGTACAATGGTCACACAAATCAGTTCTTTTCATAGGAACATCGCCGACTATAGGATCTGGATCACCAATAAGCAGAAGAAAATCGATCTGCCCCACCGAAGCTCTTTCCGTTTTGAGCCATGTGCGTATTCTTTCAGCGGCATTGTAACCGATACCGCCGCCCCAGCCCGAGCTGTTGTTCTGAAGTACATTGTTGAAATACTTTTTTGTCGGTGTCACGACGACAACATCAAAGCCACGATCCATTTTTGATTGCACGAACCATGCGCCCTTCTTGGATTCTTTCACAATCCGATCTGTGGTGATGATATAAAGTCGATCTTGGGGCTCAGGCGAAAGATAAATTTGTGTCGGCAATATTTCAAGACCGTTGATTGCTCTGTTAAGAAGTGCGGGGAAGAAAGAGAGGTCGAATTTGGTGTGACTATTGAAAAAAATCCTATTGGAGTCACCAGAAACAAGAACCTTTAAATTGCCGGAAACAAGATGCCTCAGCTCTTTTGTCACTGGATTATACATATAAGGAAAAATCGGAATCTTAAGAAGGTGAATGCCTTTTTTAATGCCTTCGCTACTCTGACCAATATGAGTTGGCGGGTAAAAAGCATTATTGTTGTAGATGTCAATATTTTTGCCTTCCTCTATCAACGCATCGGGCCGATAGTTCGGGAACTCTAGGTCAGCAACTTTTTCCGGAACCTCAATATAAGGCGTGGTTTCGAAAACCGGATTTTCGATGACAACAGATTCAACGGAAGCACCATCGGGAATGATGAAGGTGAGCGAATACATCGGCAAGGCCGGTTCGCCGTCATAGCCGAACCAAGTGCTTTCAGAAAAAGAAGCCACATTGTCATTTATTGTGGGAACAATATCATTCCCTGACGGATGCAACTGCACTCTGAACTCGATGGCCGAAAGCGTGGTCGTTAAGGCAAAAAGCACCACGAAAAAAAACAATCCCTTCTTCACCCTCTCCTCCCTCTATCCGTTGTTGGCGACGATTGACTGTTTCAGCCCCATCTAGTCCTCTTTACCATTATATAAGATACGGGCTTGCTGAAAAAAGAGTCTGGAATTTTTCAGAATTTTGTGTTTCTTTGTTTTTATTAATGATTTTCGATTTGTCGGTTTGGGGTTTTCGCCACCCCATTCCGACAAGAAGCCTTTTCCCCTTCGCCAACTGGGAATTTCGGCCTAAATTACTGACTGTCTTGGTTCTGGCTCCCATCAGCACCCGCTCCAGTAACAGTCCCCCGTATCATAACCGGTGCAGGTGGAATTGCAATAGGCGGTGCCGCTGTCCCACTGATTCGGGTCAAGGTCCCAGCAGTCAAGGCTGTTCCCGTCGCAGAACTCGCCCGGCTCGATGATGCCATTGCCGCAGATGCTGGGCACGGTGTTATTCGTGGAGAGCTTCACCTTGTTTCCGTCGGGGATGTAGACCCAGCCGTTGTACAGGTAGTTCTCCTGCATCTCCCGCATGTCGCCGTCGAGTTCCCAGAAGTCGAGGTAGGTGTCGGGCCGTCCGACGAAGCGGTACTCATACCCGTCACAGGAGAGATAGAACGCCCCGTGGTCGGTCGTCAGTTCGCCGGTCGAGCAGTAGCCGTATTCCCACGCTTTCCGTGTGAGGGTACCGGCATCGCGGATATCGATCCCGGAATCCCAGAAGTCGTCCCAGTACATCGCCAGTTCGCCGTTCGCGATGGAGAAGTCCATCGTGCTGCCGATGTTCACATAGGCGAGGCGGGCAAAGGTGTTCTTGTCGCGGATGTTGATGCCGTTGTCGTCGCCGACATAGAGGTGGTCGTTGTAGAGTTGGATGCGGTACTGGTAGTTGTAGGGGGTGCTGTAGAACGATATCTGGGTCAGGGCGTCGGGGTTGACGGTGTTGAGTTTGTAGATGCCGCCGCTGGTCGCCGCATACATGATGTCGCCGTCAATGACTTCGAGGTCGTAGACCTTCTTGTTGGTGGTGAAGGTGCTCTTGAGGACCAGCGCGTTCGGGTCGCTGATGTCGTAGACCTTGATAGCACTGCCGGTACCGACATAGAGGCGGTTCGCCTTACCCGCGACGCTGTAGACGGTCGTACCGATGGAGTACTGCTTATACCACGGGTGGGTGAAGGGGAGGCAGACATTTCCAGTCGATATACCGCCGAACAAAGTATAATTCGACTCTCCGAGACAGAAAGTACCACCACCCTCCGGCAATCCTTCGACAGCAATGGTCCTAGCCGTTATTTGACCTGCTGTCGTCACATGAAGTGCGTGAGTAGAAGTTCCTTCAAAAACAATCTGGTCAACAAGTAAATAACCGTCACTCTCAAACACCAACATAGAACGATAAAGGTCTAACGGCAAATCGGTCGCAATCATTTTCCAGCGAGAAGAAGCGTCTTCACGAGGATCGAACACATAGAGGTCGTTTTTGGGAACAACCGTTTCATCTTGGCGAAGGTAGCCGCCGAAAAGATAGAATTTTCCGTCACGCACAGAAACATTGAAGAAGTCTCTGGCGGGAGGTGCTATACTGGAATCAACGACCTGTAATCCGTCCTGATCGGAATAGGCATAAACCGTAATGGTGCTGCCCCCCTGGAAGAGATACAAATTGCCGTTCAGTTCCACGAGCTTGAGCTGTATATTACCGACAGGCAGATTCATCAAACCGGTCATACGGTAGAGGCCGTCATCGGTCTTATCCATCCTATAGAGCTTACGGCTTAAAAAACCTCGATCGCCAGTCCGGTCAATCCTTCCGGCAATCAGGTATGAGCCATTTCCCATCGAGACAACGTCCGAAATAACGATATCCTCCTCTTCAGTTTCATACTCGCCGATCTTATGCCAATCGGCCGGATGAATGGGCAGGGAGAGAGAGATCGACCCTTTCCCGTTGTTATCGCTCTTGCCGATGCCCAGCAAACCAATTCCTTCTATTGGGATGACCGCGGTGTCGAGTTTCGGCATCTGGTACGGTGTTACCTCGATCTTGTCTTCCGCATAACGCCAGAAATTGAACCTAGACAAATCGGCGCTGGTCGTTGGGGCGCAATAGGAACAAGAATTCCCTAAAATCACTTCCCATGGATACGGATCCATGTATTCTATCACGATATCCGGCAATCGATTATCCTCGTAAATAAATTGACGTTTTGCATAACGATAATAGTTGAGATAAGATCCCTCTTCCGTATCGCGGAATGATCGTGCAAACGGGTTCTGATTGGCAAAGAAGGCCGGGTTGACCACACCGTTGTCCAGATACGATGCATTTAAATCTGTTCCCCGCGCACCGGTCGAAACGGCATATTTCACCAGATCGATTGCCTGTGAAGGATCGACCGTACTTCCCGGACCGAAAGTCGGGAATTTATCGACACCAGCGACATCGTCATGAATGTAATTTTTGTATGTAAGGGAATAATCTTCTTTCAATTGACTCTTCCAGTCCCATTGATGCTTTGTCCCATCGGTTGGCAGGTTGTCCGGGGCTGAAACACCTGTTGGTTTTCCCCAAGACTCTTTCCCGAATCTCAAGGGCGTTGTTTCACTGCCGTGGCTGTAGGCAAAGGTACGGAATTCGGGGTCACATATCTTTTGACCAATATAATTTTGTTCGTCATATGGATTACAGTCGGCGGCTTCACTGGGACGATAAATGGTACAGTATCCATTTCTGCCCCACTGAAGAAATTCAAGATTAGAAACCCAGCAGGAGCGAACGCTGCTGTTCGTATCATTGGCCTGATCGGTTATCTTGCGGGGAGCAAGCGACACTACTTCGTTGGCGCCGTATAGGGCGTACAGCGGCGAGTATGAACCGATAGCGCGATCGCTTCGCCGGGAGTAGGTTACATTGTACGTAAATCCATCGCCTGTTTTTTCGTCCCCACTTATGCCGTCCTTGAAGGGCTGTCCGGCGATATCACAAACATCAGGGATGCCGTCGAGATCGTGGTCGACCACCCAAGAAAAAATAGGAGCTTCCACCGGATATAGTATCGGAGCGGTGACAAATTGGGCGTATTTCCCCGTAATATTGGGCAAATAACGGGCTCCGCAATTAAGACTTGTGCCGTCTGCACAAAGAGAATTTCCCCCACCATCGAAGACAGTGCCGCTGATCAATTCGTCGCTTGCCCAATAGACCATAGTCGGACTTTGATATTTTTTTCGCACCTCGTCGGTCATGGGCGTCCCATCGGGAGGCAGACAAGGATCGGAGGCATCGGTCACATAATCGCCGTCGATATCGGAAAGAGAATAGGGCCATTTCCAGAAAAGTGCCTTGGCCAGCGAATAATTCTCTTTTCCAGTGCGGGCGTCGATGTAATTCTTATTGCCTTCCGGCGTATAGTGATATGGATCGGCACCGCGATATACAACATACGGTTTCGTTTCAGCCCACACATAGCCCTCCGAAAAACCGTTCCAGATATCGAGCGTGATGCCGGCCGTGTGGTAGAGACGCATCATGATCTCGGTTTCTTGAAGCCAGTAGTCGATATCGCCGTATACCATGGGGCCGGAACGTGTAGTGTTCTCGTCGTTGAATCCGGCGATGGCGGTAGCGATGAGAGGCAATCCTGCATTTTTCCAATAATCAAGATAACGATAGGCGTTTTTCAGAAGAGCCACATCATATAACATGGCAACCGGTTTCCCATAAGCATAGAGATAGTTGCCGCTCTGATCGTACGCGGGGCGCGGATGCCGATTTCATATTCGCCATTATCGGGCAATGTCCATGCCGGATCGAAACGCAAACGTTCGACATAATCGGTCGTAATATTAAATGGATTGATGGCTAGAAGAGAAGACATGTTCTGCAAGAAATAAGGATTGGGAATATAGTGAAGCATTCCCGAGTCAATGACATCAATCTTTCTGAATGCGGATAGATTGTAATCGTAAAACGATAAATATGTCTTATTTCCCAGCACATCTGTATAAGGACCGTCATAAAAATCCATAAACGGTACCTGTTCGAACATTTCCGGAATGGGACCTCCCATCAGGTCGTACGGTCGTACGCCCTGAAGATAGGTGCTGTTATATAAGGGATCGTGCGTCAGAGCGGGCGGCATGGGAGAAGTGTCGAGCATGAATCCGATCTTGATCCCCCCAGTCAAGATTTCGACCTCCTCAGCCATCAAATCGAAGGCCCGGACATAGGCATAGGCATTTATGGCTTTTAATTGTCCCGGTGAAAAAGCATCCGGTTGCAATAGGTGAGTGCTCGAAATGCAATGAGTGTTGAGGTCGGGGATACTTCTGGAACCATCGAAACAATCGTCGGGAAACCACGGGAAAATGGCAAGTAGATCATTGTCGGAATTTTGAGGATCGAGATTCAGAACCCTGTAGAACTGGGTATGTGTAATGGGAAAGTAGGTCGTTTCTTCCCAGCCACGATGCACGACATCAAGAAGATTGAAGGCAAGGCGCGCCTCTCCGTTTTGATCGTAAAGCTTCAGCCAGTTGGCGTTGTGTTTATAACGCAAAACCAGTTTAGCCAACTTCTTGGCGAGATTCTGGTAATAAACGGGGAATTCTTTGTCGAACTTGAATTCTTCATCCACGATGGTGGGAACGATGGAGATATTGCGGCTTGCCGCTTCGATAAAGGTTTGTTCGTAAGTATCGAGCGTTCCATATGTCGTCTCGAATTGTTGATCGTCTATTACGGGAGTTCCCGATGCATAAGTCGAATATTCCCAGCGACGACATTTGTTTTGGCAAGCATTGAGCGCAGAATTGCAATATTCGTTGGTGGCGCAAAGATATTGCATATCGTGATTGTAACAGGTTTTAATCAGAAATCCCGCCGGTATGATGAAGGTGTTCGGGATTCCCGTGCAGTCGAAGATATAGGGTATGTTTTGCTCTTGCAGTTGATCATTAATTATGTTCTCGATGGCACCCAAAGTCATTCCATTGAATAAGTATATTCCTCCTTCAAGGGGGACGCAGGGTTGATTGGCCTCTGAAGACCAACCATATTCATTGCAGGTCAGAGTGGTGTCCATAAACTCGTTAGCAACACAAATGCGAGTTTGATCGGCGTTATAGAGTTTGCGAATATAGTCGCAGGATAACTCGTATGCGAAAAGTTCGGGAATGCTTCCGCCTTGAAGTTGAGGATAAGAATCACAGGTGTCCTCTAAAGAGTAGCAAAAAGGGTCCTGAGGGTCACAGGTCTCTGGCAACACACAGCGCTGAAAGGAAAATCCTTGTTCAAGAGAGTACTCTCGGGTAGCTGTCTGGCCAAGCGGGGTCACCTTTAATTTCATATTCTTGCTGCGATGCTGTGTGACGCCACCCGCCATCCAATAGTTGAAGGGAGCGGGTTGACCGTTTTCGTCGGTCAGATAGTCGCCGCTCGTGCCGACATGAAAGATACGGTCTTCGTTATTAAGGGAAGGGTTGCAACCGTTCATCGGGTCTTCGCAGTAATCATATTCGTAGCTGTCTCCCCACCACGATACTTTCAACACATTGCCTCCCGCTTCGGCAATCTCGTCCATGATGGATCTAAGATCGTCGGGAGTTCTCCATTCCCATTTTTCGAGAGGCGGACGGGTGCTGATGTTTTCATAGTTACCGGTGTAGGGTCCGGCATAAAAACAGGCCCCTCTAACGGAAACCCCATCCATCGCGGGATCACTACTGGCGATGCGCCCCCATTTGGTAGTCGTTGCGGAAGAAGAGTAGGTTACTTGTTGCGGAATATCCATGATGATTTCCCATGTTCCGGGGTCGTTCGCATTCGCTTTGTAGAGTCCTTCAAGGATGAAGCCGGAGATGTTCTGGGATTGGACATCTATTTCTTCGGTATAAAAGTAGTTGCCATACGGTTGAGTATAAAGAATGGGCGGCGGGGTTATATGATATATGACCAGTTTTGGTTGTTCGATGATTTCATTAGCTCCTCCCCGCACTATCTGCAAGCGATAAGCAGCGTAGGCCTTTCCCTCCGCCACGGTAAAACTGCCGCGTACCGCTATCGTGGGCGTCGCGACTGAGTACAGATGTCCCGTCGGCATTGGCACGATCTCGAATGTGTTCTCGGCGAACACGGTGCCGAACAAAACAATCGAAGCAAGGAGAATGATCTTTTTCATGACTTCCCTCCCCGTGTAGCGGTTATTTTTTTAATCCCTCGAACGGACAGACGCCTTCTTTTTCGCAATAACAATCCATGTCGCGGAGGATCAGATTGCGGAATTCCCAAGTTTGCCATACCAGATATTTGTCTTCGAATTCCGCGAAAGAGAAATTGTATTTGATCGGGATAACCTCTCCGTCAAAAACATGTTCGATTGGTTTCATGCAATAGCTTTTCTTTTGCTCCACGCGGTAATAGCAAAGTTTCGAATCGGATTCCCAAGACGACGAGGTGTCTTCCAGTGTAAAAGCATCGCCATAGATAAGAATGTTTCCGTGAACACCCAGGATAGCCGTCATATATGTTCCCGTCTCCACTTCCTGTAGTGGAAGTTCCTCGTACACCGGTGTCGCGCCGCGCAGGTCGAGACGGATGAGGCGGTCGTGTTGGGTCACCGTCTCGAAGTAGATGAGCCGGTTATCCTCCGTGTCGGGAACGGGGAATCGTATCTGTTCCCCCTCACGGTTCACCTTACCGCAGTCGGCGAGTGTTTGCGGACTTTTGTCAAGGTCGCAGTAGTAGCCGATGAAATTATCGTCGTAGAAGACCAGTCGGTCACCAACGATGAACGGCTCGTTACCAGTACCGTAACCGAGATTCGTCCATTTCCACTCGCCTACCTTCGCGTAGGATAGTTTGTTGGCTGCGCCATCGGACTCTTGAATGTTCGCGAAAGCCCATTTGTCGGTAAGAACCGGTGTATAGGAAAGACCCCGAATCTTTTGGTTGTATACCACCCGGTAGGTGTCATCGGCACCGATAAAAAGGAAATAAGAGTAAGCATCAAGCGCTCCGCTTCCCATGTCCATTAAGTAGGCTCTTTGGTGATAGGCAAGATCTCCATATGAAGGAACCGCCCGTACGCGATACCGGCGATTCGCGACCGTGTATTCCATCAATTTCATGTTTGCTCTATACGATGTCGGCACGCCCGCGTTGGCCATAAAATAGCCTACCTTTCCCTTGCTGATGTTGAAGTGCTTGAATGTATGTATTCCAGGGTCCCAATCTCCCGGATTGGGACTCAATGAGATATCACACGAATGCAATCCTTGGTACCAGAGCTTTTTGTTGTCGGATATCGGCTGTAGCCACGGCATGTCACACGGATAGTCGTAACAATCGTACTGCGGATAGTCGGTGCAGAGTTGTTTGTTCGCTTCTATCCATTGGTTCCGCACGCATTGAGGGTCGTTCTTCCTGATCTGGTCGCACTTGCGACAGAAGTGAATTGTGCCGTCGGTATCGTAATAGGGAAACTTCGCCGAAGCGAGTGCGGGACAATCCTCATTGCCGGTATGGGTATTGGGAATGTACTCGATATCGGCGTCGGGATTCTCGTCCACGACACAGTAAACTTCGTCGGGAGCGGCATCTGTATCGGTATTGACCATGTCGTCATCGGATAAAAACGCATCGCTTTCCACCGTGTCGGTATCGTTGGAAAGATCAGATTGATCGTCCGTCGGAGATATTTTATCTTGATCGAGGTTGGCAACATCGTCGGTCGAGGAAGTGTCCGCGATATCGGCATCGTTCTTGACGGAGTCCTTATTGCAGGAAACGCCCGCCAGAAGCAGGAACGAGAGTAGCACGACCACCGGGTAATATTTCTTGATCACGGTTTTCTCCCCAGTTTTATGACAAACGATTGGCCAATTATATCGTGTAGCAAATTAAAAGCAACTAGAATTTTGAGACTTTTTTGAAAGGCAAAAGACAGGCATCAGCGCGGCTACTTTTTCCCTTGCGCTTTCTTCTTGCGCATCGATTCTCCCTTGATCTCGATGCGATGCGCGCCATGGACCAGCCGGTCAAGGATCGAGTCGGAAATGGTGTTCTCGCCGATCATTTCACACCAGTTCTTGACCGGCAATTGGGAGGTCACGATTGTGGATTGTTTGCCGTGTCGGTCTTCCATTATTTCAAGAAGCGCGAGTCGCCCTTCCACATCGAGCTTCTGAAGGCCAAAATCATCGATAATGAGTAGTTGCTGTTTCGCTATGCGGGCTATCATCCGGGGATAGGAATTGTCTGCTTTCCCGGCTTTGAGGTCGGCAAGCAGGCGGTTCATGTTGGCGTAGAAGACCCGGTACTGTTTGATGCAGGCATGATGACCGAAGGCTGAGGCGATATAGCTCTTGCCGGCGCCGGTCGGTCCGGTGATGAGGATGTTCTCGGCCCGGTCGATGTAGGAGCAGTCGGAAAGCCGCGTCAGTTGCGATTTGTCCATATTGCGGGTGGCCGAGAAATCGATCTCCGCCATCAATGCCTGATAGCGGAATTTTGCCTGTTTGATACGCCGTGTCTGGATCCGATGCTGTCGGTTCGCCCATTCGGCCTCCACCAGCATGTTCACGATCTCGTCGTTGGTGTAGCGGGTACGCGTCTCAAGAATGTTGTTCCATGCATCGCGCATGCCGTGTAGCTTGAGTTCATTCATCCGGGAGATCAATGTGCTGTTCATGGGGGATACCTCCTAGTGGTAGTCGTTCCGTAAGTTCTCATGTTGCGGCAAAGAGTACTGGACGGGAGCAAAGGAATTCTCATCGAGTTTGTTCTTCAGGATCGATTCTATGCTACTGTAGTTGAAGTTCTGAAACAATAAGGCCCGCTTGCAGGCCTCGTTAAGTCGGGAACTCCCGTATCGGGATTCCTTCGCCAGAGACAGAATGCCGGCACAGAGACGGAACCCTATGAAGGGGTGTCGGCTTTTCGCCATGACCGCTTTGAGGTATGCGACCGTTTCGGGACCTATGACCGCTCCCTTTGCAAGAATCCGTTCCTCGTCCCAATCCAGCACTTCCGGACGATGTTTCGGGGGAAGATGTTCCGGTATGAGATTCTGCCGTTTGCCGGTCCGGACATGATAGGCTATCCGTTCAAATTCATGGTACACGGTAAGATGCCGGTCGCTGTAGGCGACTAGGACCGTTTTGCCGACAAAGATGTAGGGAACGCTGTAGGCGCTCTTGTCCTCGCTGATGTGGATGAAGCAGAACTTATCCACTTTTTTCATCTCATACTGCTGGGGCTCGTATCGGTCGGCGGGCAAGGGGCGAAGAGTTTCCTTTTCTACTGCCTCAAAAAGCTCCCTTCTGCTTTCCGGACGATCGGTACGCGGGGCGTTGTTCATCTTCTCCAAAAGTTCATGTATCCGCTCATTCAGCGTGTCGAGATCGAAAATGGGTTCGTTCCTGAGAGGAGCGAATATCTTTCGGTAGACGATCTTCACCATGTTCTCGACATGCGCTTTGTCTTGCGGAGCACCCGGCCGGGCCGGTTGGGTTTCCATTTTATAGTGCTCGCAGAATTCCCGGAAAGTCCGGTTGATCTTTGGCTCATAGCGATGCGCTCTGGTGACCGCACTCTTGAGGTTGTCGGTCACGATGAGAGCGGGGGTGCCACCGAAATACTCGAGGGCGTTCCCTAAGCCGCGGATGAATTGCGGTATCT
This sequence comes from uncultured bacterium, assembly GCA_937871295.1. Taxonomy (GTDB): domain Bacteria; phylum UBP6; class UBA1177; order UBA1177; family JAKLFG01; genus CALMRE01. The sequence goes on along the minus strand of CALMRE010000025.1, from coordinate 10,752 downwards.
TCTGGCTCTCCAGCGCCTCCACATAGGCAAGGCCGCTATAGGGTAGGACCGTCACCAATACCTCAACTTTCTTTTCTTCCCTTGTTTTGCGGTCGAATAACGACAATTTGCCGCCCGCAAAATCGACGAACAGCTTGTCGCCCGCCTTGTGTTCCATACGCAGCGATGTTTCCGCCCACTGTTTGGCCTGTTTCATGTAGAGAGAGAATTGGGTGAAGGCATACCCGTCGGGATGTCGTTCCCGGTACTCCACCCACAGGCGTTTCCTGTCTACGCCGCGCTTGCCGAGGTCGCCAACAATAAGAGGAATCTCTTCCTTTAGGGTCTTGAGTCGTTCGGAGTCTTCCGGGCTTTTATAGAAAACCTCCGCCAGATCCTTGTCCGTAAGCCGCAGCACCTCCTCAAGCGGCAAATTGCTCTGAATAAAGGCCCGATAATAAGCCTTGACCGTGTTCTTGCTGATACCGAGGATCTTTGCGACACTCCGATCGCTACTTCCCGGTTCCGCTCTCAATCTCAACAGCTTGCGCAGTTCCATGGTGTCTTGCCTCCGATTCATGTGTTTACTCCGCCATCAAAAGTTAAAATGGGCGGCGTGAGTCTAGTCCGTTTTCCTTCACTCGCTATTTATGCTGTCTGACCGACCCCTCGTCTGAGGGTGGTCAATTTGGTCCGTTTTTGGTGGCCCTTTCGGACCGTAACGCGCTAGGTCAGTTTGGCCCGTTTATAGTGGTCAATTAGACCGTTTTTTCCAAATAGGTTTGATGTGGCCTTTCGCTGTCTTTTTGATTTGCTTAGAGAGCATTATTTCTTTATGGAGATAAGCCCCTTCGTTTTCAATGTGTACGACGGATACCTGCTAGATGAAATAGCGTTGGAGAAGCTTGGAGATGAGTTGGAGAATTTCCTGATGAGGAAGCCCGAGAAGGGAAAGGTATTGTCCAACAGCTTCGGGTCGTATGGCGAAGTAAGCGGAGAAAAGGGAACATATTATGCGGTTGCCGACATAGAGTATATCAGAAAATACTCCAAATACTTGGGGGCTGATAATTGCGACATACTATGTTTGAGAAAGAAAGAACACATAGATGCCGTATATCAATTCTACTGGAACGCCTTATATTCATATGATGTTCTGGCAATTAACCATGAGGAGCGAATCAAACGCCACAAAGATTATATAGATAAGAAGATAGGTATAATTGAGAAATATTGTGACGCTTACTTCCGCATGTACGATAGTGGGTGTTGGCAGATATTCAGCGGGAGCCAACTCTATCTCGACAAATTGATAAGTAATTCAGAAGATAGCAGAGAAATAAAGATCGAACATACAACGCTCAACGCTCAAATCGGCACGATGTTTTGAGCACAACAGCCGCCTACCCATCTTGCCGCACTCTGCTCCCTGTCGAAATTTTTGCCCCGTCGTTTCTCTTGCTTCTCCGCCGCAAAAAATAAGTTGCAAAACCTATACAGTTGTGAAGAAGTGTCTATGTTTTTCTCCCCATCGAAAATAATAGTTGACAAGGAGTGATTTATATGTATATGTATTGCTTGTGTATTCGCAATTCGCGAATGGTGTAACTGAATGAACATGAAGCCGCAGGACATCGTCGTCCTTCTTAAATTGCTCGTCACCGGCGGGCGCCGCGTACCCTACGCCGACCTTGCCAAAGAACTGCACCTTTCACCCTCCGAACTCCACGCCGCCATCCGCCGCGCGGAAAAGGCGGGACTTCTCTCGCCCGACACCCACGAGGTCATCGCCGTATCGCTGGAAGAATTCCTGATACACGGCTTGCGCTATGTCTTTCCCGCCGAGTTCGGGATGATGACCCGCGGCATGCCGACCGGCGTCGGCGCCGCGCCGCTCAACGAAGAGTTTTATATCGACGGCACCGAGATACCGGTCTGGTCCGATCCCGACGGGACCGTGCGCGGCGTATCGCTTTCGCCACTCTACCGTGCGGTACCGGCTGCGGCGCGGGAGGATGAGCGACTGTACCGACTGCTCGCGCTGGTCGACGCGATCCGCGCCGGTCGTATCCGTGAACGGAAACTTGCCGAAGAACTATTGAGTAAGGAGATAGCGAAACATGCTGTTCATCAAAACTGACGACATGCTCCATGTCGTCGAACGATTGGAGCCGCTCGGTCTGCGCTTCGTTTTCATCGGCGGTGGCATTCTCGGATTTCTCATCGACGATCCCGTCGTGCCGTCGGTACGGACCACCCGCGACATCGACATCGTCCTTGAGACACTTGCCGTTTCGGGCTATGAACGGCTCGAAGCGCAACTGCGGACGGCCAGATTCCAGCACGACATGAGCGACGGTGCACCGCGGTGCCGCTGGCTTATGGACGGCGTCAAGGTCGATATCCTCTCGGCACGCGACGACTTTTCGGGCGGGAACGCCCGCTGGCTTGTCGAAACGGTTGCCGCGCCCATGACGGTCACATTGAAGGGAAAGAAATTGTTGGTTGCATCGGCTCCTTGTTTTCTCGCGCTGAAACTGGAGGCGTTCGCCGGCAGAGGAAACAACGATCATATCGGGAGCCGCGATATGGACGACATCGTCACCGTCATCGACGGCCGCTTGATGCTTTGCGAAGAAATTGCCGCCGCCGACCCGGCGGTGCGTCGTTTCGTCGCCGCAGGGCTCGAACAGCTTCTTCGTGATCCGGCTTTTCATAAAAGTCTGCCGGGGCATCTTCTCCCCGATCCGGGGAGTCAGAAAAGAAAAGCATTCATCCTTGACCGTATGAAGCAGATAGCGACGATATGAGCGGGCGTCCATTGAGGGAGCGGGGATGATGGAGTTTAGTAAGAAAAAGACTTTTCTTTTGGTTGGCACTATCGTATTGCTTGCTGTCGGCATCGTGGCAGCGGCGTTACTTTACTTCACAGGAAGGGGACTGACGGCAAAACATTTCCGTGCGTTTCTTGGCGATGTACAATCACAGGCCGAATTGGGCGATTATTACGCATATGAAGACAGACAGCCAGAGAATGCGCTGTACTGGTTCAGAAAAGCGGCCAAGAATGCAAGCGGGGTCAGTCCTCTGCAAGCGGGGTCAGTCCTCGACATAAGACATTTCCGACGGTCGCTTCTTTCTTTTACCGATTCACCGCCTGATTTCTTCTTGCTCCTCCGCCGCGCGGCGGTGTTTCAAGAAATTATTCGGTCGTATGCACCGCGCCCGTTGCCAAAATGTAGATCGGTAAGACCTATGCGGGTGAAAACTTGACAGTATCGGGTTTTTACATATAACAAGGGACTGTTTTTTGGCTTTTTGAAGATAAGAGTTTAGAAGGAGGACATTTTGGCTCATCACAAGTCTGCGAAAAAACGGATCAAAACCAACGAGAAGCGGAGACTCTATAACCGCTCGGTGAAGTCCCGCGTGAAGACCTACATCCGTCATTTCTCCGAGATAGTCGAGATGGCGGCCGACGATCTGCAGAACCTCGACAAGTACAAAGCGGACGCGCAGGCGAAGCTTCGCACCGCCGTTTCCGAACTGCAGAAGGCGGTCTCCAAGGGGATACTGAACCGCAATACCGCGGGCCGCAAGGTCGGCAGACTCACGGTCCACTTCGGCAAGCTGTTCAAAGCCTGAACGTGCACGCGACCCGGGCATATTCCCTCATCCTCACCGACATCGGTCAGATATTCACGGCATCGCTGAAAGACCCTGTTCTTACCGGCGGCGCTCTGTGCATAGCGGCCGATGAAAAAGGGACCATCGCCTTTGTCGGCACCATGGCCGACTTCGCCAAGAGCGAACCGGGCTATGAGACGCGGCACAAGGATGCGGTGGTCAGCGCCGAAGGGCGCGCCGTCTGGCCGGGGCTCGTCGACAGCCACACCCATATGGTGTATGCCGGTACCCGCGAGGAGGAGTTCGCGCTGAGATCGCGCGGCGCCTCGTACGCCGACATCGCGGCGGCGGGCGGCGGGATACTGAATTCGGCGGCGAAGACCCGCGTGGCCTCTGCCGACGAGCTGTACCGCGACGCGAAGAAGCGCCTGCTCCAAGTGGCCGCCTATGGCGTCACTACCGTCGAGATAAAGTCGGGCTACGCGCTCGACACGGCGGGGGAGATGAAGATACTCGAGGTCGTCGCGCGGCTGAAGAAAGAATCACCTATCGAGATAGTGCCCACCTTCCTCGGGGCGCACGCCTATCCGGCGCCGTTCAAGAACGACCACGACGGCTATCTGTCGCTTTTGTGCGACGAGATGCTGCCGGAAGTGAAGCGGCGCGGACTTGCCGAATTCGTCGATGTCTTCTGCGAGGAGGGCTTCTTCTCGCTGGCGGAGACCGAACGGGTCCTGCGGCGGGCACACGATCTAGGGCTTGGCCTTAAGCTCCACGCCGATCAGTTCCACGCGCTTGGCGGCACCGAACTCGCGGCGCGGATGGGTGCGGCGTCGGTCGATCATCTCGAAGAGGTGACCGACGAGGCGATAGCGCTCATGGCACAGCACGGCACCGTCGCGGGGGTCCTGCCGATAACGTCGGTCTTTTCGCGTCTGCCGTTCGCTCCGGCGAAAAAGATGATCGACGCCGGGGTGCGGGTTGCGCTCGCCACCGATTTCAATCCCGGTTCCTGCATGTGCGGGTTCCTGCCGCTCGCGGCGAGTCTCGGGGCGACCCAGCTCGTTCTGCCGGTGGAGGATGCCCTGCGCGGCGTGACGCTCCACGGCGCCGCGTCGGTGCGGCGCGAAGCACGGAAGGGAAGTATCGAGCCGGGTAAGGATGCCGATATCGTCGTCATGGAGAGTTCTTCGTGGATATATCCGCTCTATCATTTCGCCCACAACCATGTGCGCCGTATATTCATCGGCGGCCGCCCCTTCGATCCGGCGGCCCTGCTCGCGGAGGGAACGGTATGAAACGGCTTTTACTCACGCTCCTTGCGTTTGCGCTTTTTCTGCCGGGCTGTTCCGGCAAGGGCGATAAGCCGGTCGAGAGCCGGTGGCGCGTGCTGGATACGGTCGAATACCAGCCCGATATCGACGAAGGGAAGCTCTTCGTGTCGCTCGACGAGTTCGAGAAACTGCTTTTCGCGCCGCTGTTCTACTTCGAGAAGGATGCGGCGGTGCGCGGATTCTCTCAGGAGATGACTTACAACACCGAAAGCGTCGTCGATAAACAGCCGCGGCGGCTCGAACTGGTCGAGAAGACGACCTACGGCCGCGACGACAAGAACGATTTCCATCTCGCCTATGTCAACGAGCGCAAGGAGGGGTGGGACCTCATCTGGAAAGAGGGGTTCCTCTACAAGAAACTGCTCGGCGGCGACTATGTCCGCACCTACAGCACCGGCGAACATTCCTTTTCTAAAGAGACGCAGTTCCGGTCGATACCCGATCTTTACGCGATATTCCGCGCCCATGCCGAGATATCGTCGGCCGCCGGCGGAACGGCCCGGCATGTGACCGTCCGCTTCTCCGACAAAGAGGTGCCGCGCGGAGAGTTGCCGCCCAAACGCTATCTGCAGAGCAGTTACGGCGTGGAGGAGATGAACAACGATAAACTCATCCGGACGCTCGCCGGGAAGAAGTTCAAAGGTGTCGGCGGTACGCTTGACGCCGAGGTGACGACCGACCTGAAGATAAAGCGGCTGACGCTCGAACTCAAGTTCACCGTCGCCGCCGAGGAGGTCTCGTTCACGGTGCGCGGCGAGAGGACGCTCGCCGACAAGCCGCTCCTCGAGATCGCGATACCCGCATTTTCGCGCGAATACCATCGTCGCTCGTTCGACGCAGGGAAGAACATAATGGAGGAGAAAGCGAATGACCCTAAATGAGGTGGCCCGCAAACTGCGTACCGTGGTGACGGCGCTTGATGAAAAGAAAGCGGTGAACATGACGATACTGCACATCGACAGTCCATCGGGCTACACCGACTATATGATCTTCGTCACCGGCACCTCCATCCCGCATAACAAAACGCTGGCCGACAACACCCTGCGGATGCTCAAGGAGGGCGGTTTCGGCCGCTATTACGCCGAGGGCGAACAGAACGCCCGCTGGATACTGCTCGACGCCGGAAGCGTCATCGTCCAGATCATGCTCGACGAGATGCGCGACTACTACGATCTCGAGTCCATCTGGACCGACGCCCCGCGTCTCGACATCAAGGAGATACTGAAAAGTCAATGAAGATATCCATCGTCGCGGTCGGCAGGCAGAAGGAGGCCGGCGGCTTCCGCGAGATGGAGCAGTTCTACCGCGGCCGCATAGAACCTTTCTCGAAACTTGCTATCATCGAACTGAAAGAGGGGAAGAGCGTTGCCGAGGATACCGCCCAGCTCGTGAAGCGCATCCCCGCCGGGTCGTTCGTTGTCGCCCTGCGGGAAGAGGGGAAACGGCTTGACAGCAAAGCATTCGCCGAACTGCTGCGCAAACAGCGCGACGCCGCGCGCGAGGTGACGCTGGTCATCGGCGGCGCCTACGGTTTTGGCGATGTCGGCGAGTCGATCGCCCTCTCCATCGCGCCGTGGACGCTCAACCATATGCTGGCGCGGGTCGTCCTGCTGGAACAGCTCTATCGCGGCCTTTCCATCCTGTCGGGAGGAAAATACCACCATGAGTGACCATGTCTTCCTGCGGGAGTATCCCAAGGCGGCCATCGAGGCGAAGGGGCTGACGCTCTCCTACCGGCGGCTCATGAGCGAGACCGAACGCTATGCGGCGCAGATCGGCGTCGCGCCGGGCGAACGGGTGGCGATCTATGCCGAGAACTCGGCGCAGTGGGCCGTCGCCCTCTACGGCGCATGGCGCAGCGGCGCGGTGCCGGTGCCGATAGACTCGCTGGCGGTCGCCGACGAGGTGGGCTATATCCTTGCCGACTGCCGTCCGGCGGTCCTGTTCTATTCCCACAAGACCAAAGAGCGGGCGGCCGAGGCGGTGTCGTTATCGGGCCATACGCCGAAGATGCTCAACCTCGACGAACTGGGCCTCAGCGAACGCGAGGCGCGGGAACCGGTCCCGTTCCCGGCGGCCGATCCCGATGCGCTCGCCCTCATCCTCTACACCTCCGGCACCACCGGCAGTCCCAAGGGGGTGATGCTTTCGTTCGGCAATCTCATCGCCAATATTCGGGCGGTCACCGAGGAGGTCCCCTTCTACAACCGCGAAGAGCGGGTCATGGTGCTTCTGCCGCTCCACCATATCTTCCCGATCATGGGGACGCTGGTGGCGCCGCTGTATGTCGGGGCGACGCTGGTCTACTGTCCGTCGCTCGCGCCGACCGATATCATGGATACCCTGTCGGTGGGCCGCATCACCATCATCCTCGGCGTGCCGCGCTTCTTTGCGATGATCGTCAAGGGGATACGCGATAAACTGCGGGCGTCGCTCCCGGGGTGGCTCATCTTCAAGCTCTGTCGCCTGATACTCTGGCGCCGTCTTTCGAAGCTCATCTTCAAAGAGGTGCAGATGCGGTTCGGCGGTACGGTGAAACACCTGATCTCGGGCGGCGCGGCGCTGGGCATCGAAACGGCGCGCGATCTGGCGGCACTCGGCTTCGATGTCTACGAAGGCTACGGGATGACCGAAACGGCCCCGATCATCACCTTTCCGCGCATCGGTAAAATAAAGCTCGGTTCGACCGGGCAGACGCTTTTCCCCGGAGGAGTGCGCATCGAGGAGGGGGAGATACTGGCGAGCGGTCCGAATGTCATGCGCGGCTACTGGCAGCGGCCCGAAGAGACCGCCGCGATCATCCGCGACGGCTGGCTCCACACCGGCGACGCCGGGTATCTCGACCGCGACGGGTACCTCTTCATCACCGGCCGGGTCAAGGAGATCATCGTTCTTTCCAACGGCAAGAATGTCAATCCCGACGAGGTGGAGGAGAAACTGCGCCGCGACTTCCCGGCGGTGGCCGATGCGGGGGTATATTTAAAGGATGGGGGACTCGCCGCCATCTTCGTCCCCGATCCGTCGAAGATCCCTGCCGGCGCCAACCGCGATCTGCGCGACTATTTCCGCTATGAGGTCGTCCAGCGCTACAACGATAAGGCGACCCCCTACAAACGGCTGCTCCACTTCACGTTGTCGAGCGAACCGTTGCCGCGTACCCGGCTCGGGAAACTGCGCCGGTTCCAGCTCCCGGAGCTCGGCGTCGAGGCGCGCCGTCCGCGTGGGAATGCCGACGAACCCGACACGGCGGAGTACGGCGCGATAAAGAGATTCATCCGTGACGAGACGGGGAAAGAACCGTATCCCGACGACCATATCGAGATAGACCTCGGGCTCGATTCGCTCTCTCGCCTCAAACTGCAGGAATTCATCCGCGTATCGTGCGGCGTCGCCCTGCGCGACGGCGAGATCGCGGGGACGGTGCGGACCCTCGCCGAACGGGCGGCGGCGGCGCGCGGGACGGTGACCGAGCAGTCGGTCGGCTGGAAGGAACTGCTGACGCGCGACCTTAGGGTAGATCTGCCGCGCAGTGCGTGGTTCCATACGCTTCTCAAGAATATGTTCCGGCTGTGGCTGTATACCTATTTCCGGTTCCGGGCCAAAGGGCGCGAGAATGTGCCCGAGCCGCCGTTCATCCTTGCGGCGAACCACCAGTCGTTCATCGACGGCTTGTTCGTCGTGACGCCGCTCAAGGACGGCTTGGTGCGCGAGACCTTCTTCTTCGCCAAAGGGAAGCATTTCAAGGCGTGGTGGCGGCGCTATCTGGCGCGGCGCGACAATATCATCATCATGGACGACAAGAGCGATCTGCGCGATGCGATCAGCCGGATGGCGGCGGTGCTGGGGAAGAAAAAGTCGATCATCATCTTCCCCGAAGGGACGCGGACTCGCGACGGCAATATCGGTAACTTTAGAGAAACATTCGCGATACTGGCGGCCGAACTCAAGGTCCCGGTGGTGCCGGTCGCCATTCGCGGCGCGTTCGAGGCCTTTCCGCGCGGCCGGTTCATCCCGCGTCCGTGCCGCTCCATTTCGGTGACCTACCTGCCCAAGATAACGCCCGACGGCCGCACCTATCAGGCGCTTGCCGCCGAAGTGCGCGACGCCATCGCCGCCGAACTGGGTAAGACCGCACCGACCGTCCTGTAAAAATTCATCAATGATTCCGTTCGGGGGTGCTCCGGCCCCTTTACTTGCCCGCGCCGATTTATAGAATGGTGAGGTCCGACAACCTTCCGGGGGATCCATGGCGTTCGTTCATCTCCACTTGCATACGATATACAGCTTCCTTGACGGCCTCACCCGTCCCGCCCAGCTCATGACCGAGGCGAAGAAACTCGGCATGGATACTATCGCCATCACCGACCATGGCAACATGCACGGTGTGATAGATTTCTACACAACCGCGCAGAAGGCGAAGATGAAGCCCATCATCGGGATGGAGGCCTACATCGCCGCCGGATCGCGCAAGGAGCGGACCCAGCAGGACGCCTTCCACATGGTGCTGCTCGCCCGTAACAACGAGGGCTACCGCAACCTCTGCCGCTTATCATCGCAGTCCAATCTCGACGGCTTCTACTACAAGCCGCGCATCGACCGCGAACTGCTCAAAGACCTCGCGGGCGGCCTCATCGCCACCTCGGCCTGTCTGGGCGGCGAGATACCCCGGGCGCTCAGGGAAGGCAACAAGAAGAAAGCGCTCGCCATTGCCGCCGAATACCGCGAACTTTTCGGCCGCGACAACTTCTTCCTCGAACTGCAGGTCAACGGCCTCAAGGATCAGGACGAGGTCAACCCGCTCATCATGGAGATCGGGAAGGAGCTCGGCATCCCGTTTGTCGCCACCAACGATGTCCACTATATCTCGTCGCGTCACGCCGAGGCGCAGGACATCCTCTTCTGCATCAACGAGAAGAAAAAGGTCGAGGATACCGACCGGATGCACCACGAATCGCGCGAATTCTACCTGAAGAGCGAAGAGGAGATGCGCCGCCTGTTCACGCCGCTGTGCATCGAGGCGGTCGACAATACCGCAGCCATCGCCGCGCGCTGTTCGGTGGAACTGGAACTGGGGAAAGGCTACCTGCCGCAGTACGATACCGGCGGGGTGCCGCTGGCCGACTTCCTGACCGATCTGGCCAAGCGCGGACTTGAAGACCGGTTAGCCGACGGCCGCATCGCCAAGACGATGCGCGACCCCTACGAAAAACGGCTCCGTGACGAGATAGAGATCATCGTTGCGAAGGGCTACCCCGGCTACTTCCTCATCGTCGCCGACTTCATCGGCTGGGCGAAAAAGAATGGCGTGCCCGTCGGCCCCGGCCGCGGATCGGGGGCCGGATCGCTGGTTGCCTACTGCACCGGCATCACCGATATCGACCCGATACGCTACAACCTCTTCTTCGAGCGGTTCCTCAACCCCGAACGCCCCTCGATGCCCGACTTCGACATCGATTTCTGCCAGCAGAAGCGCGAACGGGTCATCGAGTATGTCACGCAGAAATACGGCGTCGACCATGTGGCGCAGATCGCGACCTTCGCCAAGATGAAGGCGAAATCGGCCATCCGCGATGTCGCCCGGGTGCTCGGCATCGAACTGTCGACCGCCGACCGGCTTGCCAAGATGGTCCCCGACAACTTCGACAGCCTCATCCGGCCGCAGAAACTCGTCGATAAGTTGAAAGGGACCGACAACGGGAAGGTGCTCGAACATCTGAAAAGCGTCTACACCATAAGCGACGAAGTGGCCGACGATTGCGACCGGCTGAAAGAGACGCTTGGGCGGCTCCGGATAGCGCCCGAAGATCAGGCG
>CALMRE010000024.1 GCA_937871295.1 uncultured bacterium | reverse complement strand
CTCCGACCGTAACGGGCGATCCCATAGACTTTGCCCTGTTCTGGATGGAGCCGACGGAAGGCTATTTTTTTATCACGAATGGGGCTCACGAACCGCCCTTGCCGACGCTGAAAGAGCAGCGGAGCGGCGAACCCACCCCTTTCTGGCAGTTGCGCTTGAAAGCGAGCGATACGCCAACGACGATACAAAAGATAACTTTTAGGGCCCAAGCGGGAAGCGATTTCGCACTTTTCGGTGATGGCATTGGTTCTGTGGCGCTCTATCTGGATGCCGACGGTGACGGCGTTGCCGACGGCGCCCCTTTTATCTCGCTATCCACCATGACGCCAGCCGATCCGGTAGAGTTTGAGGTGTCCGGGAGTGAACTCGAGAATGCGTTGACTTTTCAGGCGGGAGAGGAGAAACACATTCTAGTGGCAGCGGATTTCTTCGGAGTTTGCTACCCGTGGGGCGGACTCGGCATACGAAAAGGAGCGGTCGATTTCGTGGGGACGGCGTTAAAGACGGGGGGATTGGCGGTCTATTCTCGAGAGGTTCCTCTGCAGCCCGAAGAGACCAGTGACGAGGTATGCGTGGACGAGTATACCGGTGCCGACAGCGAACACGAGATCCCGGAAGGCGATTTCGTCATAGAACCGACGGATGGAGCGGCGGGCGTCGACAACGATGTGACGGTGACCGATACCGCCGCGACCGACGACACGACCACGCCCGACACCGACACGAAAAAAGATGGCGGCGGCTGCGCGTTGGTGGTATTCTAATTCTCTCGGAGGGGAGGCGCTAAGATCATGAAGACACTATGGCTTTTTTCTCTGTTGGCCGCGGCTCTTCTTTTATCTTGTGGTTCCGGGAGCGAACCGGCCACGGACGAACAGGTGGTCGCCGATAACGATGAGCAGATAATCCCGGATGAAGATACCGTGGTGGTCGTGCCCGACGAACCGTTCGCCATTTCGGCAAAGACCTACAATGAAGTCATAAGTATTCAGGCCCTCTCATTCACCGACCCTGCAGGGGCTCTCTATTTCTCGCGAATAAAATCCGGTTCGGCGAATGGACCGATCCGGCCATTGGCCACGAGCACCAGCGAAATAGTGAAGATCGGTTCCGATGAGGGGCTTATTTGGGCTGTTTCACTCTTTGATGCCACGCCTTCTTCGGTTACGGTGACCACATCTGCCTTCGATGAGAGCGACGGCTCCCTTGTCGTCGCAGGTTTTTTGGAATATGAGGAGGCTCCCTTCCAAGAGATGTTCACTGCCAAGATATCCCTTGCCGGAGAACGGATATGGTCTCTGCTTTGGGGTTCCGGAGCATTAAGTTTTCAGCAAGACATCGCGTTTGATTCCGCAGGGAATATCTATGTCGTCGGTTATACTTATGGCATGCTTGATGCCACCGAAACGAAAGGCTCCTGTACCAATCCGAATGATGATTGTACCGATGCTTTCGTGGCAAAGTTGAGTCCGGCGGGCGAGATCCTTTGGGTGAAGCAGTCGCTGATCACCGATCACGATGTCGGCCTGGCGATCGCCATGGACGACGAAAATCATCTATACCTGTCTTGGGCTTTGTTGCCGTATCCCTATTCTGAACGCATATATGTTGCTATAATTGGGCATAAGATCGAAATGCTTAACGATGGACGAATTGCGCTCATCGGCACTTCATGTGTCGTTGAAGGAGGCGGCGATAACTGTTGGACCGATATTCATGTGCGCTACTATGATGCCGACGGTGTGAAAAAAAGCGAATCTTTGTGGGAGGTGAGGGACGATCTGGTGTCGGCGGCGATAGTGGTTGATACGGTAAAGACCGCACAAGACGAACTGTATGTGCTGGCTATCGGTCAGACCCGCGACGATTCATTGGTCGATTACGGCGATATTTCGATAAGCATGGTGGATGCGACGGGAAAAGTTGTTCGGCGTCAATATATTTATTCTCCCTGTC
>CALMRE010000023.1 GCA_937871295.1 uncultured bacterium | reverse complement strand
TACGGCTACACCTGCAACACGGCGCAGTATTGCGTCGAGATAACCAACGACGACATCCCCATGGATGAATCGGATCACGCCACCGATGTAGATATCGTTGATTGTCCCAGTATGAAGAGCTACGAGAATGTCAAGGCGGCCGGGTTCCCGCTCAAAGATTCCAACGGCAAGATAACCTTCTGCCGTCCGGGATGCGATACGCTGACCGAGAACGATCCGCAATGCGCGAGGAACATTTGGGATTGGCTTAATTGGGGCCGATACCTAAAATACAAAGAAGGCCCCGCGACATTCAAAGAATGTTATCCGTGGCCGTGCAAAATGCCTGAAATGTCGGCAATACCGATTGATTATAGCGTTTGCGATAAGGATTTGGATGCGGGCGGATATCATGTGGACATGAGCGTACTGTATGATCTCCGCATTCAGAACGGCTTAATAGATGCGCTCATGATGGGGGCAAGCATCGAAGGGTATCCCTCGCACAGAATGATCTCTTACGATATTGCGCAGGACCTCTTCACCACGGTCGCTTATGGATTTGAAGGAACCAACGGCTATGGTAGGTTTTTGTTCTCTTCGACCACAGACGATATAACATTGCCCGATTTGGGCTATACCTATATTGTTTCCGCAAAAAGGATATCCAGCGGATACAAGTACGAGGTTATCTACGACGACGAACAACATATGGCATGGTTCTCTCGGCCACCATTGATAGGTGAAAAGTGGGTTGTCCTAAATATCGAGCATCGTACCACTAAAAAGCAGGAAGTGCTTTACTCCAAAGTGGACGAATGGAAATGGCATCCGCTCAAGTACGGCAAGGTGTATGAAGGCAATATCGTGAATAACCGGCTCGCCTTCATTGTAGGGCAGCGGGAAATATATGTCTGCGACCTCGACAAACTGCCCTACGACCCCGCGAAAGAATGTCTCCGTATAGATCGTACAGGAGAAATCCCTTCCAATCCGCGGCTGAACGAGGAGAACAAAAATCAGTTGGTCTACTTCGCGGGCGTGGGAGAGTACGGCATGACGCTGGTGGACATTTCCGGAACGACTCCCGCGTACAGCCTGATCTCCATCACGCCGTCCGACACACAGACCATAACCATGGGTCCGGAGCAATTCAAAGGCGACACGATTCTTTATGCAGAGTCGTTCATGCCCCCGAACGAAGAAACGCGTAAGGACTATAAAGCTTGTTTCTATCGGCTCGACACGAAGAAACAGTATTGCCCGACGAAGCCCACAAAACAAGAAGATGGCCGTTACGACATGGGTTTCAACTCCTTCGATGGAAACTACCAACTCTGGAAAACTCCGGCAGGAACAACATCTAGGTTTCGCGACATTGCCTGTTACTGCGAAAAAGAAGGCGTCTGCCCGTTCGAGGAGTGATACAAGAAGATTTTTCTATGATCTCCCGCGCGACCCATATTCTTGACATAAAGAACGGTTTGTCTATTCTTGGGTAGTCGTTTCCGCCTTTGAAACTGTACCCGGGGTACCTCCTATGCGCATCTGGCAGTGGCTCGTAGAGAATTTCATGAACGGTGAACTGTTCTTCTATATCATCCCGATATTCCTCCTCATCGTTCTGGTCATCGTCATCCGTCTCCCCGACAACGAGGACGAGCGCGATCTTGAAGAGAAGAAGCCCGACGACGGCGACAAGAAACTGCCTCAGGTGCCGCGCGACACCCCGCGCCACGACACCATCGACCTGACCCTGCCGACCGAAAGCGGGATCGAGGTCGAGGTCTACTACAAGAAAGAGCCCGAAGCGCCCGCCCCCGAACTGCCGCCCGCCGCGCCGCGCACCTTCAGCGAAGGTCTTGAGAAAACACGCGGCGGCTTCTTCGCGCGGCTGAAGAACATATTCACCGCCAGCGCCGTCACCGACGAACTCATCGAGGAGATGGAAGAGATACTCTACAGCGCCGATCTGGGGGTCGCGACGGTGGCCCACCTGATGGACGAAGTGCGCAGGAACCGCGCGTCGCTTCAGAGCGGCGAAGCGGTCCGCGAACTGCTCAAGGCGCGGATACGGGTGATACTGAAAAGCGTTGAAAAGCCCTTCGCCGTCGGCGCGGTCCGTCCGTTCGTCATCCTCATGGTCGGTGTCAACGGCGCCGGCAAGACCACCACCATCGGCAAACTCGCGAAGCAATTCACGACGCAGGGTCACGGCGTGGTCGTGGCGGCGGCCGATACCTTCCGCGCCGCGGCGGTCGAACAGCTCGCCGAATGGGGGGCGCGCGCCGGGGCCGATGTCATCAGCGACCGCGAGGGGGCCGACCCGGCGTCGGTCGCCTTCAATGCGGTCAACGCGGCGGTCAGCGGCGGCAAGGAGATCGTCATCGTCGATACGGCGGGGCGGCTCCAGAACCGCGTGAACCTCATGGAGGAACTGCGCAAGGTGCACCGCGTCATCGGCAAGGCGTCGGACGGGGCGCCGCAGGAGACACTGCTGGTCATCGACGCGAACAACGGACAGAACGCGGTGACGCAGGCCCGCGAATTCGGCGAAGCCATTCCGATCACCGGTATCATAGTCACCAAACTCGACGGTACGGCCAAGGGGGGCTCGCTCATCGGGATCGCCCGCGAACTTGCTCTGCCGGTCTATTTCGCCGGCATCGGCGAATCGGCGGAGGATCTGCGGCCGTTCGACGCCGACCAGTTCACGGAGGGATTGTTCGCGTGATCACTATCACCATCGAGACCACCAAGCGGGCCATTCGCGAGAAGTATTTCCCGATCGGCCCGGCGTCCGACATCTTCTTCGACCTCTCGCTCCTGCCGGAATACGAGACGATAAAGGTCGGCGGCGCCATCGAGATCACCTTCGTGGTGACCGACGAACCGGAGGAAAAAAGTAAAAAGAATAAGGACGGCGCCCCCAAGGAGGTCGTCATCCGCGGCAATGTTTCGTGGAAACGGCCGCGCGAGATCAAACTGCCGGGGCGCGTGATGCCCGCCGGTATCGGGGTGAAACTCGACGAGAAGAGTTACGATCTCATCGAGGACCGCATCATCAAGGAGGAGAGCGAACTGTCCGACCTCAGTATGATGATGGTGGGCGGTAACTACATCCGCGTCCGCCACGATATCGCGCAGGTCCTCAAGAACCGCGCCACGGCCGCGGACGGGACGAAAAAGACCAAAGAGAAAAAGGGAGAGGATAAACGGGTGCAGCCGCGGCTGGGCATCACGGTGCCGGTCGAGGTCTTCATCAACGATCAGGTAGCCAACTTCAAGACGCGCGACATCAGCCTGTCGGGCATGTCGTTCGAGACCACCGAGCCGCTCAAGGAGGGGGAGGAGATCGTCATCATCCTCGAGGACCGCACCATCCGCAAACAGTTCATCCTCAAGGCGAAGGTCATCCGCCATATCCCCCATCCCGACGATTCGCGCCGCATGATCGGCGTGGGCGTGGTATTCCTGTTCGACAGCGATACCCAGCAGAAGGAACTGATGAACTTCATCATACGGCACTCGTAGGGTGATCTATCTCGCCAAGAAAGAACTGACGCTCAAAGAGGAGCGACTCATCGAAGTGACCGAGGAGGATGCCCACTACCTCTTCAAGGTGCGTCGTGTCGGGAAGGGGGAGCCGGTCTTTTTCTATCACGACGGCGTCGTCTACGAAACGGCGCTCATCGGCGCCTCCCGCAAGGAGGGGACCTTCGAGGTGCGCGCCCGGCACGCGGTCGCCTACCGCGGTCCGAAGGTGTTCGTCGTGATCGCCGCCATCGAGTGGCCCCGGCTGGAAGAGGCGGTCCGCAACGGCGTGGAGGCGGGAGCGCACGGCTTTTTTCTGTTCCGCGCCTCGCGCAGCAATCTGCCCGAGACGGCGCTTCTCAAAAAGTTCCAGCGCATCGATCAGATCATAGAATCGGCCGCCTCGCAAAGCCGCAGGCGCTACCTGCCCGAGATGAAGGCAATGGGGCGCGAGGTGATCGTCCGGCGGCCGGGGCGACATATCGTCTTTCATCCCGAATCGGGCGCTCCGGCGACCGTCGAACAGTTCGGCGGGACGGAGGATATCTACCTGTGGATCGGTCCCGAAGGGGGGTTCGGCGAAGAGGATGTTTTCTTCTTCGAGAAGGCCGGCGCCTCTTTCACCCTGTTCCGCACCCCCGTTCTGCGGGTCGAGAACGCCGTCACCTTCGCGGTCGGCCTCGCGCGGCATGCTATCGGTTATGTGCAGGAGGTGAGTCTCCCCGAATAGGGGGAACTCCGTCAGCGATTGACCAGCGCAAGCATATCGGGAATGTTCCGGGCCCCCTTGAACTGCGGGAGAAGTCCTGCCATCTGCAGTTGTTTCGCCTGTTCCTGCGCCTGCGGCGCGATCGCGCCGGTGGAGAAGGCGAAGAATTGCACCTTGGTGAAGATACCCTTCGCCCGGATGGCGCTGATGAGCCGGAAGGGGGTGAACTGTGAATTCTTCACATCGAGATCCGCCAGCACGAAATTGATGGTGTCTCCCTGTTTCTTGAGTATGAGCGCCGCGATCTCTATTTGAGGCGCGGCGAAGATCTGCACATTATGACGACCGAACTCCTGCGACAGTTCATCGAGCAGGTCGCGGTTCTCGGTCACGACGATGCCGGCGAGTTTGACGCCGCCGGTCGCCGCCGCGGTGTTTATCTGCAGTTCATCCTTGAGCATGCCCAGCAGTTTGTCGGTGAAGTGCCCGAGCGCCTTCATGCGGAGATAGGCGGTGGGGGCCGGCAGGGCCGAGACCTGCGTCAGATAGTCGAAGGTGTCGGCGAGCAGCAGTATCTGTGCGCCGATAGGTATGTCGCCGCCTTTCAGCCCCTGCGGATAGCCTTCGCCGTTGACCGTTTCATACATGTTCGAGAGGTTTACTTTGGTCTGTTTGGACAGGTTGCAGCCGGCGAACAGACGGGGACCGGCCGACGAGTATTTGATGATGGTGTCGGCGCACGATTTGTCCTTGATGTCGAACGCGGTGACATGTTTCTTTTTTCCCGTGTCGTGCAGATAGGCCGCCATGATCAGGTCGTTCAGGTCGACCTCGTTGAGCTTGCATGCCTTTCCCAGTTTCATGCAGAGGCTCACGATACGCTGGGTGTGGTGCTTGAAGCCCCCCTCGCGGATCGAGTCGATGATGCTGGTGAAGACCTTCAGCGCCTCGATGAATTCCTCGTGTCCCACGATGGTGACGCCGTTCTGCAATTTGTTGACGCGGTTGGTGATGGTGGTGTCGCCGCCGTCCGACTGCAGTATCTCGCCCTGATTGATGATCTGGGTGAAGGAGGTGTTGCCGCGCTGCGGCGACTGGAGCACTTTGCGCGGACCGTCCTGCGTCAGCATGTCCTTGTCGAGCACCGATTCGCCGACCGGCGTGAAGCCGTGGACATCGACGCTTTTCGGGAAGAAACGGTCGAAGGCGATGAGGTCGCCGCGATACTGTTTGGCGATAAGCGCCTTGATCGATTTCGAGTAGGCGATGACCAGCGTGATGGACTTGATGTTGTCGAGGATGATCCGGAGTTCGTCGAGCATTTTGGCGTCCTGCGGCGCAAAGGTCAGCAGGGTGAGCTTGCCTTCGGTGAAACTGTACTTGAGCGGAAAGATGGTCCGTGCGTCGGCGATCCTTTCCGGCATGACCTGCACGATGTTGCTCTGGATCGACATCTTCTCGAGTTTTTCGCTCGATATGTACTGCAGGTTGAATATGCCCGCGAGGTAGGTGAGCAGGTCGTTCTCGGAGAGCATCTTGTTGGCGACCAGTATCTCGCCGAGGTACCCTTTCTGTATCTTTTGTATCTCAAGCGCCTTGCTCAATACGACGCGATCTATCTTGCCCAGTTGCAGGAAATATTCGCCGATCTTCATGGCCATGAGCGCCCCCTGTGAGCATATCGCAAGTACGGATGGATTGTATTGTTTAAGGAAATGAAAGCAAATTTATTTTTTTGAAAGCATGAGCCGGTTCAAATGCCGATGCCGAGGTAGAAGGTAAGGTTGGGCGTATAATCTCTGCCGAACCAGACGAGCGGGAGTGCGATGCCCGCCTCGAAAACGCCGCCCGAATCCATGTTGTAGCGGTACATGAACCGCGTGGGGAGGAGTTCGACCCGGACCATCCCGCCGCCCAAGGTGGCGCCGCCCCCTATCACGCCGATCATGAAACCGAGTTCGTCATGACCGCCGCCGGAGGGGAGGGCCCATTTGCCCCCCAGCCCGACGAGGTGGCAGGAGAAAGAGATCGCATCCAGTTGCCCTTCGCGGTCCAAAGCCGCTCCCACGCTGGAGCCGGCGATCTCCATCTGGAAATTCTTCCAGCGGAGGGTGCCCCACGTTGAGCCGCCGCCGAAAGAGGCGCCGGCGAAGGCGCGGAGAATAAAAACATAGTTCTGATAGGTGAGTTGCGGGCGCGCGTCGGAAAAACGGCCGCGGCCGGGATCCGGGGCGGAAAGGGGCGTGCTCCCCGCCGGCGCGGCTCCGGCGGGGGCGATGACCGGCGGCGGTTCGGTCGGAGGGCCCAACCGGCCGGCGATAGCGATGAGGGCGGCGCGCAGACCCGGTTCACTGCGCGGCGTTTCGGAGAGGATGACGGTCGATCGTCCGTCCGGTATCGGAGTGAGCGTGGCCGACACGAAGCAGGCTTCTGGGCCGCAGTCGACTTGTATCCAGAGCGCTGCCCGCGCCACCAGCGTGCGTTGAAGTTCCGGCAGACAGCCGTGTTCCTGACAGAGGCGCCGATCGGTGAACCGGTCGTTGTCGGGGAGCGCGTTGAGCAGAGCCTGCTGAGGTCCCCCGTCGAGCACCGCGAAGAGCCGTTCATTGGCGATGCGCTGGCGCAATTCATCGGTCAGGCGGGCGCACAGTTCGGCATCGGGATAGTCGCCGGCCGCGGTCATCTCCATTACCGCCAGCCGCGGACCCTCCTCGGCACAGAGCGGCAACGCGCAATAGATAATAATGAATAGGGACGCGAACCAACGCATGGACCACCCGGCGATCGTTGAGGAACAATAGCCTATCGCTCATCGCTTGTCAACTAGGCAAAATATTGGGGTCAGGGCATTTCTATTAAAGTTTAGCTCTTGGCTTACCGTTCTCGGAATGGCGTCGGGGTAGGCGATGCGGAGGGGGCGGACCATGGCCCCCTTCTTTTTCTCTTGACAAGCCCCCTCTCTTCTGTAGTATATACATTGTAGACAGTTTGCAGAAGGAGGGCTTCTATGGAAAAGGTGATAAGCAAGTGGGGTAACAGTCTGGCGCTGCGGCTCCCCGTTCATGTCGTCGAGACCATGCACTTCGAGGAGGGGACGGCGGTCGATGTCGATGTGGTCGGGAATACCGTGGTCATCAAGCCGAAAAAGAAGAAGTACACGCTGAAGGAACTGGTGTCCAAGATCACGAAGGAGAACAGCCATGGTGAGATCGCAACCGGCGCCGCAGTCGGGAATGAGATCTGGTGATGCTCCCGACCGGGGCGATATCATCGAGATCAACTTTGAACCGCAGATCGGGAAAGAGATAGAGAAGAGACGACCGGCCCTTGTCCTCTCCCCGAAGCTCTACAATCAACGCTCTGGCCTTCTTTTGGTGTGCCCCATCACGAGTCAGATAAAGAACGGCCCCTTCGAATGCCCGACCCGGAACAGTACGGTCATGGGCGTCGTGATCGCTGATCAACTTAAAAGTCTTGATTGGCGCGCCCGGCGGGCCACCTATCTTACCGATGGCGGCGACGACCTTCTGGACGAAGTTATCGCGAAGATCTCCCCTATCCTCGGTATCGAATAGTCTCTTTCTTGTCGACAAATGTGCGAAATATGCTGTGTGCTATCAGAAACATCTCTTTGATATTAATCACGAAGACCGCCAAATGTCTTATGTCGAGGACTGACCCCGCTTCCTAGGTGTAGGCGTTGTCGCCGTAGGTCATCATCCGGTCCTGATCGTCGTAGCCGGCCTCCATGCCGCCGTGCGACAGCCGGTTCCCGTTCTGATCGTAGCCGTAGGTGCCCGTCACGAAGCCGTTCTCCCACACCGTTTCCAACCGCCCGGCTTCATCATAGCCGTACCGGTAGGTTTTTGCAAGGCCGTCGATGGTCTCCACCTTCTCGACGATGCGCCCGAGTTGGTCCCGCTCCGTGAAATCGTAGCTGTAGAGGGTGCCCGCGTCGTAGTGGGCGAGTTCCCCGAACGAGGTGTAGGTCTGCGCGGTGAGGATGGTGTCGAGCGTCGTCCCGGTCACGAGGCCGCTCTGCGGGTCGCGGGTGACGACGAGGCAAGATAGCTCTTTCACGACATCAAAGACGCCGTCGGCCGATGGACGGTTTCATGGCTGGCAGAAAGAACTTCGGGCCATTCACCCACCCTCTCTTATTTCTGAAATAAACTTCCGCGTCTTGCCGTATATCGTCAGCATTACCATAGGAACAATTGTCGCTTCAATAATCGGTAGCATCTTTTCATCAATATGATTTTCTATTAAGTACCAAAAAAGAAGAAGAAAAAGATATGAAGAGAATATTGCCAACAAAGCTGGTATAATAACGAACCTCATATTAGCATGAATACAATATGCGATCTCTGCGACCAAAGAGCCGATAAAAGGAAATAGAAAATAGTAGATAATATGTAAATGTTTGTAGGCAATATAAGCCCAAGCATAAAGCAATAATATAATAAAATAAGCAACTAAGAGTTTTATCATAAATGTCTTCATCTATTACCTCCCCGTCGTTGCATCTTTGAATTTTTGAAGCATATCTTTCGTTGCCATGCCTGCTGCCATATACTCCACAAGCGGGGTCAGTCCTCGACATAAGACATTCACTCCTTTCCTCACCGTATTCCTCCCCATTTCCACTTCCGGTGTTTGAACGGTGCAGGGCGCAAGAAGTATAGTTCTTCATCGGCCCATATCCTTGCTTCGGAAATTACTGCGCGGCGGGCGTGAAACCGGGAAGTTCGTCTATCTTGGGCATGAAGACGATCTCGACGCGGCGGTTCATGGTCTTGTTCTCCGGCGTGTCGTTCTCGGCGATGGGATCGAACTCGGCGCTGCCGGAGGCCGACAGCATCGTCGGCGGTACGCCGCCCGCGATGAGCAGTTTCACCACCTCGATGGCGCGCTGGGAGGAGAGTTCCCAGTTGGAGGCGAACTTCTTCCGCATCGGCGTCGAATCGGAATGGCCGACCACGAGGAAGTTGCGGTCCGGGATATCTTTGAGCGTCGCCGCAAGTTCGGCGAGCGCCGCCTTTCCCTCGGGGGTGAGTTCGGTCGCCCCGACGGCGAAGAGGATATCGGACGACAGCGTCACGATCATCCGCCCCTTGCGTATCTTGACCGAGAGGGTCCCGGCGTCGATCATCTTCTTGAGTTTCGCCATGACATTGTTGAACTCGGCGTTCCGTTTCTCGGCCGCCTCCTTCATCCGCTTCAACTGTTCGAGCTCCGCCTTGAGCCGCTGCTGTTCCGCCTCGAACTTCACCTGCTCCTCGGCCGCCCGCTTCGCCTCCTCTTCCTTCTTCGCCGCGAGTTCCTTGTTCTTCGCGTCGAGTTCGTCTATCGAGGCGCCCTTTTCCTTCAGGCTCTTCTTGAGATCGTCGTTGAAGGACATCGCGTCCATGAAGTTCTTCGACATGTCGTCGAATTCCTTCTTGAGTTTCGCGATATCGCCCTTGAGCTTCTTCACCTCGGCCGCGAGGTCGGCGACCTGTTTTTTGAGTCCGTCGTTCTCGGCCGTCAGCGCCTCGTTGGCCGTCTTCTGGGCCGCCAGTTCGTCGACGACCAGTTTGTGGGTGCCGCTGGTGACGCAGGATGCCATCAGCCCCATCATCAGGACGAAAACCAATAATCTCGACATCTTCTCCTCCTTGTAGTCGTTTACCCGGTCGAATAACCGCGTTCATAGTAGCGCACCGTGCCGCTCAAGTCAAAAAAACGGCCCGTTTTTTCCTTTTTGACTTTACCCCGGCGCGGCGGTATAGTCGCCCCGTCAACGACGAGGTGCCGCGTGCCGACCGACTTTTTCCTGCTCGAAGAACACCGCGAACCCTACCGCGCGATAGTCGCCCATTATTGCGCCGCCGGCAGCGGCCGCATCACGCCGCACGATTCCGAGACGCGGCTCTTCCTCACCGATATCCCGATCATCGACCGGCCGCAGGATGCCGTCGCCGACCGCACCGTCCACCTCACCCGCGACGGCCGCATCCTCGTGCGCGGCGTCGCGACCGAAGCGCAGGCGCTCCTCCACCGCGACATCGCCCGCTTCGCCCTTTTTGTCCATTTCTTCGGCGAGATACTGGCATCGAAGCGGGCCGGAACGCTTTCCGTCACCGACGGGACGCTGGCACGCGCACTTCTTGCCGCTCTCCCGCCGTTACCGGCCGCCCCGCGCCTGATGCACGGTCCGTTCGCCGACGAATCGGCGGCGCAGCGCGCCGTCGCCGAGGCGGGGTCCGCACTGGTGGCCGCGGGGCTGGTCGACTCGATATTCGGCAATGTGTCGTACCGGGTGCGCGACACCCTCCTCATCAGCCGCTCCGGCGCGCCGCTGGACAAACTCGACGGCGGCACGGCGATCTGCCCGCTGTGCGAAGAATGCGGCACCGCCCGCTGCGCCTCCTCCGAATATCCGTCGCACCGGCGCATCGCCCTCGAAAGCCGCTACCGCGCGGTGCTCCACGGTCACCCGATCTGGACCGTCATCCGGTCGCTCGCCGGTGAAGAAAAGAGCCTCTTCGGCCTGCCGGTGGTGACGGGCGATCCGGGCGCCGATCTTGCCCGCACCCTCCCCGACGCCGTCACGAAACACGGCGCCGCCATCGTCCGCGGGCATGGCCTGTTCGCCGCCGGTGAATTCGATTTCAACGCCCCCTTTGCGGTCATCCACCGCGCCGAGGAGGCCGCGCTCTCCGCCTACCGGAAAGAATTATCCTGATCATGGGGGGCATACGATGAGAACCATCGTCCTGCTGAGCATCTCGAACATCTTCATGACCTTCGCGTGGTACGGCCACCTGAAGTTCAAGGACAAACCGCTCCTGCTGGTGATACTCGTTTCGTGGCTCATCGCCTTCGCCGAGTATTGCTTCATGGTCCCCGCCAACCGCTGGGGCCACGGCACCTTCACCGCCGCCCAGTTGAAGACGATACAGGAGGTGATCACGCTGGTGGTCTTCGCCGGCTTCTCGGTCCTCTACCTCAAGGAAGAGTTCAAGTGGAATTATCTCGTCGGCTTTTCGCTCATGATCCTGGCGGTGTTCTTTATTTTCAAGAAATGGTAGGGGCGGACCGGTGTGTCCGCCCAGATCCCGGGTGCACACGCCGGTGCACCCCTACGAATATTATTCCTCTTTCTCCGACAGTTCGGCCCAGCGCGCTATTTTGATATCTATTTCGGCGCGCACCTCTTCGAACCGGTGTCCCAGCGTCGCCAGCCGCGCCATGTCGTCGGTGCTTCGCCCGCCCGAAAGTTGCCCCTCTAGTTCCTCCTTTTCGCGCTCCAGCGCCCCGATCTCGGCAGGCAATTTATCGAGCTCCAGCCGCTCTTTGAAGGTGAGCTTCGCCTTTTTCTCGATATCGCGGGGACGGACCTGCGGCGCCGGTTTTTCCTTTTTCTCCGGTTCTTTTGCCGCCGCCTTCTGCGCTGCCCTCATTTCAATATAGTCCGACATGTCGCAGGCAAAACCGCCCACCGATCCCTCTTCGTCGAACACCAGCAGGAACTCGCAGCATTTGTCGAGGAACCAGCGGTCGTGCGAAACGATAAGCAGACACCCCTCGAACCG
Source organism: uncultured bacterium (assembly GCA_937871295.1). GTDB lineage: Bacteria > UBP6 > UBA1177 > UBA1177 > JAKLFG01 > CALMRE01. The sequence goes on along the minus strand of CALMRE010000023.1, from coordinate 26,466 downwards.
CTGGAGGAAATCTTCGAGTATCGTGAGCGTCCGGATGTCGAGATCGTTGGTCGGTTCGTCGAGTATCAGGAAGTTGGGGTTCTTCATCAGGACGAAAAGCAGTTGCAGGCGTCGTTTCTCGCCGCCCGAAAGCCGGCCGATGGCCTGATACTGCATCCCCGAATGAAACAGGAACCGCTCCAGCATCTGCGCCGCGCTGATGGTGACGCCTCCCGCCACCTCGATCTGTTCCCCTGCGCTTTTGATGTAGTCGATGACCTTCATATTCGGGTCGAGCGTCTCGCCGCGCTGGTCGAAATAACCGAAACAGGTATTCACCCCCACATCGACCGTTCCGCCGTCCGGTTCGATCGTGCCGGTCAGGAGCGAAAGGAGCGTCGTCTTGCCGCACCCGTTGCGCCCAACGATGCCGAGTTTCTGGTTCTTCTTGAAGGTCCAGCTGAACGGTTTCAAGACCACGCGGTCGCCGTAGCGTTTCGTGATCCCGCGCACCTCCAGTATCTTTTTACCGAGCCGTCGCCCGGAAATGGAAAGTTCTATCTCTCCCGGCGCCGCGATCTGTTCGCGGTCGAGCAGCCGCTGTATCCGGTCCTTCCGGTCCTGCGACTTGGTGGCGCGCGCCTTGGGGCCGCGCCGCAGCCATTCGAGTTCGGTCCGCAGGATGTTCTCGGCCTTATCCTCACTGCGCTGGAGGCTCAGGTCACGCTCCGCTTTCCGTTCCAGATAGCGCTCGTAGCCGCCGCCGTAGGTGAACAGCTGCCGCCGGTCGATCTCCCAGATGCCGGTCGAAACGGCGTCGAGGAACATCCGGTCGTGGGTCACCATGAAGAGCGCCTTTTTCATATCGCGCAGATGGTCCTGCAGGCGGAGGATGGCGTCGAGATCGAGATGGTTGGTCGGTTCGTCGAGTATCAGCAGTTGCGCGTCGGTCGCGAGCACCCGGGCGAGCGCCACCTTTTTCTGCATTCCGCCCGACAGCTCCCCCATCCGCGCCGCAAGGTCGGTCACCCCGTAGTCGGTCAGGAACGATTTCAGCCGCCACCCCTCGGGCCGATCGTGGGCGGCGGGACCGCTGAAGAGATGCTCCTCGATGGTATGGGCCGGATCGAAGGGCGGTATCTGCTGAAGGTACGCGATACGGGCGTCGCGTGACCGGACGATCGTGCCGTCGTCGGGCTGGTCAAGCCCCGCCACCAGCCGCAGGAGCGTCGTTTTGCCGCAGCCGTTCACGCCGATGAGCGAGAACTTGTCGCCGTCGCCGATGCCGAAGGAGAGGTTCTCGAAAAGCGGTTTATCGCCGAGCGTCTTGGAGATGCCGTCGGCCGAAACGATGTTCATGCGGTGCGCGTCCTCATATAGTCGGCGCGATTATATGTGCCATTATTCATTTGGAAAGTTTTTGCAGGGGGCAGGAGCTGAGGCGCGTTACTCGACCGGTTCGAGGATCGCGCCGTTGAGACGCAGGCCCGAACGCCGCTGCGCCTCCTCGAAAAAAACGGCCGGATCGATATCGAGCGCAGCGGCATCCAGCGGATAGCGCCGGATATCGTCGCCGTCGGAGACGAACAGCACCGCTCCGCCGGATGGGAACGCGGCCGTCCGGGCATCGGCGGTGTCGAGATAGAGCAAGGGACGACCGTTGCGGAGCGCGAACAGGAGCGTCTCTCCCGCCTCGGTGACCGCCGCCGCGAGCGCGCCGTCGGAAGAAAGAGCCAGTTCCGAAAGGCCGTCGGCAGGCAGCGCAAGTTCCCGGATCCGCGCTGCGGTCGCCGTATCGTAATGGACGATCACGGAACTCTCGCCGCCCGCCAGTATCCGCGTGTCTCCCGGCAGAAAGCGGACGCTCTTGACCGCGCCGGAAAATTCAAAACGGGTCAGTTCGCCGCCGTCCATCATCGAACGCAGGGTCAGCGCACCGTCATAGTCGCCCGTCAGATAGCGGTCGCCGCCGGTGGCAACCGCCAGCGCCCCGACCGCGCCGCGATGGCCGCCGTGACGCCCTTTCTGCGCGCCGGTGGCCGTGTCCCAGAGAAGCACCGTCCGGTCGTCGCCGCCCGACAACAGCAAGCCCCCGTCGGGAGAAAAGGCGAGCGCACGGACCGTGTCGCCGTGCCCTTTCAGTTCGAGGAACGGCTTCAGATCGCCGCTCCTCCAGACCCGCACCACCCGGTCGAGTCCCGCCGCGGCGAAGAGTTTTCCGTCGGCCGAGACCTCCAGATCGCGCGTCCCGGGCGGCGTTTCGAGTTGCAGTATCTCTATGCCGCTCTGCACGTCCCAGAAACGCAGCGTACCGTCCTCGGCGGCCGACACGACGATATTCTCCCCCGGCACCGCCCGCACCGCGACGACCCGCGCCGTGTGACCCCGGTACGCCACGGTACCGCCGCCGCTGACGATGCGCCAGAGCCGCACCCGTTTGTCGTTGCCGCCGGCGGCCAGCAGTTCGTCGCCCGTGAACGCGAGAGCGGTCACCGCCTGCCGGAAAGCGCCGATGTGGAGGGCGAGCGTCCCGGTACGGGTGTCCCATATCCGCGCGGCCCCCTCGTCGCCCCCCGAAGCGAGATAGCGGCCGCTTTTCGAGAAGGAAAGGGTCGTCACGATGCGCCGGTGTCCCCCCAGCCTCTCGTGACGGCCGGTGGTGAGATTCCAGTAGATGACCGCGCGGTCATGGCCTCCCGACGCGAGACGCCTGCCGTCGGGCGAGAAGGCGACCGCCGATACCGCGTCGCTGTGCCCCGTCATCGTCGCCGCCGGTTTTCCCGTACGGAGGTCCCAGAGCACCACCCGCTTGTCCCAGCCTCCCGAGGCGACCTGTCCGCCGTCGGGAGAGAAGGCGACGCACAGCGCCCCGTCGCGGTGCGCGTCGAACGACGCGATCTCGCGGCCGTCGCTGAGACGCCACACCTTGACCAGCCCGTCCATCCCGGCCGAGGCGAGCCGCTCGCCGTCGGGCGAAAAGGCGACGCCGAAGACCGCGCCGCCGTGTCCGCGCAACGGTTCGAGCGTCCGTCCGGTCGCCGCATCCCATAACGATATCCGATTTTCCTGCGTGCCGGCGGCGAGGCGCGTCCCGTCGGGCGAAAAGGCGACCGAGAATGCGTTCCCCGAAAAACCGGTCAGACGCCCCGCCCCCGCGCCGTCGGCGGGGTCCCACAGCGCGACGCCGGGGACATCCTTCATCTGGCCGACCGTAGCGAGCCGCTTCCCGTCGGGAGAGAAGGCGACCGACCACACCGGGCCGTCTGCGACGATGACCCGTTCCAGCGTCGCGTTCATGCTCTGCTGGGTCTTGTAGATGCGGGCATTGATACCGGCGTACAGCGGCACCACCTCGGGGTGGATCCGCTCGATGCCGGGGATATGGGCCGGACCGCGTTCCGCGGCCGGATTGTTGAGAAGCGCCGCCGCCGCAAAGACCAGCGACGCACCGTAATCGCGCGACTCCTCGTACTGACGCGACCGGTCGGCGAACAGGAGTGCGCGGCTCACCGTCAGCGACCGTTGAGAACGGAGATATTCACGGTAGACCAGCGCCGTGCCGACCAGTATCAGCAGCAACGCCAGCGTCGCCGACACGGTGAAAACCTTGTGTTTGCGCAGGAACTTTCCGGTCAGTTCAAAAGCGCTGTAGGAATAGGCGCTGACCCGGCCCCCCGCAAGGTAATTCTGGATATCCTGCGTCATCTGGGTCACCTGCGGGTAGCGCTGTTCTTTGGAACGGCGCATCGCTTTTCCCACTATGGCGACCAGTTCGGTCGGCGCTCCCGGCTCCACCGCGCGGATGTCGGCCGGCCGTTCCTTGAGGACCCTGCCCAGTATCTCGTAGGCGGAGGCGCCGGTGAACGGGCGATGGCCCGTCAGTATCTCGTACAACACCGCCCCCAGTGAATAGAGGTCGGAACGCTCGTCGAGATGCTCTATATCTCCCAGCGCCTGTTCGGGCGGCATGTAGGCCGGGGTGCCGAGCACGCGGCCCGACAGCGTCTTGCCCGCGTCGCTCTCCTTGAAGGTGTGGATACGCCGCTCGAGATGGCGCGCGCCGTGATCGGTCTGACCGCGCACCTTCGCCAGCCCCCAGTCGAGCACCACCGTTTCGCCGAATTCGCCGATCATGACGTTCTCCGGCTTGATATCGCGGTGCAGAACGCCGCGGCTGTGGGCGTAGGCTATCGCGTTGCACAGATCGTAGAAATGAGGGAGGAGTTTGAGCCGCTCCTCCAGATCGAGGCTCTGGGCGATGGCCCGCGCCAGCGTCCGCCCCTTGATCATCCGCATCGTGTAGTAGCAGGTACCGTCGGCGCGGCGGCCGATCTCGTAGACCGACACTATCGACGGATGCTCCAATTGTCCCGTCACCCGGGCCTCGCGCAGGAACCGGGCGCGAACCACCTGCGACGGATGGGAGGGGGTCTTCTCGTCACTGCCCACATCGGGCAGTACCCCCGGCAATATCTCCTTGAGCGCTATCTCGCGGCCGATATGATGATCAAAGGCGAGCAGTACCCGCCCGATGCCGCCGCGACCCAGTTCCTGCCGCGTCTCATAGCGGCCGGCCGTTTCGGGCGTTACGGCCGCCTCCGCATCGGCGCAGGAGCAGCCCCCCTCGGGCGCCGCGGTCGTACCGGGTGTCTTGAAACCCTGCTCCTTGTTTTCCTGCAGTTCGACCGTCCGCGCTTCCGGCATCATCCGGGGCCGTCGGTCAGGGACAGTCTATACGGATGGTGCAGTCGTAGCCGGAGAACTCGGTGCCGTCGCTCCATGTCTGGGCCGCGAAGGCCGTATCGATATCGGGATTCTGATAGTCGCAGTAGGGCTGACTCGTGTGCGGTTCGTTGGCGCAGACCACCGAATGGAAACCGCTGCACTGTGTCGCATCGGGCCAATCGGTGCAACCGCTGACCACGGTGAGCGTCACGGTGCCGTCCGCGCAGGCGCAGGTGCCGCCGCCGGTGTCGGCGTCGGGCTGTTCATCGGGCGGCATCGAGTCATAATCGGAGATGATGCCGTCGGACCCGCCACCGATACAGGCGCAGTTCTCGCACCGCTCCCCCGCCCCTTCGTCGCAGTCGGAGTTCTGTTCGCAGTCCTCGCCCTGTTCAATGCTTCCGTTGCCGCAGACCGCCTGTCCTTCCGGCACACACTGGCAATTCACGCAGTTCTCCGCCGCGCCGCAATCGGCCTTCAGTTCGCACTCCTCGGGCAGGGTGATGACGCCGTCGCCGCAGACCGGAGGCGTTACACACTCGCAGTTCTGACATTCCTCGTCGGCACCGAGACAGTCGGCGGTTATCTCGCACTCCTCGTTGAGATCCACCGTGCCGTTGCCGCAGGTAAGAAGGCGGCAGGCGCAATCGAGGCATTCGTAGGAGGAGGGATCGGCTTCGGAACAGTCGGTCGGAGACTCGCACTCCTCACCGAGTTCCAGCGTACTATTGCCGCAGACGGGCCCCATCTCGATGCAGATGCAGGCGCTGCATTCGTAGCCTTCGGCGCACTCGAATTCGGCTGAGCCGGGGTCGCACTGCTCACCGCCGTTCAGTTGGGCGTCGCCGCAGCAACCGCAGTGTATGCAGTTGAACATATCGTCGGGATAGAGAGAGAGGCAGTCGGTCTCGGTCGAGCAGATCGGTTCGCGGAGTACCGGGTCGCCGCCGCACATATATTCGTGCCCCGCTTCGTGCGAGAACATCAGCGTGAAGGCCGAGAAGTGGCCTACCTGCGACATGATCGGATCGCCCGCCATGATCGGATCGCCGGCCATGATGGGATCGCCCGCCATGATCGGGTCGCCCGCCATGATCGGATCGCCCGCCGCCGCGTCACCGACATGCCACGAACCGTCGCGCAGAGTGGCGGCGACCAGCGTGTTGTTCGTCGGAACCTTCCCATCCGCGGGAACATAGCCCTCGTGGGGCTTGATGCCCATCGTCGCCTTCGCCTTGAAGGTCAGCCCGCTCGGGCCGAACTCATAGACATAACTGACACACGCTTCGGACTGCGGATAGCCGTCGCGTTTCTTCTTCACGATGGTGATCTCGGTATCCTCTTCCAAGGCGCCGGCGGGGATCTGGATGAAGGCATCGCCCGACGGCAGGGAAACGGTCCCGCCCGCCGACGCGGTCACCTTTGCGCCGATCTTTTCGATCTCCTTGGAACTCTTCTTGTCGCAACCGGTCGCGACAAACGCGACAAGCAACGAAAAAATGGCAAAAAACCTCATGTTCATGACCGTTCTCCCAAATTATGATTGGTGCCTAACGACAGGGACATGCGATGAACTGAACAGATCAATAGTCCGACCGCACTCAAGGATTCGGAATATCGCTGTCAGGTACCTCCTCCTGCTCATCTATCTCACCGTTGCAGTTGTCGTCAACGCCGTTCTGCTCCTCCATGGCGCCCGGGTATATCTCCGGATCGTTCGGCGCGCAGTCGCAGGCATCGCCCGTGCCGTCGCCGTCGGTATCGTTGCCGCAGGCTTCGCAGATAAAGTTACGGTAATCCCAGTCACAGCCGGTAAGATGCCATGAGGGAGTCTCGTCCCAGATATCGACCGCGGTGCACTCCTCTCCCTCGCCTGTATACGGCTGGCCCTGACCCCAGTCACGATAGGTCGGCTGTTGCCACGGGATATCCCAGAAGAAACTCTGCCGCTCCCAGTCGTAGGTAAGGCCGATCCAGTAGGAGTTCTCCGGGCCGTACTCATACATAGCCTTTTCATAGACGAAGTTATTCTCTGCCGCATCGCTGATAATGACCGGGTAGTAACCCTGCGGGCAAAGATTGTAATAGTAATAATCGGACCAGAAGTAGAGATAGGCGCCGCCGTTATAGGTGTAGATGGTGTTCCCTTCGCCGCAGACGCTTTGGTAGTAGTCGGGCATCGGGCCCTCGAAGGGCCCCTGAATCTCGTCGCCGAGAACTTCCATCCCATGCACACCGATATCACCGCCGCCGCCGCCAAAGTCGGATTCGTCTATGAGGCCGTTGCAGTTGTCGTCGCGGCCGTTGCAGTCTTCATAGGCCCCGGGGTACACCATGTCGTTCTCCGGAGCGCAGTCGCAAAGATCGCCCGCGCCGTCGTAGTCGAAATCCTCTTGATCGGGGTTGTAGAGCTCGGGGCAGTTGTCGCCTTCGTAGTCGGCATAACCGTCGCCGTCGGCATCTTCGGAGCAGTAGGTACCGTCGAAATCGACAAGGACGTACCCTTCCATGCACTCTTCACAGGTCGGGCCGGTCCACGGCTCCCAGCAGTCGCAGTCGACGCCGTTGGGTTCGCCTTCGTAGCAGTAGATGTATTCGCCGGAACAGTTCTCGGCGGTGATCCCCTCGCCGTCGCACATATCATTCTTGGTCGAAGAGTTGTTGTCGTCGCAGGGAGAGCCGTACACCGCGCCGAGATCGGCCGGACAGGCGGCGGCGTCGCCGATGCAGTTCTCGGGCGCGTCGCAGACGGTGGCCGACGGGCGGCAGATCACGGTGTCGGCCTTGAAGACATCGACCGGGCACTGGGCGGTGCCGTCGCAAAGCTCGGCGATGTCGCAGTCACCCGCGGCGGCGCGGCATTCGACGGTGGTGGCCTTGAATGTGTCGGCCGGGCACTGGGCGGTGCCGTCGCAGTTTTCGGCGATGTCGCAGTCGCCCGCGGCGGCGCGGCATTCGGTCCCCGCGTCGGTCAGTTCGTCGGCCGGGCAGACCTTAGTGGCGCCGTCGCACACTTCGGCGATATCGCAACCGCCGACCGCGTCGCGGCAGACGGCGTCAAGGGCAAGCACTTCGTCGGTCGGACAGGCGGCGTTCATGCCGTCGCACACCTCGACCGCGTCACAGCCGCCGGCAGCCGGTCCGCATTCGAAGCCGAGCTCGCGGCGCTGATCGGCCGGGCAGGAATCGTTCGCGCCGTCGCAGTATTCGGGCAGGTCGCAGAGGCCCGCTTCGCCGCGGCAGAGGGTCTGGGCGTCGTATTTCATATCGGCCGGACAGAAGGGGGCGTCGCCGGTGCAGTATTCGGGGGCATCGCAGGCGGCGGCCGCATCGCGGCAGACGACGGTGGAGGCGACCCAGTTGGGCAGGCAGACGCCGTTGCCGTCACAGGTATCGGGATCGTCGCAGATATCGTTGGCGTCCGATCCGCAGGGGGTGCCGGCGGCCATTCCCGGATAGTCACAGAAGTAACCGCCGCTCGTTTCGACACAGAGCTCACCGGTGCACGCATTGTTGTCGTAGCAATCCAGCGGCATGGCGTTCATGAACTGGTGTTCGGCGCAGGCGCCCGCCGCGTCGCAGGCGTCGATGCCGTTGCAGTAGAGGCCGTCGTCGCAGGTTTTCCCTTTTATAATGACGCCGGTGTCGTCGGTGCAGTCGTTCACACAGTAGAGGCCGCTGGCGGTGAAGGGCTGGTCGCATATGCAGACCGGCTCGCCCTGTTCGACCGTGCAGACGCCGTGGCCGGAACAGGTCACCCCGGCGCAGGGGTCAACCATCTGGTCCTCGTCGGCCGGTTCGACAAAGTCGTCGGTCGGTTCGGCGGCATCATCTGTCGGCTCCGCCTCGACCTTATCCAGATCGACCGGCTCCGTATCGTCGACGACCTCCTCCTCAACCTCGTCGATATCTTCAAGGATGTCATCGTCGTTCTCGGGCAGTATCTCCTGAAAATAGAGGGAGAAATCGGTGAAGTGACCGACCTGCGACATGATCGGATCGCCCGCCGCTATCGGACTTCCGGCCATGATCGGGTCGCCCGCCATGATCGGATCACCCGCCATGATCGGGTCGCCCGCCATGATCGGATCGCCGGACATGACCGGATCGCCCGAATGGCGGTTCTGCCATTCGCCGTTGCGGTATATGGAGGTCGTCAAACGCCGGCCCGCAGGCACGGTGCCGTCTTTGAGCGGCTTGATGCTGAGCGTCACCGGCTCCTTGAAGACGAGCCCCGACGGCTCGCATCGGACCACGTCGCTGACGACATTCTTCTCATCGGGATAGCCGTCCTTTTTGATGAGCGTTATGGTGATGTAGGTATCCTCGTGCAACGCGCCGGCCGGGATGTCCATCTTAACGGCGCCCGATTCCGACTCCACGGTGCCGCCTTCGGCCGCCGATACCTTCGCCTGAACCGTTTCCACTACCTTGTCCTTCTCCTCGTCACCACAGGAAACGAGCGAGAAGAACGACAACGCAACGACCATCGAAGCGATCACGGATCTCATGGGATGCCCCCTCAATTGGTAAACTCGCGCGATTTTATACTAGTTGGAAAGTAAAGTCAATGAAGCGGACGATTATTTGTTGCCCATTAGGAGCATTATTTTCCGCCGGCCCCCGCCGCCTCTTTCTCCTTGCGGCGCATCTCGTAGTAGGCCTCTTTGGGCATAAGATCGCCCGACTCTTTCCGGTCGATGAAAAGCACCCCGTCGAGATGGTCGAGTTCGTGCTGAAAGATGACGGCGGTGAAGCCTTCGATCCGTTCGGTGACCCGCCCCCCGCCTTTGCGGTCATGGGCGACGACCACCCATTGCGACCGCTCCACCTTTCCGAAGCCGGCCGGGACCGAAAGACAGCCCTCCCAGCCACTCGCCTTCTCGGGGCTGAACTCTACGATGTGCGGATTAATATAGAATTCGAAGGGCTCGTTCTCCTTGTCTTTCCGCATGACCCACGCGGCGCGACGGCTGATGCCGACCTGCGGCGCGGCGATACCGACGCCGGGCGCTTTCCTGACCGTCTCCAGCATCCGCGCGGCAAGATGGTCGATGAGCGTGTCGGCCGGATCAAGGTCGAGAGCCTTCTCGCGCAGGAACTCGTTCCCCGCCGGGGTATCGTCCTCGACGATGACCATGACCTCCTGCGGCCCGCCGTCCAGGATGATCCGCCGTTCATAGCGGTCGATCGGCTTGACGGTGGCGCAGGAAAGAATCGACAGTCCGGCGACACACAACAGGATGCAAAGGCTTCTTCTCATGAGCATCTCCCTGTGAACGGGTCAGAAGGCCTCGATCCGTTTCTCTTCGTCTTTCTGGGCTTTCTTCAGAGCGCTCTCGGCGCGGCCGAGGAACATATCGGGCGATTCGCCCGGCACGAGTTGCGTGACCCCGGCGGTAAGGGCGAGCGGCTCGGGGCCAAAGTGAAAAGCGATCACCTCGGTCCGCAGTTTTTCCGCTATCTTGACGGCGCGCGGCAGATCGGTCTCGGGCAACAGCAGGCCGAACCGGTCGTCGGCGAACCGCACCACGATATCGGTGCGCCGGGTGGCGCGCTGGACCAGTTCCACCAGAAGCGAAAGCACTTTGGCGGTTTTGTCGCGGCCGTGCAGGAGCAAACGATCGTAACCGTCGAGACTGAACATGATGAGCGCACTGGGGCGCTCGTAACGGTCCGACAGGAGAAGGTACTGTTGCAGTATGTAGTTGAAAGCGACCGGATTGAGAGCCCCGGTCGCGGTATCGTGGGTCGCCAGATGGAGCAGTTTATTGCGGAGATACAGCCGCCCGAGCACAACAGCGAAAAGAAGTAGAATAAGGAACGAGATGATATTAGGCAACAGGAAATAGAAGAGTTTGACGCGGCGCTCGGCATCGGCCTGCACCACACGGACCGCCTTGGCGGAGGTATCCCACAACGATTCGCTCCAGACCAATATCTGATCGCGCAGTTCCGGCGCCGCATCCCGACGGTGCAGCAGGAGGAGTTCCTTCAGCCGGTCCCACTCCTTGAGCGTTTCGGTCACCGAAAGGGCCATCTCGGCATTGCCGGTCACCTCGGCATGTTCCCCCAGAAGGGAAAGCGACCTGTCGATCTCGTTGATAAAGGGGTCTGCGTTCCGCCCCCCCAGTTCGGCCTTGACGGTACGCTGGATACCGCCCATCACCGCGTCAAGCAGATTGATGACCGAAGCATCGTCCTTGAGAAGACTCATGCGCGAAAAGAGGAAGAGATTCCCCGCGATCACCAGCAACATGACGACAAAACCGCCGATGTACAGACCTTTTTGCTGTGAATTCATGGCCTACTCCGCAATCAACCTCTGTAGTGATACACTACCGAAAACGCTCTGTCAATTATTAGTTGATCAGAAGTTCACAACCGCACCCGCCGGAAGCACCGGCGGAGTCGCTGTCGGCGACGGGAATATCATCGGTGGACGGGATGGACTCCATGGACGAAATGGGCTCATAGGAATCGTCGGACATGTCGGTGTCCACCATGTCCATTTCAGCCATATCGTCCACTATGTCCACGCTGTCCATGTCGTCCATTTCGTCCCCAGCCATGCTGTCATCATCGACCGTCACTGAATCGTCGTCACTCTCCCACGCCGCCTCCAGCCGGTAGGCGCCCCCCATCCGGACGCCGTCGCCGTTCACATAGGTATCGACGGCGGCGTAGTAGGTCCCGGCGTCGAGCTGGGCGGTGAGCGTTAGGTGATCGCGGTCGATGCAGTCGTCGGGCGACAAGCTCCGGAGCAGGTGGATGTCGAGATCCTCGCGCGCCGCCGCGTCGCTCCCCTCCCCTTTGGTGAGGGTGAGCGTCAGGGTCCCCGAACCTTTCAGCCGCAGTTCGTAGAGCATCTCGGGCCCCTCTTCGTTCAGCGCGGCGCTGTTCTCATAGTTGTCGCAGGTGTAGGCGTCGAATTCATCGGACATATAGTAATAGGTAGTACTCTCATGGACGAACGGGAAGATGTCGGCGATCACCGGGTCGGCGGCCGAGCCCGCCACGCGGTCGGTGAAGGCGGCCGCCAGTTCGCGCCAGTAGTCGTCGGCGGTCCCGTCATAGGTCAGCGCCCACATCCCGGCGCCGCCCGACGGGTTGTCATTGACGAAGGCGAGTTTCTGGGCGAAGGTATCGGGATTGTCGAACCAGAGTTGATGCCAGCCGCCGCTCTGATAGGCCTTGTAGACCGTCCCCGAACCGTCATCATAGGTCGCATCGGTCATGTCGATGGCGCTGTAGAGCGCCGCGACGCCGTTGGCCGTCTGCGTCCCGGGCACCGCGTCGGAGGTCGACGGCCAGTCGTAACCGTAGTACGGGAAGCCGAGTATCAGCCGCGCAAGCCCCGTCCCGCCGAGCTTCGCCGCGTAGTCTTCATAAGAACGCGTCACGCAGATGCCGCCGGTCGCCCACGGCGCACCCGATCTCAGCGGAGAGACCGGGCCGGGGTCGCCCCCTTTCCAGTGGTAGTCGTAGGCCATGATGAAGAAATGGTCCATCCCCCCCATGTCGCCTATCTCGAAGGTATCCTGCCAATCGACCGCCCAAAGCGCCGCCGATACCTCGAGCGCCGCGTCGCGGCTGTGGAAGTAGCCGGCCAGATCGGCGAAGAAATCGGCGATGGCGACGCTGTCGTCGCCGCTCGATATCTCGAAGTCGATGTTGAGCCCGTCAGCCCCCGCGTCGCGAACGAGGGCGTAGGTCGCCGCGAAGAAAGTCGCCTTCTGCGCCTCGCTCCCCACCAGCGCCAGCACCGTCGCCTTGTCGAAGCCGGTCACGACCAAGTGTACCTTCACGCCGTAGCCCTGCGCCTCGGCGATGGGCGCCGCGTCGGGCCAGCCGTGGCAGTCGCCCAGCGCGCCGCTGGCCGCCAGTTCGCACGAGAAGAACAGTATGTCGGTCAGGAGCGCGTACTTGAGGTTCGCCGTGTCGTTCGCCCAGTACGGCAGATAGCCGAAGACCCGCTTGTTGACGATCGGGCTCCCCATCTCGCCGGCATAGGCGACCGGCCCGTTGTCGTACACCGCGAGCGGCGCGATGCTGCGGTGCGACGCCAGTTCGCGGGCATGGATCCCCGGCACCTCGGCCGCCGCGATCCCCCACCCCGCCACCACCAGCATGAACCATACGAAACGCATGACACCTCCCCGTGAAAAAGCTGACGGCATGATAGCCGCCTCCGCAACTTTTCGCAAGAAAAGGGGCTTGCGATGCCACAAAAGTGAAGTCTCTTTTGAACGATATCAATAAGTTATCTACTTTTTTCTGTTAGTACCTTGCTTTATACAGTAGCGTGTTGTATGTTGTACCGTGCTTAGTGTAGGAGGCAGCATGAATGTTCAATTCAAGAAAGGGGTCCTTGACCTGTGCGTGCTGGCGGTGGTGGCCGAAGGCGACTGCTACGGCTACGAACTGGTGAAGCGTATCTCGGAGAACATCGAGATCGCCGAGGGGACCATTTATCCGCTGTTGCGGAAGTTCCAGAACGAGGGGTACTGCGAGACCTATCTGACCGAATCGAGCGGCGGGCCGCCGCGCAAGTATTACCGGCTCACTACCGCCGGACGACGGATGCGCGATCAGCTCATCGGCGAATGGACCAAGTTCTCGAAAAGCGTCGACACGATCATAACCAGCAACAAAGGGGGGCGCAGCAATGGATAAGAGACAGTATCTGGCACGGCTTCGGGACAGCCTTGCGGGGCTTCCCCTACCGGAGGTCGAGGATATCCTCCGCGACTATGAGGAGCATTTCCGCATCGGCGCCGAGTCGGGCAAGTCGGAGGCCGATATCGCCCTCTCGCTCGGGATGCCCGAAGAGATCGCGCGGCAGTACCGCGGCGAAGCGCCCGTCGGCGTTACAATCGTCGATGAACCGGTCGACCGGACGAAGATGTGGATCGCCGGTGCGGTTCTCATCGCGCTTAATGTAATGGTGCTCGCCACGCCGGTCATGTCGCTTTTCTGGATGTGGCTCGCCTCGTGGATCGTCGCGTGGGTTGCGGCGATACTGGGGGTGGTCGTCATCATCGCGGGACTGGTGACCATACCCATTCCGATACTTAATTTCTTCGCCTCCCCGTTCCTCGTCTTCTTCGGCGCCGGGGCGCTCCTGCTCGGGATCGGCGGGACGATGCTGCTGTCGGTGGTGACCGCGCTTGCCGTGAAGGCGATCAAGTGGTGGGTCAACTTCAATATCGGCCTTGCCCGCCGGGCGGGAGGGGCCCATGCGTAGGAAAGTGTTCACCGCGCTCATCTGCATCGCGCTTTCGGGCGTCTCGTTCGCCGTCGCCTTCGGGATGTTCTTCAACGCGGCGCAGGCAGGCACCGCCTTTAGCCAGAGCGGACTCTCGCCGCTGTTCAAGAATGTGACGGGGCTCATCCGCGAAGGGATGGAGCCGATGCGCGGCTGTTCGGTCGCCGATTTCGAGGGCGATCTGAAGAGCATCAGTGTCTCCACCATCACCGCCGGGGTGCGGCTGGAGACCATCACCGACGCCGCGCCGGTGCTCGACACCGACGCCGGAGTGAACTGCAAACGGACCGGCGAAAAACTGGAGATCCGTGTTCCGCCGTTCAGCCTGCGGAAACGCCACCATGCGGTCAATCTGCGGATGCCCCCGACCGATTCGGGCGACCTGACCCTCTATCTGCCGCTGGGGAAACGGTACGATCTGGAGGTAAAAACGATATCGGGCGACATCCGCGCCGAGGATATCGCGGTCGGGAAACTGGCGGTCGAAAGCAAATCGGGCGACATCGCCGTCAAGGGACTGACGGGCGACCTGACCGCATCGGCCGTGTCGGGCGACATCGCCGCCGAACTCAAGGAACTGACGCTCTTCGCCGCCGCCGTGGCGGTGTCGGGCGACATACGGCTCCGCCTGCCGGGGAACGAACCCTACGACATCACCACCGAGTCGGTGTCGGGGACGCTGTCGGTGAACGCCTCCGAAGAAAAGGGGGCGCAGAAGCAGGTACAGGTCAAAACGATATCGGGCGATATCTCGGTCGAAGCGCACTAGTTCAGCCCCAGCGCAGTTTCAGTATCAGGATGGTCAGCGACAGGGCAAGCGTCACGATGTTCGCCGCGATGATGGGCGCGTCCCCTATCAGGATCCCGTAGATCAGCCACAAGAGGATGCCGATGGAGAACAGGGCGTACATCGGCAGCGATATGTCGTGGGTATGCCGCGTCTTTATGATGCGGACCGCCTGCGGCACGAACGACACGGTGGTGAGGATCGCGGCAACAGCGCCGGTGATGTCGGCGAGGTTCATCCGGGACCGAAAAGTTTGGGCATCGAGGGAAGGTTGCGACCGTAGAATATCTCGTTCATCTCGCGGGTGAGGCGCTGTTTGATCTTGCGCTTCTCCATGGAGTTGATCTGCCGCTTCGAGACGCCGAACAGATAGTTGTCGAGATCGAAATCGCGCAGGATCATCTTGGTGTGGAAGATGTTGTCCTGATAGACATTGAGATCGACGCAGTGGAACGCGTCGAGGGTGTCGGGATGGATGAAGTTCTGTATCGAGTGCAGTTTATGATCGAGGAATATCTTGCGGCCGTCCATGACCCGCGTGAAGCCGCGGACCCGGTAGTCGATGTTGATGATGTCGGATTCGAAGCTGTCGAGCAGGAAGTTGAGCGCCTTCAGGGGCGATATCCGGCCGCAGGTCGACACATCGATGTCGACGCGGAAGGTCGATATGCCGCTGTCGGGGTGGCTTTCGGGATAGGTGTGGACCGTGAGATGACTCTTGTCGAGGTGCATGGTCACATCGCCCCCTTCGCCGTTCTCGGGGCAATCGCCCGCACCCTCGTAGATGGAGCCCTCGAGTTTTCCCCCCTGCACCACCTTCTCCTCGGAAATAAGCACGACCACGCTCGCCCCCTGCGGGTCGTAATCCTGCTTGGAGATGTTGAGGACGTTGGAGCCGATGATCTCGGAAACCTGTTCGAGTATGCCGGTGAGCCGGTCCGAATTGTATTCCTCGTCGATGTACTGGATATAGGCGCGGCGATCCTCGCGGGTCATCGCGTAACAGACATCGTATATATTAAAGGAAAGGGTCTTGGTAAGGTTGTTGAACCCGTAGAGCTGCATTTTCTTTTTGTTGCTCATCTGCTTCACTTTCATGCGCGCCTCCTTTGGGCAAAACCGCCGTAATCATAAATAGTATTTTGGATTTATCAATAAAAATCTTCATCGAAAAAAACGTCTCAAAAAGGTTGAATTTTATCTTTTTTTTGCTAGAGTGAACCGGAATTGTAACGGTTTCGCTGACTTTACAACGGAGAGGTGTCCGATGAGAACGATTTCCATGACGCTCGCCTTCACCGCAGCGGTTTCCATTCTGACCGCCTGCGGCAACCATGAGGATCAGTACCTCAGTAAACTGTACACCAAGGAATCGCGCACCTGGGCCATCAACCAGGTCGTCAAGGACAAGGATCTTATCGAGAATAAGGAGAAGACGGTCAAGAAACTCCTCTCCCTCGACAAGACCCCCGATATCCCGATGGCGCTCAATGCCGTAGGACAGATCGGCGACCCGGTCGCCGTTCCGATCATCGGCGAGATCGTCGATGAATGTTTGAAGACCCTGAATGTCCGCAACCTCAAAACGCTCGAAGCGGCCGCCATGGCGCTCGGCGCCATCGGCGATCCGGCCGCCGCCCCGACACTAGGCAAATACTTCACCATACAGACCCCCGAAGGACTCGCCGCGGGCCAGCGCGAGAAACCCGAATCGGTCGCGAAGCGCGCCGCCATCGAGGCGCTCTCGAAGATGCCGGAGGCGGGCAAACAGTTCATGCCGCAGATCATGGCCACCTTCGAATCAAAGTACGAGGACTTCGGCACGAAATACACCACCGCCGGCGTCATCGGCGAATTCGGCGACCCGTCGGTCGTCAAAACGCTCGTCGCCGCGCTGTTCTACGAGGAAATGGGCTTCAGCCTCTTCCCCGAAGCGCGCAAATCGCTCATCCGCATGGGCAAGTACGCCGAGGACGAACTGATGAAGGCCTACAACAACCAGAATGTCGCGGTCAACGAGATACTCGACAAATACCGCGACAAGGCGATGAAGCAGTTCTGCCCCGAGTACATGGATCCCGAGAAGAAAAAGAAGGGCGAATGCGATAAGGACGGCGAGTATAAGGGCACCATCGCCGGCATCGACGCCACCACGAAGGTCAAAACCTCCATCATCCTCGCCGACATCCGCTCCAAAAAAGCGGTCGACATGCTGATGGCCGAACTCAACGACCAGTTATCCAAAGAACAGAAGCAGCCCTTCCTCGCCGAGCACCTTGCCACTTCGCTGGCCAAGTTCGGCGACTTCAAGGCGACCGACACCATCCTGCGCATGGTCAGCAAGAAGTTCGCCCTCAAGGAGGCGGCGAAGAAGAAAGGCGAACAGGATAACAGCAAAGAGGGAAAGATCGCGTCCAAGATGGCCCTGCGCGGTCAGGAGATATCCATCCGCATGAAGGGCGCCGAAGCACTCGCGATCCTCGGCGATCCCAAGTCGCTCCCCTACCTGCTCGAGGTCATCAAGACCCCCGACGAAAAGGAACAGAATGTCGATGGGCAGTGGATCGTCTTCTATGAACCGAAGGTGTGGGCGGCCGATGCCTACTCCCGCATGATCAGCGATCCGAAGGCGGCCGAGGAGTTCATCGCCATGGGGAACAAACTCGTGGCCGAGACCAAAGCCTATGTCAAAAAGGTCGAAGAGAAGGCGATGGCCGAACTCGACAAGCAGATGAAGGGCAACAAGGACTACGCCACCATGAAGCCCGAGGACAAGGAAAAGAAGATGAAACTGCAGGCCATGCTCGACCCGAATTACGACTCCTCCATCCGCACCTACGGCCTGATGGAGCGGTTCGTAAAACGCGCCGAGTCGGTCAAAGAGTGCGCCGCCGATATGGGTTGCTACGCCAAGAAACTGGCCGACAAAGAGGCTCCGGTCGTCGAGAAGGCGGTCTACATGATCGGCTTCGCCGGGAAACTCAGCCAGTACAAGGACCAGCTCAAACCGATACTCACCCACACCGAACCGTACGTCCGCGTCGCGCTGACGCAGGCGCTCCTCAAGAACGAGGACAAGGCGTTCCTTCCGCTTCTTGCCGAGGCGCTCAAGACCGAGGGTGACAAGGTCGAATACTCCGAGTCGTCAAAAGAGTACAAGGCGATCCACAGTTATCTTTCGTCGCTCTGAGACATCACCCTCCTGACACCTCTTCGAGGCCCCTCGTGAAAATAGCGCTCGTCACCATCAGCAAAAGCCGCATGTCGCGCGAGATCGATTACCACGTAAACACCACCAAGGCTTTCGTCGAAGAGCGTTCGGGGGGGCGTTTCCGCGCCGACATCGTGGAACTGGCGCTCACCGACGATGTGGCGACGGCGGCGGCGATGGTGGTGAACGGGAATTATCAGGTGGTGCTGTTCCGTCTCCTCCACTGGAATATCGACTATTTCCGCCGCACCGTGGCGCAGATCGGCGATACGAAAAGCCTTATCGGCGTCTGGGGGCACGACTCCTTCGCACACCCCGACGACTACCTCAAAGGAGCGGTCCGTTTCGTCATACAGGACGAGCCGGAACTGCCGCTCTACGAGGTCGCCGCCCTCACCGCCGACGGCTCTTCACCGGCGCAGGCGGCCGATATCATTTTCCGCGACGACAAACAAAAGACCTACATTTACGGCGCGCGGCGCGTGCTCGATCCGATCGACATGCTTCCGTCTCCTTACCTTGCCGGTCTTATCCCGGTCGATGAGACCACCTCGGTCCACTGGGAGACCTCTCGCGGATGCCTTTTCCGCTGCGACTTCTGCGTCGAATTCTCCCATCTTTCCAATGTGCGCCATCACAGTTTCAAATATCTCGAGGCCGAACTGACGCTCTTCCGCGACCACGGCGTGCGCCACCTCGTCCTGGGCGCTCCGCTGTTCAACCTGAGCCACCAGCACTTCACCAAGATACTGGCGATGATCGACGAATATCTGCCGGGAGCGCGCATCGAAATGCAGGTGCGGCCCGATCTGTTATCCCGGGAAGAGATGGACGCGCTGGCCTCGATGAATGTCCTGCTCCATTTCGGCGTTCCCACCTTCAAGGGCAAGGTGCTCGAGAACCTCGTCACCTCGTTGAATATCGAAAAAACTCTCCAGAACATCCGCTACATCAACAACTATCCCTATCTCCCCTTCACGCTGGACATCATCGCGGGACTGCCCCGGACGACCTATCAGGACTTCCTCGACGACCTTGAACAGGCATTCTACCTGTGGCCGGTGAATATCAACGCCTACCGTCTTTCGCTCTACCCCGGCACCCGCGTCTACAACCGCATCCGCGAATTCGACCTGCGCATAGGGCATGAGTACCCGTGGCACATCATCGAAAGTCCCCATTTCTCGAAACGCGATGTCGAGAAGATGGACGAGATCGCCGACGGCGTCGAGCTGCTCTACAACCGCGGTCGCATGGTATCGATATTCACGATGCTCTCCGCCAGCCTCGATCTTAAATGCACCGAACTGGTGGAACGCTGGAACAAGTATCTCCGCAAAGGGGCGGCGGCACAGGATGAAGAACCCGAGTTCGACCTGCTTTTCGACCGGATCCGCGAATTTTTCGCCCAACTCTACGAGAAACAGCAGAAGAAAAAGATCTGGCCGCTGGCGGAGGACCTGCTCACCCATAACCGGCTTTACACCACCGCCCTCATGATCGAAAGCGAGGATCGCCTCACCTTTCCCTACCAGATAGAGGCGATGAACGATGCCGCGGTCGTGGGTATGAACGCCTCGGCCTTCGTCCGCCGCTTCACCTACAATATAGAGGATGTCATCGACGCCGGCTATATCGACCTGCGCCGCTTCGCCGCCGACGAGGAGAAGGAACATCTTTTCGGCCTTATCTACCGCATCGACGGCGGCGTCTTTACCCGATCGGTGACCGAAGAGGAGGGGGCGCTCTTCTCCCATCTCGCGGAACACGGAGAGACGACGCTCGGCAAACTCCGCAAGAAGTTCCCCGAATGCGATGTGATGGATATGGTCGCCCACTGGTGCGGCGAAGGGGCGCTCTATCTGAACGCCTAGTCGGACAATTCCCCGGGACACAGTTCGGTATCGCGTATCTCGGACAGTTTGTGCGGATGATCGGTGTTGTAGTGGATACCGCGAGATTCCTTTCGTTTTATGGCGCTGCGGACGATGAGTTCGGCCACCAGCGCAAGGTTGCGCAATTCCAGCAGATCGCGCGTAACGGTGAAGTTCCAATAGTATTCGGTGATCTCCTGCCGGATGAGCAGTATACGCTTCAAGGCCCGCTCCAGCCGCCGGTCGCTGCGGACGATACCGACATAGTTCCACATGCAGTGGCGGATCTCGTCCCAGTTCTGTTTGACGATGACCTGCTCATCGCTGTCGACCACCCCCTCCTCGTTCCAGCGCGGTAGCGGAGCGATCTCATCGGGAGGAACGACATGGCGGGCGAGGATGCCTTCTGCGGCGCCTTGAGCCATGACCGCAGCCTCGAGCAGGCTGTTGGAGGCGAGCCGGTTCGCGCCGTGCAGTCCGGTGTGTGCCACTTCGCCGGCGACGAACAGCCCGGGGATACAGGTCGCGCCGTCGGGCGTGCACTGGAGACCGCCGCACAGGTAGTGGGCCGCCGGGACCACCGGTATCGCCTCGTGCCGCATATCGATGCCGGCGTCGAGACATTTCTTCAACAGATTCGGGAAGCGGTGTTCCAGAAAGGCGGGATCGAGGCGCGTCATGTCGAGCAGGACGAAGTCGTCGCCCCGTTTTTTCAGTTCGTGGTCTATGGCGCGCGCCGCCACATCGCGCGGCGCCAGCGATTTCATGGGATGATATTTCTCCATGAAGGTGCGGCCGTCGCGGGTCTTCAGTATCCCCCCTTCGCCGCGCAGCGCCTCCGACAGGAGCACCGAGCGCATCTTTTCGTGGTAGAGTATCGTCGGGTGGAACTGAACCATCTCCATGTTCGCCACCGGCACACCGGCGCGAAAACCGATGGCGATCCCGTCGCCGGTGGCCACATCGGGGTTGGAGGTATAGAGGTAGACCTTGCCGCAGCCGCCCGTCGCAAGCAGCACCGAACCGGCGGCGACGGTGATGACCACCCCCTCCTGCGTCAGCACGTAGGCGCCGGCGACCCGGTTTTCGGCGGAGAGGGTGAACTTGCGCGTCGTGATGAGGTCTATCGCGGTATGATGCTGCCAGATGGTGATGCGGCGGTCTTTCACCACCCGATCCTTGAGCACCGATATCAGTTCGGTCCCGGTGATGTCTCCGGCGTGGACCACGCGCCTCTCGGTGTGTCCCCCCTCACAGCCGAGGTCGAGGTGACCGTCGCCGCGGGTCGAGAACTGGACCCCGAGGGCGCGCAGGCTCTCGATGATGCCGGGGCCGCGCCGGACGAAATGGTCGACCACGTCGCGACGGTTGAGCCCGTCGCCCGCCGTGACGGTATCGTCGATGTGTTTCTGGAAACTATCCTGATCGAAGTCTATGACGGTCGCAATGCCGCCCTGCGCGAAATGACTGTTGGAGATGTCGATATCTTCCTTGGTGACGATGAGGACCTTAAGTCCGCGTTCGGCAAGCACCAGCGACGCGAACAGGCCCGACAGACCACTGCCGATGACCAGCACATCGGTCCGTTTGAACTGCATTTAATCGACCAGATACCAGTATTCGGAAATGAGATTGTTGATCGCCTTCTCGATCTCGGCCTTGTCCTGCTTCTGAATATCGATGAACTTGACGCTGACGCCCCAGAACTGCCCCTCTTCGCGGCGCCCCACCACCTCGGCGGTGCACCGGACCACGCGATTGCCGCCCGGCACCTGGAACTCGACCTGTATCCGGGTCCCCTGCTCGTAGGGGGCGGGGGCGAGGATATACATGCCGTTCATACTGAGATTGGCGGTCTGCTGGAAATAGTTCGCCTCGCCGTCGATGTTGCGGATCCACATCTTGACGGGGATACGGTCCTTGGTGCGGCGATCGTTGCCGCGCCGCTCCTTGCGGCGATCGTCTTTGGGGAAATGGGCCTGATCGCCGTCGCGGCGATCCTTGCTCGCCCGTCTTCCTGTGGTCGGCATGATGTTTCCTCCCTCGGGGGTTCTTACGTCGGCATAACTATACCGAAGCGCCCTTCTTTGTCCATTTTTTACCCCTCCGCGAAGAAGGGGTTATTCTTCTTTTCGTACCCGATGCTCGTCGCGTTCATATGGCCCGGCAGGACGCGGGTATCATCGGGAAGGACCAGGAGTTTCTCGCGGATACTTTTAATGATGAGCGCCTCGTCGCCCCCCGGCAGATCGCAACGGCCGATGCTTTCCCGGAACAGGGTGTCGCCCGAAAAAAGAACGCCGCCGGCGAGGAAACAGACGCCGCCCGGGGTATGGCCCGGCGTGTGGATGACCGTCAGTTCGGAACCGTCGGGCAGGGCGATGCGATCGCCGTCGTCCAGCAGCCGCTCCGGCGGGCGGGTGTAGGCCTCGTTGATACCGAAGTGTCCGGAAAGATTGAGCGACGGGTCGGAAAGGAAGTCGCGTTCCAGCCGGTGTATCATCACCGCCGCCGCCGGGAAACGCTCCTTGAGCGGTGCGAGCGCCCCGATATGGTCGTAGTGGCCGTGGGTGAAGAGCATCGCCGCGACGGTGCGCTTCCCGATGAGTTTCAGGAGCGCCTCATGGTCGCCGCCCGGATCTATCAGGACGACACTCTCCGGAAATTCAAGGAGGTGGCAGTTGGCCATCACCGGGCCGACCGGCACTATGCGTATCGGAAAGGTCATCTTCGCCTCCGCGCGGGTTTCTCCGGCATCATAGAGGGACGGCGCCGCATTGCAACATTTCACCCGTCCCTTTCTTGCTTTTTGTCCCTCTTCTCTGATAATGGGGCGCTGTTTTAACGGTTGGGTCATGCGCCGGACGGTCAAATTCATTTTCGTCGCCGCCATAGTCGCGGCGCTTCTGCTGACGGCATACCTTTTCCTGAAGACGATCTACCTGCCGCGCAAGGTCGCCGCGCTCATCGACGCACGGTTGGCCAGCGCCCCGGTCAAGGTGCTGTACGAGATCGATTCGGTAGGCATTCTTCCCCCTTCCGTCTCCTTCTCCTTCATATCGGCGGCGCCCCCCGACCGCGGTCCGGCCGCGTCGCTCAACGGGTGTACCGTTTCGCGGCTCATCGTATTCCTCACCGAGAAGAACGGAGAACTCGCCATCGCCTGCGACACGGCGCAGCTCTACCCCGCAGAGATGAAGGAACTCGCATTACTCCTCCTGAAACCGGACGGCGCGGCCGGAGAACCGAAAAAAGAGAAAAAGGAGCGAACGCTCGCCTTCTCTTTTTCGGCGGCCCGCACCGAAGTGGCGGTTGACGGCCGCGCCATCGCCTTCGCCCTCGAGGGTCGCTACGAGGCGCGAACCGTCGCGCTGACGCTCAAACCGGCCGACGACGGCAACGGCTCGTTCGTGACCGTCTCCGGATCGCTCGGCGACCGGCGGCTGACCGCCTTTTTCAACCAGTTCCCCATCGCCCCCTATACCCGGCCGTGGCTTC
Organism: uncultured bacterium; assembly: GCA_937871295.1. Classification (GTDB taxonomy): domain Bacteria; phylum UBP6; class UBA1177; order UBA1177; family JAKLFG01; genus CALMRE01. Next base: position 3,124 of record CALMRE010000023.1, on the reverse strand, counting down.
CCGAAAAGGATGAGTACGCCCGCGGCCGGCTCGACGGCTCCATCGACCTGATGGAGGAGAGCGGGACGGCGCTTCTACGCACCGACCTGTCGCTCTCGAACATCGAGGTGGCCCACCCCTTCGTCGACACCGAACCCTTCGCCCTCCCCTTCCTGCGGATACACGGCGAGGCGACCGCCGACATCGCGAAACAGAGTGCCTTTTTCAACGATCTCACCCTTTCCATCGGCGGGATCGAGGCCCATGTGCGCGGCACCTTCGTCGAGCGCCGTTTCGACATCGCGGCCGATATCACCAAGGCGTCGATCAACCTGTTGGCCACGGTCGTCAAGAACCGGCTGTTCGACGATTTCCTCATGGAGGGGAACCTCAGCGCGTCGCTGACGGCCGCGGGAGAGTTCCTGCCGGGCGATATCGTGCTCGACGCCATCGGCATCGGCGGCTCGCTCGACGGCCTCGTACAGCGCTCCGACCGGCTCGACCACTACCGCTCCGGGTTCGACTATTTCTTTACCGACAACAGCGGCGCCACCTTCCGGGTCGAGGTGAAGAACCGCGGCATCACCTACACCCCCATCGCCCTCATCCCCGAATACATCTACCGCGCGGTGGTGCTGTCGGAGGACGCCGGCTTCTTCCTGCACCACGGCATCGACTTCGCCGAGATGGACGCCGCGTTCAAGGACAATCTGAAACGGCGTGAACTGCGCGGCGGTTCGACCATCACCCAACAACTGGTCAAGAACCTTTTTCTGACCCGTAACAAGACCATCCTGCGCAAATTCCGCGAACTGCTCCTCGCCATTGAGATCGACGCGACGCTCCCGAAAGAACGGATACTCGAGATATACCTCAACATCATCGAATGGGGCCCCGGCATCTTCGGCATCGGGCAGGCGGCGCAATACTATTTCGGCAAACTGCCCGAAGAACTCCTGCCCAACGAGGCGGCATGGCTCGCCTCCATCATCCCCAATCCGAAGAACTTCCAGTACGAATATGCGCGCGGCTCGGTATCCGACGCGCGGATGGCCCGCCTCCAACGGCTGATGGACAAACTCTTCGAGAACGGCTACATTTCAGGCGAACTCTACATCTCCTGCTACACCGCGCCGCTCATCTTCCGCAGTGAGGAAGCCCTGCCATGAACGGTCCCGCGCTCCTCTCGGCCGCGTGTCTTTCCTGCGCCACCATCGTGAGAAGCGGCGAACTCTTCTGCCCCGACTGCGGCCGCTACGCCCTCGATATAGTCCGCCGCTGTCCCAAGTGCGGCGGTTTCATCGAACAGCCGAACGGCGATGAACTGGGCTGCCGGTTCTGCCGCGATAAAAAGTTCGCTTTCGATGCGGCGGCCAGTCCCTTCATCTACGCCGGAGCGGTCGCCAAGGCGGTGACGACGATGAAGTACGGCCCGATCTACCGGTCGGCCGTCGCGATGGGACGCTTTCTGGGCACCCACATCCCCGACCCGATGCGCATCGCCGACCGCGTCATATTCCCGCCGATGAGCCGGATGGCGCTTTTTCTGCGCGGCTTCAATCAGGCGGCGGTGCTCGCCGATGAGGTGGCGCGGCGCGGCGTGATGCTGTTGGATACCCAACTGCTCAAAAAGGTGAAGCGGACCAAACAGCAGGCGGAGCTGTCGCTCGACGAACGGAAACGGAACCTCTCGGGCGCCTTCGCCCTCACCCGGCCGGTGACCGGCAAGCGGTTCCTCCTCATCGACGATGTCGCGACGACGCTCACCACCGCCAACGAGATAGCGACGCTCCTCAAAAATAACGGCGCCGACAAGGTCTTCGTCCTCACCTTCGCCCGCAAGTCGATGCACTTCGATTAAGAGGCGAACGCCTCTTTGCGCTTGACAATCGCGCCGGATAACGATATATTCCTTTCATGATTGAGAGATCGGTCAACAAACACAAACTTGGCGCGATTGATGAACAGAAGGCCGACCTGCTTTTCTGGCTTTCAAAGACACCCGCCGAACGGGTAGCCGCCGTCGATTTTTTACGAGCACAGCATGCCGACACCTCAAAAGGAATTCAAAGAACTGTTCGCATCGTTAAACGCGCGGGGCGTTGAGTATCTTGTCGTCGGGGCCTATGCGATGGCCTTTCACGGCGTACCGCGCTTCACCGGCGATGTCGATGTCCTTGTCCGGCCGACGAAAGAGAATGCGACGCGGCTCCTTGCGGCGCTCGATGATTTCGGTTTCGGTTCGCTTGGTCTGACGGTCGCCGATTTCAGCGATCCCGATCAGGTGGTGCAACTCGGCGTTGCGCCGCTCCGGGTGGATATCCTCACCTCCATTACCGGCGTTTCCTGGGAAGAGGCCGACAGGAACAAGGGAAATACGACCTACGGTGGCGTACCGGTCCCCTTCATCGGTATCAATGAGATCATTGCGAACAAACGAGCCGTCGGCCGCACCAAGGACATGGCCGATGTCCAACTGCTTGAGTCGGTCGCCGGGAAGAACTCCAACAAGTGATCACCGCGAACGCGGCGTAACTTCACCGCGTCAATCCCTCGAACGGGCAGACGCCTTCTTTCTCGCAGTAACAGGAAATGTCGCGGAAGCGCGAGGTTGTCCCAGCCGGAGTCTTCCAGAGTTGGTAGTTGCCATCGAAGGAATTGAAACCCATATCGTAACGACCATCCTCTTGTTTTGTGGGCTTCGTCGGGCAATACTGCTTCTTCGTGTCTAGCCGGTAGAAACAGGCCTTATAGTCCTTGCGCGTTTCTTCGTTTGGGGGCATGAATGCTTCTATGTAGAGAATGGTATTTCCTTTAAATTGTTCCGGCCCCATGGTTATGGTCTGTGTGTCGGACGGCGTGATGGAGATCAGGCTGTACGCGGGAGTCGTTCCGGAGATATCCACCAGCGTCATGCCGTACTCTCCTACGCCCGCAAAGTAGACCAACTGATTTTTGTTCTCTTCGTTCAGTCGCGGCCGTGATGGGTTTTCTCCCGTGCGGTCTATTCTGATGCACTCTTTCGAGGGATCGTATGGTAGTTTGTCGAGATCGCAGACATATATCTCGAGGTCGCCGTTGATGAAGGTGAGCCGGTTGTCCACCACATTTCCTTCATAGACCTTGCCGTACTTGAACGGATGCC
>CALMRE010000022.1 GCA_937871295.1 uncultured bacterium | reverse complement strand
TTCCCTCCATCGCGTTTCGGGGCAATGCTCACGGGAACGCCCGTCGCCGCCTCGAATTGTTGTAAAAAACTATCTACTTCTCTCTGCATTTTTAGACAAGGCAACAACCATTCTTGAATGAACTTCGTTGCCTTGTCCTCATACAACGGGCAGTAACTATCCTTATGCCGCAGTTCAGGCATATCGCAAGCACTACATACACCGTGATTGTCGCCGGTATAAGTCCAATGCTGACAGGTGTTGCAAATAGGCATTACAGTTGCGACGCCTCCAACGCCATTGCACGCAGTTCGTCGGCATTCATCTGTGACAGTTCCTTGCCGATCTTTGCGCGGTATGTCTGGTAAAAAGCGGCAACATCATCCGGCGCTACTTTCTCTTTTACCGTTGCCTCTATCTCGCGGATAATGCCAGCCTGTATCTCGCCGATAGGCCCACCGTCAAGAGTCTGCTGTGCTTGCGGCACTACACGAGGCCCACGCGGCTTTCCTTTGTCAGCGCGTTCCTTGCGTGCCTTAACAGGCGGTTCAGTAACAGTGGAAGGGGCCACCACCGGCGCGACAGTCGGGGATACTGCCGTTTCTTCATGCGCCGGGTTCTCTTTGGGTTGGGGGTTTGCCTGATTCGGCTCATCGGTGGCCCCTTTTTCTACTACGGAAGGTGTGTCGGTATTTGTGGCGGGGAGGATCGCCACGCCCGCATCCGTAGAAGTCTTTCGTTGACGCGGTGTAACGGAAACGCTTTCGGCAGTCGGCTTACTGTTGTTCTGCTCAACAATAACGAAGTTAGGTATTTTATCTTTAACGGACTGCCAGCACGCCTTATAATCAACCTTCACGCCTGCCTTGCGGGTGACGACTGCATACTTTTCCGTACCGCCGAGCGTCTTAACTGCGCCGTCAAGTTCGTTCTTCAAGCCGTCAAGATAATCCTGCGCTCTTTTGAGTAGCACTTTACCTTCATCAATCTTTGCGCTCATAGCAGGCGTAACATGACCGCGCTTAATCAATTCGATGGCGGCAAATACCGACACATCCTCATGCGGTACGATTGCACTGAAAGCCTCACGGTTCTGCGCTACGAAAGCAGGACACTTGCCAGACAAAGCACCGCGACAATACTTGCAGGCTTCGTCGGACGGGCAAAGTCTGGCTTTTTCGGGGTCAAGAGAATAGTCAATAACTTCATTTATGCTTTCCCTTACCCGTATATCGTCGCCACTTGCCTTGCGGTACTTGAACGGCGCGTCATACAGCCATTCGCCGCGCTCTGTAGAAAAACAGTTGCCGTAGTAGATTGATGCGCCATTGTCAAAACACAGCCGCGCATGGTCGAGAAGTTGCCACCGCGTAGCCTCTGTGGCACAAGCACCAACGCCGGTCTTGAAGTCGATGTCATACCACAGTTCGCCTTTTCCTTCCTTCGTTGCCGTGATAAGAATGTCGAGCGTTCCCTGACCTATTCCTTTGGGCAACAGCGTCTTTTCAGAATCGACACTTTTAATTGTCCATCCTGCTTCTTTAAGGCCGTCGATTGCGGCTTTGACTGCTTTATAGGCCGCCTCGGTATGATCGCCCACAGGAGCGACACCGCTGTTGAGAGCATCGACGATAGTATCCTCGATAGCCTTGTGCTTTTCTGTCCCTGCATCGCTGTCCTCATTGCTTGTGTCAACTTCGATGTTATCAAGTGCCATGAATGCCGCGCCACTACAGAGCGCAAGACGGCCCATAGACGACGAACCCGCGATATGATGACCGCCATGCACCATCGGCATAGCAAGCAGTTCCTTAATGCGCTCCGGTGTAAAGACTTCGGTTATTTTCATTACAGACCTCCTTCGTCATCTGGAATTTGGCGCGGATTTTCTACGGCACATAGTATAACCTTTCGGCACATCATATTGTGAATCACGGTAATTGGTAGGTTTTTTACCCATGTGTTATGAAGAAATTTCCACTTACCATCTCCGCAACGCTGAAAAAGATTGCCGCCTTTTAGAATATGCTCGAAAAGGGACAAAACAGATAAAGGTTCAACGCGACGATATTTATCCATGGTTAGTCCTCTATCTGCGGTTTAGCAACAATAGCATCTTGCTTGTTGTCGATGTACTCCATCTCGCCGGTTTCCGCATTGATAGCCGCTTGGTCTGCTTCGATAGCCTGCCGCATCTCGATAGACAGTATGCCGAAGCCAGATATGAGCGCCTTCGTTACGGTCTTTTTAGCCATAGCATGAAAGTTCGTCCACCACG
>CALMRE010000021.1 GCA_937871295.1 uncultured bacterium | reverse complement strand
GCGCAAAGGCGACCTTTTTGCGCAGGTGATCATGGGTCTCCCCCATCACATGGCGCCGCTCCGAATGACCGATAAGAACGGTGCGGATGCCGAGGTCCGTGAGCATCGCGAGGCTCACCTCGCCGGTGAAGGCGCCGTTCTCCTCGGGGTGGAAGTTCTGCGCCGCGAGGGTGATGTTCTTCCCTTTCGCCAGCACAGCGACCTGCGCGAGGTACGGGAACGACGGCGTCACGATGACCTCGCGGTCCTTCAGCGCGGCGCACGAATCGCCGATCGCCGCGAAAAAGGCGGCCGTCTCGGCGGTCATGTTGTTCATCTTCCAGTTGGCGGCCAGTATCTTTTTGCGTGTCATCTCACCCCTCCCGGGCGTTATTTTTTCTTCGCTTCGTTGTAGAGCCGGTGCGATTCGCGGGCGATGACCAGTTCTTCGTTGGTCGGGACGACCAGCACCCGGACCTTCGACGAGGGCTTGGATACCTCCTTGAGCACCGAACGGACCGTCTTATTGACTTCCTTGTCGAACTCGACCCCCATGTATTCGAGCCCTTCGCAGGCCATCTGCCGGACCTCCCAGTCGTTCTCGCCGATGCCGCCGGTGAAGACGATCGCATCCACGCCGCCCATCGCCGCCGCATAGGAACCGATGTACTTCTTCAGGCGGTAGGTGAACATCTTCATCGCCAGTTCCGCCCGCTTGTTCCCCTCGTGGATCGCCTTCCAGTTGTCGCGCATGTCGTTCGACACGCCGCCGACACCGTGCATGCCCGACTTCTTGTTGAGCAGTTTGTCGAAGTCGTCGAGGCTGACCCCCTTGCGCGCCGCGAAAAAGACGAGCGCCGGATCGATGTCGCCGCAGCGGGTCCCCATCATGAGCCCTTCGAGCGGTGTCATACCCATCGAGGTATCGACCGATTCGCCGTTCTTTATGGCCGTGATCGAACTGCCGTTGCCGAGATGGGCGGTGATGACCCGCATCTTGTCGAGCGGTTTTTTCAGGTGGTCGGCCGCCAGTTGGGCCACATAGCCGTGCGAGGTGCCGTGGAAGCCGTAGCGGCGCACTTTGTATTTCTCGTACCACGAATAGTCTATCGGGTACAGGTAGGCGTAGTCGGGCATCGTCTGGTGGAACGCGGTGTCGAAACAGCCGCCCTGGAAGGCTTTCGGAAAAAGTTTCTGGCAGGTTTTGACGCCGGTGATGTTGTGGGGATTGTGGAGCGGGGCGAGGTCGTTGCATTCGGTCATTTTCTCGAGGACATCCTCGGTGACCGCGACCGAAGAATGGTAGCATTCGCCCGCGTGGACCAGCCGGTGGCCGATGACGCCGATATCCGACTTGTCGCGGATGATGTTCTTGTCGGTGAGCAGTTCGATGACGGTGTTGAGGGCCGCTTCGTGATTGGGGAGCGGCAGTTCGCGTTCGACCTTTTCACCGGTCGATTCGATCTTGAGCGACACGATACCCATCGGCAGGCCGATCTTCTCGGCGATCCCCTTGCCGACGACGCTTTCATCGGTCATGTCGAAGAGTTGGTACTTGATGGAAGAACTTCCGCAGTTGACGACGAAGACTTTCATGAGATGACCTCCTATAGGTGGCTCGCGTTTCGATGCCTGCACACCCTATCCCCGAAAAAAACCTTTGGCAAGAAAAATAGACTTCCCGTTTCCGACACGCTATTCTGGGCCGTTCCCATGAGCCGTTCGTTCGTCATCCGAGGGGTACATACATGACCAAAACCAAGATCATCACGACGCTCGGCCCCGCCACCGCGACGGTCGAGATGATGCGGGCGCTCATCACGGCGGGCGCCGACATCTTCCGGCTCAACATGAGCCACGGCGACCACGAAAAGGCGGCCGTCATCATCGCCAATGCACGACAGGCATCTGAACTGGAAGGGCGCTTCATCCCGCTGTTCATGGACCTGCGCGGCCCGAAACTGCGCATCGGGAAAATGGAGAAGGAGGAGGCGACGCTCATCGAGGGGAACGAATTCACCATCACCACCCGGACGGTCGCCGGGACCGCCGCCATCGTATCGACCGACTATCCCTACCTGCCGACCGATGTCAATGAGGGGCAGACCATCCTTCTCGACGACGGCCAGATCGTGCTGAAGGTGCTCGGCGTGGCGGGCGACGCGGTGAATTGCCGCATCGAGGTGGGCGGCATGCTCAAATCGAATAAAGGGATGGCGCTCCCCGGCGTTCGCGTGAAGCTCCCGGCGCTCACCGACAAGGACAAGGTGGACGCCCGCTTCGGGATAGAACAGGATGTCGACGGCTTCATGCTGTCGTTCGTCCAGCACCGCGAAGATATCCTCGACCTGCACCGGCTCATGCTCACCAGCGGCGGCCTGCGCCCCGTCATCGCGAAGATAGAGACCGCTTCGGCGCTCGATGAACTGGCCGACATCGCGGCGGTTGCCGACGCGCTCTTGGTGGCGCGCGGCGATCTCGGGGTCGAACTTCCCATACAGAAACTTCCTCACGCCCAGAAGGCCATCGTGGCGGCGGCCCACGCGGCACGCAAGCCCGCCATTGTGGCCACCGAGATGCTCGAATCGATGATCGTGAAGAACCGGCCGACCCGCGCCGAGGTGACCGATGTGGCCCACGCGGTGGCCGACGGGGCCGACGCGGTGATGCTCTCGGCCGAAACGGCGTCGGGCAAATATCCGGTCAAGGCGGTCCAGACGATGGATGCCATCGCCGAGGAAGCGGAACGGCATCTGCCGCCGTCGTTCAAGGAGATCGCCAAAGAGAACGGCAGGATGCTGCTCTCCGAAGGGCTTTCCTACGCGGCGGTGAAACTGGCCGACAACATCGACGCCGACGGCCTCATCCTCTATTCGATGTCGGGCTACACCGCCCGCATCGCCGCCTATTTCGCCCCCTGCACGCCGATCTTCGCCTTCACCGGCGACATCCATACCGCCCGGGTGATGAACCTGTTCCGCGGCGTACAGTCGTTCGTGCTCGAACAGGAACCCGACACCTTCGACGACTTCATCGCGACGGCGCTCCCACTCCTCACCGCGCAGAAACTCATCGCCGTCGGGCAGACGGTCGTCGCGGCCAATGTCAGTTCGACCGCCACCACCCACCGCCATTCCAACGCGATACGGGTGGTTGGGGTGTAAACTCACCCCGACCTTCGGCCACCCCTCTCTTGCAACAAGAGAGGGGGCGGGGGTGAGTTCTTTTATAGGTTTTATTTCAGGTAATCGTCATCCGGCGCGACAACGCCCGAGAGCTGGTCGTCGTAATCGGGAGTTTCGATATCAGGTAGCAACGCATCGGGTATCGCGTCGCCGGTCAGCACATCGTCGTAATCGACCGGAGCGATATCGGGCTGCGCCTCGTCGAAGTCGGGCACCAGTTCCCCCGCCAGTTGATCGTCGTAATCGGGCACGAGTACCTCGTCGGCATCGGGTATCGCCGCATCATCGTCGAGCGGGAAATCGGGATCGGTCACCCCCTGCAGATCGTCCATGTCGGGCTGGGCCGTGTCGGGCGTCACGGTGGTATCGGCCGCTATGTTGTCGTCATCGGCCACCTGCACGCCGGTCGTTTCCACTTTGTTCGTACAGCCGAACCCGACGAAAAAGAAGAGGAACCCCACCACGAGGAAGAGGAATTTGAGCGGCCGCGCCTCGAGCCGTCCCGGACGGCGCCGTCCCACCGGATAACCGGGGTCGTAGCCGGTCACTTTGCGCACTTGGAAGTTCGTGTTCATGGCGTCACCTCACACAATGTCTATCGGTTCTATTTCCTTCTTATAATGCTTCCGCAGGAAGACCGGGTTCTTTTCGGCGATGAGTTCGCGCGCCAGCCGGTCGGCTATCGGGATGAGCATCGATTCGTTGGCGCAGAGCACCCCCGGCACGGTGGTCATCTCGCCGGTCGTGTCCCAGTTGAGGCACGGGCAGTAGGTGAAGCACCGGCCGTCGAGCGAACAGCCCTGACAGTTGGTGCGCGGCTTCAGGTTCTCGGCCGCGATCTCGTGGCATTTCTTCATGATGAAGCCGGTGTCGACATGGCCCATCACGAACCCCGCCGCCCGCTCCGGCTTCCCGGCGAACCGGACGCACGGGAATATCCGGCCGTCCTCGGCCACCGCGAAGATGTTGCGCCCCACATCGCAGAAATCGCCGGGGCGGAAGCCGCCTTTGATATGCGCCGCGATATGGGCGTCGAAGAGCGAGTAGTAGAAGAGGTCTTTCTTGCGGGTCCGCGACCGCTCCAGATACCACTCGGCCAGTTTCTCGTACTGTTCTTTTAAGGTATAGAGCCCCGCCTCGTCCCACTGGGCGGTGTAGTCGACCACCGGGACGAAATTGCGGATGCCGAGATCGTCCATGACATGGAGCGTCGAATCGTAGAGTCTATGCGCCGTCGCCGGAGAGACGACCGCCACCGCGACGAGGTGCTTCGCCTTTTTGTAGAGCGTCGGCAGGTGCTTGACGACGGCAGCGTAACTGCCGTGTCCGTCGTTGAACGGGCGGTTGGCATCCTGCGCCGCCGGTACGCCGTCGAGCGACAGTTCGACCGTCAGTTTCTTCTTCGCGATCCAGTCGATGATCTCGGGGGTGATGAGGGTGCCGTTGGTGGCGACATGGAGTTTGAGCGCGACGCCCAGTTTCTTCGCCTTTTTTTCGGCGTGGTCGGTCACCTCGCGCATGACATCGAACCGGATGAACGGTTCGCCGCCGAAGAAGCTGATGCGCGCCTTTTTCTCCTCCACCGACTTCTCCAGAACGAGGTCGGCCGCCTTGAGCGCAACTTCTATAGGCATATGAGACTTCTCATGTTTTTCGACATAGCAGTAGGAGCATTTCAGGGTGCACTGGCGGGTCAGGAACAGGATCGCGTGCATAGCTCACTCCAGCAAAGACGCCCCTTTAGTATAAGGAAAGAGAACCTTTTATCAAAGAAAGTATCGCTTATTCCTGTGACGGGTCTTCGACCTTGCCCATGAAGAGGATGGTGCCTGAACGGTCGTCGCGGATGACGAACACGAAGGGCTTGGTGCCGTAGAAACCTTCCGGCATTGAGGTGTCGCCCACCTCGACCGATGTCACCGCCGCCGCCTCGGTCCCCTGCTCGTTGACCTCGATGTAGGTCTTGTGCTTCACCTCGGAGACATAGAGGTTCTCGCCCTGATCGGCCATGTTCAGAAGGCCGCCCGGCGCGAAAAGCTGTTCCATGCCAAGCGCCTGAAGTATCTCGTTGAGCGATTTTTCGTAGGCGAACTTGAAGCGCGGCAGAAGCACCGGCACCTCTTCGGTGGCGACGAGGTTGGTGAAGAATCCGTCGAGCCCCTCGTCGGCCATCCGCCCGATGAAGTCGTCCACCGTCCCGTCGTTCGGGATGAAGCCGTAGAAGGCGAACTTGTCGCGGCCGTAAGGAAGCCGCACCGCACTGTAGCCGCCCGCGGCGCCGTAGCCGCTGGAGAAGAATTTGAACTCCTGCGCCTCGTTGAAGGTCATCATCTTGACCGTCTTCTGCGTCCCGTCGGTCAGCTCGAACTGGCCGTCGTAGGTGCGCTCCTCGTCGAAGGTGACGGTCCACGCCGCCTTGAAATAGAGGGCGTTGATGAGGAACATGACGGTGTCGTCGTTGATATCGTCGATGATCTTCTCTATCTTGCCGTTGGTATTGTCGCTCACCCACTGGTTGATGAGGTCCACGGTGGCGGTGTCAGCCATGTCGACCGTGTAGGGTTCCGCCTCGAAGGAGGCAAGGAGCGCCTCCTTGAAGGCCGTCTTGACGCGCGGCTCGAACAGATCGTCCATCCAGATCGAGTTGGCGATGGCGAGCGTCATGTCCTTGTCGGCCTCTTCAAGGCTCTTGATGAGGTGGAGGAACTGCGCGTCGATCGCGGCGAGCGTCAGGTCGTCGAACCCGAGCACCGTCTGCATCTCGGAGAGGTTATCGCCCGAGGCGCCGTTCATCGTCATCGCGAGCGCCAGCTCTATGGAGAGCGGCGATATCATGAGGTTCTTCCCCGGCTCGGCGGTCGCCATCGCTTTGAAGATGCGCGCCGCGAAGTCGTTGTTGGCGGCGACCACATCGGGACTCACCGCTGCGGCGTGCTCGTCGGCCGCCTGATATTTCACCGTGGTCGCGGGATCCTCCTTCTTTTCATCCTCGCCGCCGCAGGAAACGAAAAGACCAATCATTCCAAAGAGTACCGTGAGAACAAGAAACCGTTTCATATCATCCTCCATCGAACAAGTCCGGCCCTTTAGTATAAAGGAAAAGAACTTTTTATTAATAAGGGTCACTCTGACTTTTCAGGGAACAACAATCTTTTCAATTTTGGCGAGAAAAACAAGTTGGCATAATCAACACATCTTTGCTTTTGGAGTGGTTGAATTCTTTCACTCAAGATATTACGAACACAGTTTATCGTACCTTCATCAGTAACCGTTGATGGCACACAACGCATTATTGTTATAGCCATCGCTCCTCCCTCTTTTTTGTTTGTCTTTGATCGCAAATCATCACAATATTCTTTAGTTTGAATAATTGATTGCGGGTTGTTGCCCAAATTAGAGACTTCGATACTTAACTTGCCGGAGACTTGAGATACCTCTCCACACGAAAGCAGATCCGGTAATACCGCAAATAATTCCTCCCTCATCTCATCTGGTGCTCGGACATCCTCTTTTTGAAATTGCACCACATCTGGGAGATGAAAAGAAACATGGTAAGTCTCACTATATCCTATCTGTTCTGATTTAGTTGTGTCGATGGTTGGCTCGATCTTTTGTTTTTCCAAATACTCTTTCGTCGCCACGAAAAAGGCATACTCCGGTGTCGATTTGTCTTTTATAGGCTCGTTGTTCTTTATGCGCGGAACACCAACCTTGACGCTTCCATCCTTTTCAACACGAACTGAAACTTCAATGGTGCCTTCCTTTCCTGCCTGCTTCATCTCCTCCGGATAGGGTATCTTATATATTTCTTGGTTTATCTCGAATGGTTTGTACCAAAGGTCACCTCCTTTCGCAAAAAAGTACATCCGCGCATACTCTCTTATCGCTTCGCCTTCGATCGATTTGAACTTTTGAGAAAGTCGGAACGCATTAATATAATCCCCTTGCCGGAAATAGGAGGCCGCCGCTTCCACTTGTGCGGTCTCATCCGGGATGGTCGTAGCGGCAGGTCCCGTACTGGAACAAGCACCCAGCAGGAGCACGAGAACGCTCGCCGACAGCAGAAAGAATTTCATATCACACCCCCTTTTCGCAGGACGCCCCATTTTATCAGGATGACATTTAGTTGCAAGGAAAAGGAGCGCGTTATCCCTATTTGATGATCTCCCAGTGTCCGCCCTTTCTGCCCCCCACCCTCTTGAGAACCCCCGCCTTCTTCAGATTGTTCATGTGTTTTTCGACCATCCGCTGGGACAAATTCAACTCGGACGCCAATTCCTGCGCGGTGATCGTCTCTTTTTTCCGTATCGCCTCCAGTATCTTTTCCGAACTCTTTTCCGCACCCTTTTCCGCACCCTTTTCCGAACTCTTTTCCATATGGGTCGATATCTTCTGTTCCGCATAGGCGAACTCTACGAAATAGCCGTTACCACTCTCCCGGTAGGAAAAGGTCATCGTGGGATACTCACTGATGGCGGCACGGATGCGTTGATAACCGGTACCGTACTTCTCGATGTCGCCGGTCAGGTAGAACGCCTCGACGATAAGGCGGTTCCGGGCACGCGACTGATAGGTATCGGTCGCGAGATCATCCACCGTCAGTCCGCCATAGAGTTTTCCTGCGTTGAAGATCGTGATGCGGTTGTCGAATATCTTGATCTGCGTATCGACCGGGCTGGTATAATCGCGGTGAATGAGCGCATTGAGCACCAGTTCGCGCAGAGCGGGAAGCGGATATTCGAATATCTCGGTCCGCTGGGTGGTGAGGCCGTCGATCTCGTAGGCGACCTTCAAATGTCCAATGA
>CALMRE010000020.1 GCA_937871295.1 uncultured bacterium | reverse complement strand
AAGTACACGAAATCGGCCAGGCGGGGGGTCTCGGTGCCGGGGAAAATGAGTGGGGCCTGTCCTTTGGCGCGGACGTACTTGCCGTGGTAGACCCGCGCGTACCCCCAGTGAAACAGCGCCCATGACACGAGCATGGTCCACACCGCGGCGAGCTCATAGACGGCCAAGTGGTCGGGGTCGTCACGCACCAGAATGAGGGTGAGGGCCGCGGTGAGCCCGACTGCGCTCGACGCGAAGGTGACGATGTATTGGAAGGACCAGCCGCTCCTTGACGAGGAGCAGGCGTTCCTCGAATCGTTCTTCATCGTGTCGGCGTTCGAGAAGGCGACTTCGGCCGACGGGCTGACGAAGCTTTCCGAAACGCTTGAGGTCTACGCCAAGGTCGTACCGGCCGACGGCGAGAAGTGCGACCGCTGCTGGAAGAAACGGACGGTCGCCGACCGCTCCGCCGAAGCGACCCACATCTGCGACGCCTGCTGGGAGGTCATCCGATGAAACTGCCCGAACTGGCGCCCAGGCAGGGGTGGTGGCTTCTCCTCATCGCGGCGCCGCTCATCATCATCGACCAACTGACCAAACAGTGGGCGCTCGGCCTGCAGGGGCAGGAGGCGATCACCGTCGTCAACGGTTTCTGGGAGTTCGTCTATGTCGAGAACCGCGGATCGCTGTGGGGACTCGGCGGCAATTTCTCCGAGATGTATAAACTGGTGGTCCTGCGCGGTTTCTCGACGCTGGTGACGCTGGTGGTGCTGGCTCTCGTGTTCGTCAAGACGCCGCATAAACTCTATCCGGTCATCTACGCCTTCATCATCGCCGGCGCGGCGGGGAACCTCATCGACCGTTTCATGCGCGGCTTCGTGGTCGATTTCATATACTGGCATCTGGGCGACTGGTATCATCATCCGGTCTTCAATATCGCCGACATCGCCATCGTCGTCGCCATATCGCTGGTCCTCATCGACGCGCTTTTCCTGCAGAAGAAAAAGGAGAACTGACCGATGCATCCGACGCTCCTGCGGATAGGCGACTTCGCCCTGTCGAGTTACTATACCATGGCGATGCTTGGCGTCATCGTCGGTTTCTTTATCCTCGACCGCGAAGCGAAACGGCAGGGGCTCGACCGGCGGATCGCCTTCAACGCCGGGGTCTACGCCGCGATCTTCGGCTACCTCGGGGCGCGCATCCAGCATATCATCTTCGACGGTTTCTTCGAGATATACCTGCAGAAGCCCATCGCGATGCTCTACCTGTGGAAAGGGGGACTCGCCTTCTACGGCGCCATCGTCCTCGGGTCGGCCGCCATCGTCTTTTATCTGGTGGCCGCCGGTCGTCCGGTGATGCGCTACCTCGACCTGTTCACCCTGCCGTGCGCGCTGGGACTCGTCCTCGGCCGCATCGGTTGCTACCTCAACGGCTGCTGTTTCGGCAAGATATCGGCCGGGCCGCTGGGGGCCGAATTCATCAAGAACGGCCTGTCGGCCAAGAAACAGTTCCTCGACACGATGATCGCGAACCTGAATGACGCTCCCTATCCGGTCATCCAGACGCAACTTATCGAGGCGCTTTTCGGCTTCCTCCTGTTCCTATTCCTTTTCTTCATACGGCGCCGCGTCACCAAGCCGGGTGTCATGTTCGGCGGCTGGCTCATCGGCTACGCGGTGGTCCGCTTCATCGTCGAGATATTCCGCGACGACGACCGGGGGCTCTTCTTCGGCGGAATGCTCTCGACCTCGCAGCTCATCGCCATCGCCACCTTGGTACTCGGCGCTCTGCTTATGTATCTGCCGGCCGAGGATGAGAAAAAGCCCGGAGTGGCATAAGGGAGATCCATGAACATCGCCGCGGCACTCAAAGAACTTCAAGCGGCCCGCATAGAGACCTTGGCGGGCGAGGCCCCGGCCGCCTTCGCCTATGGCGCCGACGCCACCTTCCGCGCCCCCGAGACGCTGCTGGTGGTCATCCCGGCGACCGAGGATGAGCTCATCGCGGCGGTCCGCATACTGGTGAAACACCGCATCCCGATGACGCCGCGCGGCAGCGGCACCGGCACCACCGGCGGCGCGCTTCCCGAAAAGACGGCGCTCCTTTTCACCGGACGGCTCACCGCCTGCCGCATCGACGCGGGCGACCTCATCGCCGAGGTCGAACCGGGGGTGCTGACCGGCGATCTCAAGCGGGCGGCCGAACAGCAAGGACTTCTCTATCCGCCCGATCCGGCGAGCCACGAATATGCGACCATCGGCGGCAACATCGCCACCAACGCCGGCGGCCCCGCATCGCTCAAATACGGCACCACCCGCGACCATCTGCGCAAAGTGCGGCTCATCGACGGGACCGGAGAGGTGCGCGAACTGGGGGCGGCGGTCCATAAGTTCTCGACCGGCTACTTCCTTCCCGGCATGATCTGCGGTAGCGAGGGGACCTTCGGCGTCGTCACCCGGGCGTGGCTGAAACTGGTGCCCTGTCCGCCCTTCTCGAGTTTCATCGAGATCGTGGCGCCGACCCCCGACGATTTTTCGGGGATACGGCTCCTCGCCCCGGCGGCGATGGAATATCTCGATATCCGGGCGGGTGAACTGGTCACCGGTTCGCGGCAGAGTTATCTCCTCGTCCGGCTTGAGGCCTTCACCGAGGCGGAACTGGCCGAACAGGAGCGGCGCTTCACCGGACGGTTGACCGCCGCCGGCCGGTTCTTCCGCATCGGACGCGACAAGAAGGAGATCTGGGCGGTGCGCGAACTCCTTTCGCCGCTTTCCTATCAACTGGGCGAACGGAAGACGGCGCAGGATATCGTCCTTCCCTTTTCGCGGATACCGGAGTTCCTCCAGTGGGCCGAGATACTCCGGAAGCGGCTTCCCGCCGGGATGGAACTGTTCGTCTTCGGTCACCTCGGCGACGGCAATCTCCATGTCAATCTCCTGTGCGGCGACGATCTTGCGGTCGAGGCGAAGCTCATCCAGCGCGAGATCATCGTGCAGACCCGCCAGCTCGGCGGTCTCATATCGGGGGAACACGGCATCGGCCGCGAACGGCGCGAGGCGCTCGGCCTGTTCATCGATGAGCCGACGCGCGAACTGATGCGCGGCATCAAAAAACTCTTCGATCCGTACGATCTGATGAATCCGGGGAAAGTGCTCTAAGAGATCGCTATTTCAATCCCTCAAACGGGCAGATGCCTTCTTTCTCGCAATAACACTTCATGTCACGGAGAATGAGCGGAGAATTCGCATGTTTCTGGTATAGATACCAATTGCCTTCAAACTCCGAATGGCCGTAGGGGAAATCGACCCATTCCCCGTATTGAGGG
>CALMRE010000019.1 GCA_937871295.1 uncultured bacterium | reverse complement strand
CGTCTGTCGTTCTTCGTTTCAGCGGAACGAATGGCACTTGGACGCTGGTTGAGAAGACTGCCGGTGCCGCCGCTTCCTATACGCTTACCGCCGCTGATGTGACGAAAGTGTACTTCACCGGTTCGTCGCACGATTTCGGTGGTTCCGCGCCGGAAGGTTCGATCATCAAGCCGAGCTTCATCCCGACCGCGTTTGGCGAACAGCAATTCTCGTTTGAGACTGTTCCCGCGCAGATGAGCGGTGAGCTTGATGTCGATGGAGGCTACGCGCTTCAAGCCGCCGCCGCCGCCGAATCGTTCGCTATCCAGGACGAGCTTGCCCTGCTTACCGTAAAGTCTTCGCTGGTGCGTACCGCCGACTTTACGAAGAACGGTATTCGTCCCGGTCTTGACTACTATGTGCGTCCCCATGTCGGAAGTGGTATTCTCGACATCAACGGTGCCGAGATAACCCACACTGCCCCTGTGACCGATCTTGTCGATTACGGCACCGGTGTTAAGGGCTGGACTTACGCGCAGGCTGGCGCTACCATGAGCGTTTCCACTTGGAACAAGATACTCTCCGAAACGCAGAAATGGTCTACCAACGGCGTGAAGATCGTCTACGGTCCGACCAATGCTATCGAGATGATCGTGTCGATGTATGAGAACGCCGGACTCAAGGTGTACGATAACTTCGAGATGATGCTTCCGCACGAACCCAATGTGTTCGTGAAAGGCACCATGATAAGCCCCCGGTACGGCAGTCCCATCATGCTTGTTCCGTGCGTGACCGCCAACGGGCTTGTCAAGAAAGTGTACTACAAGACGAAGACCATGTTCACCAACCTGTGGTTCTATGTCCTTGACCTCGGCACTTGGTCGTTCATCCCGAAGCGGTCTCCTGCGTTCGGCAATGTTCCCGCGATGGATGAATACTACCGCATCGAAGCACTCGACATCGGGCAGAACGGCTGGCGCGGTGCGAAATCGCGTATCATCAAGGCCGATGCGCTCAAGAACATCGAGCCGCGTGCAAACGGTTTTGTCGCGCTCGGCACCTTTGAATCGTAAGGAAGGAGGATAACATGAACGCACTTCCTCTCATTAACTTGAAGTACAGCAATACCGGCTATCAGGACATCACGGCCGATTTGTCGTACATCGAGAATGAGAAGGGAGCGATACGGCTTAATGTCGGGGGGGCGGCTACGGTCTATTTGCCGCCCTCGTCCGACGCCTGTTTGCTTCCCTTCTTTATCTTCGCAAATACGGCGCATGATTACGCCGTGAAAGAGAATCCCGCCGATGGCACCGATACTATCGTCACGCTGAATAGCGGTGGCATTGCGTTCGCCATGGTTACATGGAACGGTTTCGAGTGGAAATATCAGGACGCTACTGGTCTTTCTTCCGGTTCACAGGCGCTTCTGAATACTTTGCTTACTCGCAACGATTCTACTGGGGTTATTGCAGTCAGCGACAATGCCAGCATCACCGTCGCCGACCAAGTTATCAAGCTGCTCGACGACAGCGTGGCCGGCAACGCCTATGATGTCACACTTCCCGCTCCGGCTACCTTCGAGGCAATGCCGTTCTTCTTCGTTATGGCCGCGACCGGCGACTTGACCGTCACCGTTAAAAACTCTGCCGGTTCGTCTATCGGCACGCTTATTTACGGTGAGCACAAAGGCGGCATCGCCGTCTGCGACGGGACAACCTCCTATCTGCTCCCGATTCCTCTCTATCCGGTCAACGGGCTCAATTCGTCAACCGACGGAGATTTTGTTCGGTTCGACGGAACTACCGGCAAGAAGCTGAAGGGCGGCGTGGCTCTTGTTACCTCCATCGTGGCTCCCGGAAGCGACGCCGAAGTT
>CALMRE010000018.1 GCA_937871295.1 uncultured bacterium | reverse complement strand
CAAAAGAGAGAGAAGGCTGAAGGAGGCCATAATGAGAAAATTCACGGTTATCGCCCTGTTCATGGCGACGCTTATCATCGTTTCTGTCGCCGGGTGCGGCGAAGAGGATCCGAACAACATCGAGAACGACGATGTGGCCACCGGCGACGAGGAGCCGGGCGACGACGGCACCCTCCCCAAAGACGACACCCTGCCCACCGACGATACGCCGGTCACCGGCGACGATACCCCGATCACCGGCGACAGCGATGTCGATACCGACAGCACGGTCGACAACGACATCCCGACGGCGTGGGACGAAGAGGACGCCGACGGCGACGGGATAAAGAACGGCGTCGAGGGGCAGGACGATACCGACTCCGACGGCACCCCCGACTTCGAGGACACCGATTCCGATAACGACGGCATCCCCGACTCGACCGAGGCGCCGGGCGGGCTCGCGGTCGACACCGACAAGGACGGCACCGCCGACTTCCGCGACTCCGATTCCGATAACGACGGCGTGCCCGACAGTATCGAAGGGACCGGCGACGCCGACAGCGACGGGACGGCGAACTACCGCGACGCCGACGCCGACGGCGACGGCATGCCCGACGGCATCGAATGCGCCGCGCAACCCTGCGTCGACACCGACGGCGACACGACCCCCGATTTCCTCGACAGCGATTCGGACGGCGACGGCGTACCCGACATCTACGAGGGAAGCAAGGACATGGACGGCGACGGCATCCCCGCCTACCTCGACGACGACGCCGACGGTGACGGCATCGCCGATAATGTGGAGTGTCCCGCCCAGCCCTGCGTTGACTCCGACGGCGACAGTTACCCCGACTTCAAGGATAAGGATGCCGACAACGACGGCCTGACCGACGGCGACGAATTGACCATCGGCAGCGATCCGACCAAGGCCGACACCGACGGCGACGGGGTGGACGACAACACCGAACACGCTTTCGGTTCCAACCCGAACGACCCGAACGACAGCATTCCGACCGACGCCTATTATTACGTTCTGCGCTACAACGATCCGGCGGTGCAGGATACGCTCGACTTTTCGACCGACATCAAGAGCGCCGATATCATGATCATGGTCGATCTGTCCGGGTCGATGACCGGCGAGCACGCCAATCTCAAGACCGGCATCAACAACACCGTCATCACCGGCATCAAGGCGCAGATACCCAATTCGGCCTTCGGTCTGGTGAAGTTCGGCACCCTTGAGGATCAGCCCTACGCCCTCGCCCAGCCCATCACCACCGATGTGGCGGCGGTGCAGACGGCGGTCAACGGCATCACCGATGTCGGCGGTTCCTCCGAAGCGGCCTACGAGGCGCTTTATCAGGCGGTGACCGGCGAAGGCGGCTCGTTCACCATCGACGACGGCTGCGGCGGCTCCGAGACCGTCACGATACCGGCGGCAAACCCCGGCTGGCGCAACGAATCGCTTCCCATCGTCATCATGTGTACCGACGAAGCGTTGCAGGATTACGACGATCTGCACCACCCGGCCGATGTCTACGCCAAGATGAACGCGATCAACGCCAAGTTCATCGGCGTCGATTCGGGCGGCGCGGTGGCGATGTCCCAGTATGAGACCATCTCCGACAATACCGGTTCGGTCGACGCCTCCGGCAACGGTTTCAACTACGAGATATCCTCCGACGGCTCCGGCCTGTCGACCCAGATCGTCGACGCGGTGGTGGCGCTGGCCAAAGGCATCCAGATCGATGTCAATACGCTGCTCAAGTCGGTCCCCCATCCCGATCTGGCCGATACGACCCAGTTCATCAAGTCGGTCGTCCCCAACACCGCCGACCCGGTCGACGGCTTCGAGACGAAGGACGCGACCACCTTCTTCAAGGTCAAGCCGGGCACAAAGGTCATATTCGATGTCACCTTCGAGAACACGGTGTACGATAACCAGTCGAGCGAAACGAAACTGTTCGTCGCCACTATCAATGTGATGGGGGCCGGCACTCTGCTCGATACTCGCGAGGTGTTCATCCTCGTCCCCGGCATCATCGATCAGGGCGGCGAGGACTAGAGAGACGGGATCTGAATGGGGTATGTCATGAGAATCTTCCTTCCGCTTCTTCTGCTGGCCTTTTTCCTTGCCGTATCGTGCGGCGAGGAAAAAAAGCCGGTCACCGATACCGACGGCATCGCCGACACCGATACCGATAGCGCCGAACCGGACGAGGGCGATAACGGTCTGCCCGAGACCGACGGTCTGCCCGAGATCGACAGCCTGCCCGAGACCGATACGCCGACCGAAGCCGATACCGATCAAGAAGCGGACGACCCGGAAGACCCGGACGATGACCTCGGCGGCGATACCGGCCCCGATTTCGATCAGGTCTGGGCCGACGCCGACGATGACGGCGACGGCATTCCCAACGGCAAGGAATGCACCGAGGACCCCTGCGAGGACACCGACGGTGACACGATACCCGACAACCTCGACGACGACACCGACGGCGACGGCATCCCCGACAGTATTGAGGCGCCGAGCGGCCTGCCGATAGACACCGACAAGGACGGCATCCCCAATTTCAAGGACACCGACAGCGACGGCGACGGCGTACCCGACCTGATCGAAGCGGGGGAAGCTCCGACCGAACCGATCGACACCGACAAGGACGGCACCGTCGACTACCGCGAACTCGACGCCCACGGCCACAAAATCACCGAAGCGGACGAAGC
>CALMRE010000017.1 GCA_937871295.1 uncultured bacterium | reverse complement strand
GCGCTCCTCCTCTTTGACGGGGATGGCATCATCGTCCGCCGCGCCGTCGATGACCCGAAACCGCACGGCAAAGGCAAGTAGCGATATAGTTAAAAGGAGCTAGGGCAGGGGGCTATATATGTACTACCAATTCTACCCCGATCGGACCGGCGCCGAGCGCCTGACCTCAAGCGAAGAGAGCCGGATCGCCTTTCTTAATAAGGACGGCCTCCCCTCTACCGAAAACGACCGGCCGATCTTCGAGTTCACCAACGAATGGCGCCGGGAACTTTTCATAAACAGGTGGGAAAATGAATTGAAAAAGGTCGCCGCTATCCCGGCCACGACGACCCTTGCCTCCACTCTTTCCCCCGCCGATCCGATGACGGACCATTTTCTTAAAGCCTTCAACCACGACGAAAATGATTACGGCCCCGGCCGCGAAGGCGACCGCCTCGCCGCCCTTCGCGAAGGCCTCGGCTACAAAGACAGCGCCTCTGTGAACCGCATCCAGGACAAATTCATCATGGAGAATGCTCCTGTCGCCGTTCGCTACGAGTACGCGGTGAACGGCAACAAAGAACTCGGTCTCAAATACATAGAGGCCGCACTCAAGGAACCCGACCATTTCAAATGGGAAAGAGAACTCTCTCAAGTGCAGTACATCGAAGTCAAGAAATACCCGAGCCCGGAGGCGCAAGAGGCCCTTCAGAATCAGGACTACCGCACCTGCCGCGACTTCACCCATACCAACGAAAAGACCGACAACAATCCGTTCGCCGACTTCAAACGGCTGGAATCCTACCGCGGCATGTGGATCATGCAGGTCAACGACCCGCGGCGGCCGCAAGACGATACCATCACGGTGCGCGACCCCAAAGACCACCCCGCGCATCAACAGATCATCGCGCTCGACGACTCCAAGACCCACGGCAACCGCCGCACCATACCGGGGGCCAACAACATCGAATCGGCCCGCAACTTCATCGACGGGGGCTACATCTCCAAGAACTATCCCGATTATTGGAAAGGCAACACCGACGCGGAGCGGATAGCGAACACCAAAACGGTGTACTGCCAATTCCTCCGAGACACCATTGCTGAATTCAAGGAAAACCCCGATCCCTACACAGAAAAACAGGTGGTCAGCGCCGTTCGCCTCCTCCATGGATACCATGACCACAAC
>CALMRE010000016.1 GCA_937871295.1 uncultured bacterium | reverse complement strand
GGACGCTGCGCAACTCGCTTCGACAGGCTCCGCTCAGACAGGTGCTCGCGTTTGAAGGGGAAAATACCGACCCCTTCCTTGTCAAGGGAAGGGACAAAGGGATGGGTTTAATTAATTGACGGGATTTGTGAGGGGAGGGAATCCCTACAATTTCCTGTCCACGACGGTCTTTTCGTCGGGGTCGGGGTCGGGTTCCGCCGGGCCGCCGAACATCGGACTGACCATCGTTTTTTCTTCCTGCTGGGGTATGCCGCGCAGGACGCGGATGATCTCCTGTTTGACGCTTTCTTCGAGCGTCTCTCCGCGCAGTAACTGACGCAGGGCGGCGAGCCGTTCGGGTTCTTTTTCGCCCCATTTGCCGATGAGTTGCGCCGCCATTTTTTTGGTCTCGGCCTGTTTGGCGTCGGCGTGCGGGTTGGTTTCTTTGAGGAGTTCGAGGAGGCGGTCGAACAGTCCTTCGTCGGCGGCGAACAGCACGAGGTTGGCTATCGCCAGTTTCTGGTCCTGCGGGATGCGGTGGAAGTCGTAGAAGTCGGAGGCGAGCGCGCGGCCGAGGAAGTAGACGAGCGCTTCGCGATTCTCGCGCAGGAGATGGGGGCGCCGCTCGAGGGTGCCGCGCAGGAGCGTCAGGACGGCGGAGCGTTGTTCGTCGCGCGGCAGAAGGAGGAAGAGGAACAGGAAGTCGACGGCGGGGTTTATCTTCACGGCGCCCAGCAGTTTTTCGATGATGTCGCGGCTGGTGGTGGGGGAGAGCGCCAGCGATATCCATTTCTCGAGGTGGGCGGGGGTGGCGTGGACGAGTGTCCGGAGG
The DNA here is from genome assembly GCA_937871295.1 of uncultured bacterium. Classification (GTDB taxonomy): domain Bacteria; phylum UBP6; class UBA1177; order UBA1177; family JAKLFG01; genus CALMRE01. The sequence goes on along the minus strand of CALMRE010000016.1, from coordinate 7,617 downwards.
GCGCCGAGGTAGAAGGCGAGGAAGTGGATGTTGGAGAACTGGACGAAGTGGCGGAGGTTCTCGTCGGCGATGGTGTAGAACATCCGCTGGAGGTTGGGGGAGAGGCGCATGGTGTAGAGGCGCCGTTCTTCGAACAGGAGGCCGAGCAGTTCGAGGAAGCGTTGGCGGTCGTCGCCGAGCGTTTCGCAGAACAGGGCGTCGAGTTCGGGGGAATGGTAGGTGAGCGTCGCGTTGAACAGTTCGCGGATATGGGTCAGTAGAACGGCGCGGAAGGGGGTGTGCAGGTCGCGGCCGTCGGCCGGGGCGCCGTGTCGTTTCTTGACGGCGGCGTGGAGCGAGGCGACATCGAAGAACCGTTTCCCGGCGATGAGTACGGCGATCAGGCGGTCGCAGACGAGCTCGTCGCGGGACCGATCGGCCGGTTGCGCGGCCATCTCGGCGGTGACGGCGCGGAAGAATTCGAGCGGCCGGGCGCGGTAGGCGGTGTCGGGGAATTTAGCGGGGCCTACGGCGAGTTCGATGAACCGCGCGATGTCGGCCGGATCAACGGGTTGCGTCATCGGTGTTCCCGCGGTAGACGAATACGGCGTCGCCGGTCAGGTGGATATGGCCGTCGGCGGCGCGGCGGTAGCGGAGCGGGCCGCCGGGGAAGTAGAGCGTCCATTCTTCGCCCTGTTTGAGTGTGCCGGTATGGTGCAGGGTTTCGATGACGGCGCCGCCGCCGGTGCCGCAGGCCTGTGTGAACCCGGCGCCCCGTTCGTTGACGATGAGTTCGACCACGCGGGCCGCCGTATCGACGGAGAGAAGCATTTCGACGTTGATGTCGCCGCGGTGTTCGCGCTGGATACGGACAGCCTCCGCGCGCGCTTTTTCTTTGTCGGACGGACCCTGCACCACCAGATGGGGGTTGCCGATGTCGACGCGCCACTGTCCCGCCGCCGGAGCGGCCGTCGCCGCGGCGGTGCCGAGGTCGACGGTGATGTCCCAGCGGCCGCCGTCGCGGTCGACGCGGCAGTCGCGCGGGCCGTTGCCGGTGGCGATGAGGAGTTTTTCTTTGTTCAGGCCGCGCTGTTCGACGAGGTAGCGGCAGAAACAGCGGAGTCCGTTGCCGCACATTTCGGCGACACTTCCGTCGGCGTTGAGGACGATCATCTCGGCGTCGGCGTCGGGCGCGGCGCGGTGGAGGAGTATGCCGTCGGCGCCGATGCCGGTGCGTCGGTCGCAGAAGGCCGGGGCGTCGGCGGGGGTCACCGCCGGGTCGTCGGTGATGATGAAGTCGTTGCCGGCGGCGTGGTATTTGTAGAAGAGCATCACGCTTTTTTCCTGAATACGAGGAATTTCGAACCGAAGAAGTTCACCACGGTGCCGGCGGCGATGCCGCAGAGATTGGCGAGGTTGAGGGTGAGCGGCGCGGCGCCGAGTACCAGCAGGACCGCTTTGTAGGCGAGGAAGCGCGGGACAAGGGCGGTGAGGCTGATGAGGAAGAAGGCGAAAAAGCCGCTGCCGGAGGCGTGGGTGTCCTGCGTCTGCACCTTGAAGGTCCAGTAGTGATTGATGAGGTAGTTCTGGAGCACCGCCACCGCGTAGCCGACCACCCAGATGAAGTTCACGAACACGCTCGCCGGGTCGACGGCGCGGCTTATCAGGAAAAAGATGGTCTGATCGGTGAGGAGTCCGAGCCCGCCCACGACGCAGAATTTGATGAACTGCGGGGAGAACAGAAAGGCGAGAGACCGCTGCATGCCGGTCAACTCTCGACGCGGTTGCGGCCGCCCTCTTTGGCCTTGTAGAGTTGTTTGTCGGCCAGTTCGATGAGTTCGGTGAACGACTTCATCCCCTTGGCGAAGGTCGAAAGGCCGATGGAGATGGTGACGGTCACTTCGCGGCCGTTGTCGTTGAGTTTGATGTTCGATACCGCCATGCGGATGCGCTCGGCGGTGAGATGGGCCGAGGCGAGCGGCGTTTCGGGCAGTATCACGCAGAATTCCTCGCCGCCGAAGCGGGCGATGAAATCGGCGGTGCGGAAATAACTTTTGAGTACGTCGGCCACCATCACCAGCACCCGGTCGCCGACGAGGTGGCCGTAGGTGTCGTTGATGTTCTTGAAGTGGTCGAGGTCCATCATCATGACGGTGAGTTGACGGTCGTAGCGGGTGCAGCGCTGGAACTCGTTGTCGAGCGTTTCGAGCAGGTTCTTTTTATTGTAGAGGCCGGTCAGGCCGTCGCGGATGGAGTACTGGTACAACTGGTCGAAATATTCGGCCTCCATGTCGTCGGAGCAGATGAATTTGAAGATGGTGGTGCCGACCTTGATGCGGTCGCCGTTGCGCAGGGCGGTCGCCTGCTCCACTTTGACGTCGTTGAGGTAAGTGCCGTTGGTGCTCCCCATGTCGGCCACGAGGAACTCCTTTTTCTGTTTGGTGATCCGGACATGTCGCCGCGATACCGACTGGTCGTCGAGCGTGATGTCGGCATCGTCGGCGCGGCCGATGACGATCCCTTCCTTTTCGATGTCGCGCCGTTTGCCGAGATTGCGGCCGTAGATCTCGAGCAGGATGTAGCGGTCCTTGCGGAAATCGAGTTCGGCGTTCTCCGTGATCTTGAGGACCTGCGTCGACGAGTCGCGATCGATCTTATTATCGCCCATGCTACCTCTTGAACAGGAAACTTACCCATTCGCCGCGCCTGCCGGTGGTGACTTGGCGGAACCCGGCAAGAGCCATCTGCGCGGTGAAGGAGCCCTGTTCGTGCTGTAGAATACCCGATAGCAAAAGATATCTCAAGGATTTTTTCTGAAGTTCTTTCGATAACCGGATGAGCGTGCCCGAAATGATGTTGGCGACCACGATGTCGTAGGGCTTCCGGAAGCGGGAAAGGGGGGTCACCGAAAGGCGGATACTGCCCGCCAGTCCGTTGCGTTCGAGGTTCTCGGCGGCATTCTCGACGGCGTCGGGATCGTTGTCGATGGCGGTGACGGAGAGGTCGGGCCGTAGCTTTTTCGCGGCGATGGCGAGGATGCCCGAACCGGTGCCGACATCGAGCAGACTCTTCACCAACCGGTCGGCGAGCGCTTCGCGCATCAGTTCGGCGACGGTGGCGGTCGTTTCGTGGTGGCCGGTGCCGAAGCCGCGGCCGGGGTTGATGATGAGGTCGCCCTTGTCTTTCAGCCACGGCGGGACGACGGTGAACCCGGCGAACGGCGTCGGCTGGAAGTAGTCGCGCCACAGTTCCCGCCAGTCGCCTTCGCTGAGGACCGCGAGTTTGAGATCTTTGAGCAGGCGCGCGATGGCGGGCCGTTTCTCGAAGTAGAGGATCTGCGCGCCGTTCTGTTCGGCGCTGCCGAGGAAGCCCGGTATCCGGTAGTAGCGGTCGAGCGGTGCGTCGAGCGGCAGAACCGCTTGGTACCACTGCTTGAGACCCTCATCCCGTCCTTTTACAACCTCACCCCGGCCCTCTCCGTAGTGCGGAGAGGGAGAATTCGGATTTTTTTTCATCATGTGTTCCCTCCCGACACGAGCCAGAGGCCGTGTCCGAAATGGGTCCGGGCGCAGGCGACCAGAGCGTCCCGCGTGATGGTGTCGAGTATCTGCGGCAGGCGGCGGTAGTTGCCGTAGGGGAGGTCGAGCGCCTCTTCGAGGGCGAGGTTGAAGGCGTGAAATTCATTGCGGGTGAGCGACCGGGCGTGTTCGAACCGCAGGCCGTTCTTGACCTCCTCTATGTAGTCGGGGGCGATGCCGCCGCTGCGCAGGATCTCGACGGTGGCCTCCATCCGGCGCATCACCTCCGCCTTGTTGGCGGGCGAGGTGATGGCGTAGAGCGCCATGTAGCCTTCGGTCAGGCCGCCCATTCCCCAGACATCGAGGCTGTAGACGAGTCCCGATTCTTCGCGGAGCGCCTGAAAATAGGGGGAGCGCTGGCCGACGAGCAGTTGTTCGATGAGGCGCATCGCCTCGAAATCTGCGGCGTGGATGCCGGGCGCTTTGAAGAGCCGCGCGATGTGTATCTGCTGTTTGCCGGGGACCGGCACGGTGATGACGCGGTCGTCGAGTTTCGCTTTTCCCCGGCGCGTTTCGGCGAGCGCCGCGTCGCGGTGGTGCGGCAGGAGCGCGGCGATCCGGTCGGCCAGTCCGGCGTCGGCGGCGCCGCTCACCCCGAGTCCCCAGCGCCCCTTCGCGAAGAAGGTGCGGCGGACGCGCCGCAGATCGGCGAAGGTGGCGGCGGCGACGGTTTCGGAGGTCCCTTCGAGCGGGTGGTCGTAGGCGGTGCCGGCGAAGAGGAGCGCCGGGATGCGGTCGCGCAGGAGCGCTTCGGGCGATTCCCGTTTGAGCGAAAGATTCCCCAGCGTGTAGTCTTTTTCGCGCCGGTAGTCGTCCGGCAGGAGCGGATTGCGGAGGATGCGGCCGAGTATGTCGACCGCCTCGCGGATGAAACTGTCGCGGACCCGCAGGCGCAGGCCGCCCGAATTGTTCCCGGCGATGGGGGCCAGCGTGATGCCGAACCGGTCGAGGAATTCTTCGGTCGTCTCTTTGTTCATCCCGGCGGCCGAGGTGGCGAGCACCTCGAGCATGAGCCGCATCGAACCGGCGCGGCCGGGAAGATCGCCCGCGACCCCGCCCTGTTTGAGGGCGTAGATCGAAACGAAGGGGGCGGCGTCGCGTCGCAGGAAGGTGTAGCGGACATGCTTTCTCTCGACCCGCAGGCCCTCCCCTTCGGCCGGTCGCACCGGTGCGCCGGGGGCCGCGGCCGCGGCAAAGGTGAAACGGCTTTTTTCGGGGAGCGCCGCCCCGATGACGGCGTCGTCGAGCGACAGGTATTTCTCCTTGAAGGCGCGCAGGTCGGCGGCCGACAGGTGGAACAGGTGCCAGAACTGGTCGTGTCCGAGGCGGTGCGGGTCGCCGTAGCGCAGGTAACTGTGCCCCATCGCGTCGGCCGCGCCGCCCACCCCTTCGGCGGCGTAGCACTCTTCGCTGTAGAGCACTTCACGGGCGCGGGCCAGTTCGCTCTGAGTGAAATCGAGCCGCCGCCACAGGTTCAGCCACCGTTTCACGCGGGCCGATTCGCGGACCGGATCGCAGGCGACGCTCTGTATGAAGGAGAGGCCCGAAAGTCCGTTGATGACGGTCACCGCCATGTTGTCGAAGGTGCCCGATTCGTAGACCAGTTCGTTGTAGAAACGGCTGCCGTCCATCCCGTGGACGAGGGTGTGGATGAGCCGGAGCGCGGCGGTCGTCTCTCCCGTTTCGGGGGGGAGCCGCCACGCGGCGAGGAGGTAGTCCTTGTTCTGCCGGTGGGTGAGGCGGAACCGCTTCTCGACGGGCCACGGATCGAGCACGGGCGGCGTCAGTCCGGCGCTCTGCGGCAGTTCGAGCCGCCCTTTCCCGGTATAGCCGCCGGCGATGACCGCGAAGGGTTTCTCCGACAGTTTTTCGCGGAGGAACCGTTCGAGTTTCGCGAGCGTTGCCCCGCGCAGGGTCTCCTCTTCGCCGATGATCTCGCGGCCGTAGGGGTGGCCGGGGAAGAGGTTGCGCATCGCGGTGGTGAAGAGGTTCTCGGTCGGTTCGTCGCGGTACATCCGGAGTTCTTCGATCACTACGCCGCGCTCCTCTTCGAAGTCGCGCTCCCCGATGGCGGTAAGCGGCGTCGAGAGGAGGCCCGAAAGGTATTTCAGCACGCGGTCGACATCGTCGGTGCGGACCGATACTTCGACCACCACCGCGTCGTGCGAGGTGAAGGCGTTGCTGTAGCCGCCGAGCGATTCGACCAGTTCGGCGAGCGACGCGCCGTCATATTTCAACTTGAACAGCAGATGTTCGATGAGATGCGCCCAGCCGAGTTCCGATGCCGCTTCGCGCGAACTGCCGCCGGGGAACCAGACGAGCAACCGGGTGTAGGGAAGATCGCGGTAATGGGTCAGGATCGGGATCGGGGATCGTTTGCTCACAGCGCCCTCCGTACCGCGGCGGAGAGGCGGTCGATCTCTTTTTTAAGGGCGGTCATATCGACCGTCAGAATTCTTCCTTCTTCAACCGTTTTGCGGCCGTTCACCCAGACCGCCGCGATGTCGGCGGGGGAGGAGGCATACAGGAGCGCCGCGGCGGGATCGTGGACCGGCGCGATGCCGCAGGAGCCGAAATGGACCTGCACGATATCGGCGCCGCCTCCTTCGGTCAGCCGGCCGAACGAACGGCCGAGTACCTTACCGGGGTTGCTCGTCACCATTTTCAGCACCTCGCCCGCCGGGAGCACCGTCGGGTCGTGCGCCGTCCCTTTCTGCACCTTCGCCGCGAGCTGCGCCTCTTTCAGCACATCGAGGTTGTTGTTGCTCGCCGAGCCGTCGGTGGCGACCGCGACATTGACGCCGAGCCGTAGCATCTCGGCCACCGGTGCGATGCCGCTGCCGAGTTTCAGATTGCTCGAGGGGCAGTGGGCGACCGTGACGCCGCGAGTCGCCATGATATCCATTTCGCGCTCATCGACCCAGACGCTGTGGGCGGCGATGAAGCGTTCCGAAAGAAGCCCCAGTTCGTCGAACCGGACGAATTCGCGCTTCCCGAGCTGCTTCAGATACGCCTCCTGTTCGTGGCGCGTTTCGGCCATGTGGATGTGGAAGGGGATGCGGTATTTCCGCGCTATGTCGGCGAGCGCCAGCAGATACTTCTCGTCGGTCAGGTAGGGCGAATGGGGGGCGCAGCAGGGGAATATCCACGGGTCGTCCTTATATTTTTCGGCCAGCTCGGCGGTGTAGGCGATCGTTTCGTCGGGGTTCAGGCCGTTGGGGGCCGGGAAGTTGATGACCCCTTCGCCGATGGCCGCCTTGATGCCGATCTCCTTGGCCGCCGCCGCGACCTCTTCCTCAAAGAAGTACATGTCGGCAAAGGCGGTGACCCCTGCGAGAAGCATCTCGGCCATCCCCCACTGGCCGGCGATGCGGCACATCTCGCGCGAGATGAACTGCGCCTCGAGCGGGAAAATGCGCTTCTCGAGCCAATCTTTCAGCGGCAGATCCTCGGCGACCCCTTTGAAAAGCGTCATCGGGACATGGGTGTGGAGGTTCACCATGCCGGGCATGACGAGCACCGCTTCGCCCGTGGCCGTCGGGTTGCCGCCGTCCGGTATCTCGCCGCTGCGCACGATGCGGGTGACGGTCGCGCCGTCGGTCGTCAGCGACCCGCGGAAGAACTCCGCGCCGTCGAATATCGTCACCTCCTTGAAATACAACTTTGTGGTCATGGGCGCCTCCGCCACCGGTTCGGGCGATAATAGCAAATGCGCGGAAGATTACAATAAAGAGAAGGACTCTGTTTTCTTGAGTTTTCTAAAGTTTCCCATTGATCCTCCGCTCCAGTGCGGCGATGCCCGCCAACACTTCGTCGAAGTCCGGCATGTTGCCGAAAAGCAGAGTCTGCATGGCGCGGTAATCCTGTCGGAGCGCCGCGAGGTGATGTTCCGGCGGCGACAGCCGGATGCTCCCGGGCTTCGCCAGTTCATATTGTGCCCACGGGCACCGGTAGAAACGCATCTTGAATTGGACGACATCGCTAAGGAGATCCAACTTGGCGAGAGCTTCATCCGCGACGGGAGCACTGCTCATCCGGTAGAGATCATAATAATGCCGCG
>CALMRE010000015.1 GCA_937871295.1 uncultured bacterium | reverse complement strand
GCTATATCGTCTGCCGTCAACTGTATACCAAACCGTTTCGCCGTTTCAGCGTAGGCATTTTTGTCTATCGGTATCGGCTTGCCAAGACCATTGGAACGCATCGGCTCACCGCTAAAATCAGCGGCAGTTGACTTGTAAAAGCGCATTGCGCGGGACCGGACGGGATCGGCTTTATCTATCTTCGTGAATGCGTCAGCCACAGAGAAAGATAGGTTGGCAATCTTTTCCGTTGCCGCGATACCCTTGCGCCGGAACAGTAACGATTCCCGTGTTGATTCCGCAGTCGCCGTAAGCCCAAGTTTCGACGCGGTGACATACAGTTCGTTTGCCGCGATATTAAAGTCACGGAGCCACTTATTCATCGTAGTGAAAATGTTGTCGGGATTCTTCGCAAGACTCACATTTATCTGATCTTGTACCGCCGTCAACATCTTGTTCAGTTCGTAGGCTTTCTCCATCGGTTGTAGCGCGGTATCCTGCATGACCTTCTCTACCGCTTCCGTACCAAGCCACGGCTCAACCTGTGACCGCGCGGCATTGATACGCTCTTTCGCAATGCTGTTCTTGTATGCTTCATTGAACCGACGCGAGAATCCTTGCTTGTGTTCCGTCGCCATTATCGCGTCGATATTATCACCGAACTGCTCGATATTCAGACCCGGCAACGGCGTTAGGTCAGCACCTATTTCATTTGCGGCATCGGTCAACTGTCTCTTCGTCCGAGGATTCTTTGTTTCCTGCCAGAAATTAGAAAGGACTTGGTGTGTCCTCGACGATTTGTTATAGGCTTCTTCCTGTATCACTTTCTCAAACTTCTGGAACATCGCGGCATAATTGCCCTCGGCAGACGCTTCACGGATATTCATTTTTTCAAGAGTACCCGCAGCCGCCGCCTGCATTTCGGGAGTAGGCTTCTCGGCTATGATCTTTTCCCCTACCTTCAACCGGCCCTCTACCATCGCCTCTTTATCGGCGGCAAAGACACGCGCCAACGCTTTTGCAAATCCACCGAGATTCGGCATTACTTCGCCCCCTCTTCGTCGCCTTCAAGGTATGACAACATCAAATCGGTCAACTGCTTCTCGCTGATACTGACCGTATTGAGCCGTTGCAATGGTTCCGTGTTGCCAGCCTGCGCTTCTTGTTCCGCTACTTTCGCCATTATTTCACGCGACATTTCCATAAAACCTTTCCGGTCGCCGGTACAAAATGCCTTCTCAAGTTGCATCATGGTCATGTGATGAGCCGCCGCATCGACTACTTCCGGCGTCGGCATTTGCACAGCGCGGAATCGTAACGGGATTGCCCGTAGGATGTCGTCGTTATTGGGGAGCGGCACTTGTAGCCTCCTTCATTTCTTTTCTCGACACGACCATTTGCGGCAGTCCCGTATCAGGGTCTATCGGAATGTCATTCAGCGCATTCTTATAGGCCATCTTTGCGGCATTGATACGGCTCATGTTTTCCGGCTTTGCCATGAGTTCGCGGAACACCTTCATATTGAAGTTGTTTTTGTTGTAGTGCGATTCCATTATGGACTTTGTATCGACAATCAATTCTCTGTATATATCGGCAAGTCCAGACGGTATAATCCCGCCAAACTCTTTTGCTTCGTCATCAAGGAATTTTCTTGGACTTGATCCCTTACTCATAGCGCCGACATCTTTACTCATGATCGTCGAAACCTTCACGCCAGCCCCCCGATTTTCTGCCTCGCGTGCCGCAAAATGTTTTGTCAGCACTTCCGCAGTATAATCCCCGTACTTCTTTATGTCAATTTTTCCGGCGCGTAAGTCCTCGTCTGCTTTGCGCAAAATGTTGCGTAACCGATACTCAAGAGCGTGCGTACTGGCTTCCGCTTCAACCATTTGTTTCGCCACATACGCTTCATGCGTAGTGCCGCCTTGTTCCAACACCCGACGCCGCGCCATCATTCCGGCATCCGCAACAAACTTCTTTATACGGCCTTCGACATCACCTATCTTGCCGCCTTCGGTCAGTAACGCATCAAGGCCATATTTCACTTCGGCTTCCGACAACATTTCCTTGACACCTTCCGGTGTAAAGAATTCCGTACCGCCTGCCTCGCGGTTGTCAAGACCTCTCATCTGGTACAGTTTTTGCATATCGTCGTGTTTTGCGGCAATCACTTCCTCTTTCGACATCCATGCGGTAGCCTCGTTTTTCAAGTCCTGCATGATGATGTCGCCACGCATAGTCTCAACGGCATCCTTCGCAATGCCACGCGCATGATAACCTTGAATGCCTTTATCCGTATTGAGATATTCCAATTGCCGCTCATACTCTTTGCGCTCTTTCGGGGAAAGACTATCCTCAAACAACTTGAAATACTCTTCACGGGTACGCGCCTTAAATGATACCGCGCCACTTTCAGCCATTGTCCAGACCGGTTCCGGTGCATGAAGGCTATCATCCATCACGCCGTAATACTGTTCAACGGTCTGTATTTTCTGTGAACTTGGAAATTCCTTGTAGAGATAGCGGTTAATGGCGTCAAGATTCTCTTGAGTGTAGTATCTGCCGCCACCGCCGGACATAAGAGCATCGGACGGCACTTTACTAAAAGGCGTCTGTTGTAGATCGGCACCGACTCCGTTGAACCGATAGAGACGCTTATTGACCAATTCTTCTATAGGCCGGTCTATTGCTGACACATCTATTTTCTCGCCACGCGCCTGTGCATCGGTAAGCATCCGATTTGCCAAAGAACTCAGTTGCCGTTTCTCGGTCGCTATCTGGTCAGCAAGGAACGCAACTTGAGCCTCGCCATCCGGCAGTCCGTTAAACATCACCGTAGGGCCGCCGGGACGCCGCTGTGCGCTATCTATCGACATCCGGTTATAAGGCCCGACATCCTTTATAGCGGCAAGACCCTGTGGTGTTTCGGCCCACGGCATATTGTAGCCTATCTGCAACGGTTCCGGCGGTGGCTTCGGGATATACCCTATCTGCGCTATATCCGTTTTGCCTATCTGCAACGGTTCCGGCTTCGGATTATAGCCAAGCAACAGCGTTTCGGTGGCATTACTCTTGCCGTAGTTCTTGAATACGCCATGTCCTTTTATCGCGCCACCGAGTAGCAGTCCGATACCGACACTCATCATAATGTTCTCGCCGTCCGTCTGGATAGGCCGACCATTCATTATGTCCTCAAGGACATCTTTGCTTGCGCTCCAACCGCCAAACTCTGCGGCAGAGATACCGGCACCCTTACCGGTACGCGCAATGCCTTCCCATAGGGAATTGACATTCTTCGACGCATTACTAAATTGCGGGGCAAGGTCACGGACAAACTTCGGAATGGCATACATGAACGCCGCGCCAGTCGCACCGGTCGATACGCCAGCCGCTATCGCAGGCCACAAGGAGTCCCGTGTACTGTCGGTGATAGCCATGCCGTCGTGGTACTTATTAAGTCCTTCGACGACCGCCATATTACCGGCCATCGCAAGACTGCCGCGCATCTGGTTTCCAAACTGGATTGATTCGGCTAATGTTTTTCCGACCTGTGCGCCACCAAACACATTACCAAGTACTGCCGGATTTGCGGCACCACCAGCCGCCAAGAATATCGCGGTATCGCGCAGGAACATACCGCCGAACGCACCGATCTGGTAGCCGAGAGTATTGGTATTTATCGGCGTGCCTTCACGAGCGCGGCCGATATATGTCAACTGCGCGTTCGCCCCTTCAACCATGTCACGGAATGCGCCATCGGGTGACGCGACTTCCTTCATATTATTGAAGTATTCAGTCCAGAATTCATTGTTGCCCTGTCCTTTGGTATGCCACCAAGTATAGACATCGCCAAAGACATTCGCGGCAGTCAGCCCGATACCGGCACCGAGTACACCAAGAGCGGCACCGCCACCGGCCATTGCCACGGTTTTGAATGCAAGATACTTACCGGCATCAGCATCCATAGCCATCGCATAGGAACGCGAGACATCGGCGTCATTGACCTTGATGAAGTCGTAAGAGGAATAGCCCATCTCTGGGATTTGTTCAAGTGGTACTCGTTCGCGCCTTATGTCAGCAACATATCTTACCATGTTACTTCCCGTCGCCTAGTGATTTCTTTGCCGCCTGTTCTACAAGTCCTGCCCTCTTTCCTGTTTCTATCTCGGCAAGCGCATTGTCGGTATCACCGACTATCAGCGCGGCGGCGGCTATCGTTGAGGCATTGGCGTCCACATCACCAGCGGGACTCACATAGCCATACTCCCATTCACCCGCCGCATTCTTTTGACGCACGGCACCGGCAGACGCAAAGACGGGCCGAACAAACGCTATCATCGCTTTTTCGTCGAACGATATTGCACCACGATTGTTGAGCGCTTCTATGCTGTCCATGTCCTTGATAGCCGTTATCCATTCTATGCGGTCTGCTTCACTCATCTTGTCGGGAAACCTATTTACCGCTTTCGCATAGGCGCGTAGCACATTATTCTTTTGGTCTGCGGAAAGATTCATATTCTGCATGGTCTTTACCATGCCTTCAGCTTTTATCTGCGCCTGCTGGTAGGTAGGCCGTAATGCCCGTTGAGCTTCCGCGCTATACTCCGCGTCGATAACTCCTTTCACAAGACCACTACCAATGAGAGCCGCAGTTCTCTTGTGCGCCTCGTTCCCTTTTCTGTCCCAAAGGTAAAGGGAGTCTTTCAAACGCCGCGCAAAGCCAGCATCACCGCCACGCTTTTTTGCTTCGGCCTGTATGCGTATCTCGTTCTGTGTGTGCGCGGCAACGGCTATCCGGTACTGCTGTTGCAGTTGCGCGTTCTGCGCTTTCCTCTGCGCCTCGTTGCCTTTATTGAACAGCTCTTCTTGATTCTCTACCGCTGTAACAAGAGCGCCTTTCTTGGCCGCTATTTCGCCTTCAGACAGTTTTATCTGATTCACTAACGCCTCGGCTTGACCTAACCGATTTGCCGTTGTAGCCGCTATCTGCGCCATGTAAGCGCGGTCATTGGCATCCATGCGCTTATCGAGTTCATCGGTCATCTTTACGATATCGTCTTTATATTTTTCCGACAATGCAAAATTCAGTTCACGCACTTTCTCGGCTTTCGCTTCGTACTTCTCGACATCGGCAGACAACATCTTGCCGGTTTCCGACAGTATCTTGGTGCCGGGATCGACAACCATACTGCCAACACGCGACATCTGACCGCCACCAGCACCTTGAGCAATGTTCTTTATCGTGGTGCCAAACGATGCCAACGCGATACGGACAGCAAGCATATTATCGTTGTCCGGCACATCGGGCATATTCATCTGACCGGGGCCTTGACGCAACTTCTCATCGAGTGCGTTCCGGCTGACTCCCGGTTTGTCACCAACTATCTTTGTCGCTTCACCGCGTAAGGTGGCAATCGCTTCGTCTATTTTACCTTCGGACAGCAGTTTTGCCGCTGTGGTATTCTCAAGGATAGAGGCAAGTATTTTCTTCTGGTCATCAAGTCCTTTGAGCGCATCTTCTGCGGTAAGGTCTGCCGTTGTTGGAGAAATATAGCCGGGGCCACCTTGAACACGCGCACCGGCCAAACCGACAAGAGGGTCATACTCATCAGCCGCACCGCCATAGACATTCAGAAAAGCGCGGTCGGAATCATATTTTGGAGCCATCGCGCCAGCGTCGTAGTTTGAACCATAGTTTGCGGTAGCACTCGCTACGGCAGGATCAATGCCGGGACTTGTTTTAGCGGCCCACACGCCGCCACTTTTAAGCGCAAGTTCGGCTTCTGCTTTTTTCATGTCCTGCGCTTTTTTTATTTCTCTATCTTCTGCCGCTTTCACCGCCAATGCTTCGGCGTCAACCTCTGTCGGGTCATATAC
>CALMRE010000014.1 GCA_937871295.1 uncultured bacterium | reverse complement strand
GCGGCGGTCGAAGAGGGGATCATCCCCGGCGGCGGGGTGGCGCTCCTGCGGCTTTCGCTCGAACTCATCAAGAAGAAAGAGGGACTGGATAAGGACGAACAGGCCGGCTTCGACATCATCCGCAAGTCGCTTGAGATCCCGGCCCGTCAGATCGCCTTCAACGCCGGCGTGGACGGCTCCATCGTCGTGCGCACCATCCTTGACAACAAGGATTTCAACTGGGGCTATGACGCCGCGGCCGACGAATATAAGGATATGATCAAGAGCGGCATCATCGATCCGACCAAGGTCGCCAAGCAGGCGCTTATGAACGCCGCCTCCATCTCCTCGACCCTCCTCACCACCGAGGCGGTCATCGTCGACAAACCCGAAAAGAAGTCGGGTGGTCAGCCGATGCCGGGCGGCGGCATGGGCGGCATGGAAGACTACTAACTCCCCGTTATCTCGGAGAGAATACGATGTATAATGTGTTCAAAAGCGGCCTGCTGATGGTCGCGATGTTCCTCATTTTCATCTTTTTCGGTGCCTTGCTCGGCGGCAAAGGCGGCGCGACCCTTTTCTTCGTTATCGCGCTTGTCATCAATCTGGTCTCCTACCTGTTCTCGCACAAGATCGTCATCGCGATGTACCGCGGCGTTCCGGCCGATCCGCAGCGCTACCGGCGCCTCTACGAGATACTCGACGATCTTTCGGCGCGCGCCGGACTCCCGAAACCGCCCGCCCTCTACATCATCCCGATGGAGGTCCCCAACGCCTTCGCCACCGGTAGATCGCCGTCCACGGCGGTGGTCGCGGTGACCGAAGGGATACTCGCCCGGATGAACGAACAGGAGCTTGCGGCGGTCATCGCCCACGAACTGGGCCATATCAAACACTGGGACATGCTCGTCCAGACGATAGTCGCGGCGATGGCGAGCGCCATCATGTGGCTGGCCAACATGGCGCAGTGGGGTGCGATGTTCGGCGGCCGCGACGACGACGAAGGGGGCGGCAACCTCATCGTGACGATACTCGTTTCCATCGTCGCCTCGATCGCGGCGATGATCATACAACTCGCGGTGTCGCGGTCGCGCGAATACATGGCTGACGATTTTTCGGCGAAGCTGATGGGGAGCGGACAGCCGCTGTCGGATGCCCTGATACGGCTCCACGAAGGGGCGCGGCAGGTGCCGCCCGGTGAGATAGCCCCGGCGACCTCGCACATGTTCATCGCCCCGTCGGGCGCCGGAAGAACCTTGATGAATCTATTCTCGACCCACCCGTCGCTCGAAGCGCGTCTTGAGAATCTGAAGAAGTTTAGCTGACACCCCCGTTGCCCCCTGCATCAGGGGGCCTTTCGATTGCCTCCCTGTCGCAGGGAGGTGGCGCGAAGCGGCGGAGGGTGTTACCTACACAGCGCCAACGCCCCGATAACCCCCGAACGCCCGCCCAGTTTCGCCTTGACCACCTTCACTTTGGCGCTTTCACTGAAGGCGTATTCTTTGATGTAGTGTTTGACCGGCGTGAAGAAACAGGGGCCGAGGTTGGCCATTCCGCCGCCGATGACGATGATCTCGGGGTTGAGAAGCGTTGCGGAGTTGGCAAGCCATACGCCGACAAGCCGCGTGAGGTGGTCGAGCGCCTGTTGCGCCGACGGATCGCCCGCTTTCAGTCGTGCCGGGATATCCTCGGGAGAGATGCCGAAGAGCCGCTTCAAGGCGGGACCGGCGGCCGCCTGCTCGAAGACGGTGCCGTCGGGAAGCCGCGTCTGGCCGATCTCCCCCGCGACGCCGGACGCACCGTGGTAGATGCGGCCGTCGATGATGATCGCGCCGCCGATACCGGTCGAGACGGTCGTATAAAAAACATGCGAAACCCCTTTTCCGGCGCCGAACCGCGCCTCGGCAAGACCCGCCGTCCGGGCGTCGTTCTCCACCGTGACGGGGCATCCGAACCGATCCTGCAACAGGTTTCGTACCGGAACCTTTTTCCACGACGGGATATTGGGGCAGAGCCGCACCGTGCCGGTCGCGTAATCGATGGGGCCCGGTACGCCGATGCCGATGGCGGCGAGCTTCGACGGTGCGATGCCGGCCTGCGCGCAGGCCAATTCGATCGAGCGGCAGACATTTTCGAAAACGCGTTTTTTCGACGCGCTGGCCTCGGTGGGGGTCTTCACTTCGGCGATGATGTCGCCCCCTTTCGAGGCGATGGCGGTGTATATTTTCGTCCCGCCCAGATCGATACCGGCGACATAGCCTTTCATGCACTCCTCCGAGGTCGTTCCCGAGTACGCCCCACGCTATCACAATCGCCCCGCTTTTTCCAGCGG
>CALMRE010000013.1 GCA_937871295.1 uncultured bacterium | reverse complement strand
TGTCAGATGCAGCAAGAAGGCGCAAGCTACAGGATCGGGCTCAAAGAACATTAGCAGCAATTAAGCAACACAAGATTGAGGCGGAAAAGAAAAGCATAACGATGAGAAGCCGCACTCCAGTCGTTGAACGATATCTATTTTCCAGATATCCTCTTGCCGAGCAAAAAGAGATCGACGCCATTGTTTCTTCGCTCAATGGAAAGCCGGGACTCACTCTGGAGGAGTTAAAGGCTATTGTTGATGCGAAAATGAACAATAAGCCTCAGATCTGGGCGAAGGCACAAAAAGACTTTGTAATGCAGGCAAGGCATAAGGAGAGATTGCGATAGTCAACGGAGAGTGCAATGAAACTTAAACCAAGACCGCTTACTTTCACTGCCGAAGACACTGTTTTCGAGTCAAGGCAAGAATTGGCGGAAAATCTGACGAACTTGGTAAAAAATGTTGAGGATGGTCTTGTGTTGGCACTTCATGCCGATTGGGGCGATGGGAAGACCACCTTTTGCAAATACTGGATTCAAGAACATCTTGAAAAAAGTGAAGGTATCTTTCCCATCTATCTCGATGCTTTTCAAAGCGACTACCATGATGATCCGCTTATGGTTATCACCTCGGAAATCGCCAAGCTATCGAAGGAAAAGTTTCCGGAAGATAAGAAACAAGCCTTCGTTGACTCGGCCAAAAGGATATTGTCTGTGACCGTGGGTGTTGGCATACAGGCCGTGATTGCAGCAGCAACTGGCGGTGTGGGCAACAAAGCGGTCGAGGGAGCGGGCGAGGCGTTGAAGAATCTCACCGACAGCTATATCGATAAGCGGCTGGAGGAAAGAACGCGAATTGACCAAGATCTTCAAGCATTCAAAGGAACATTGAAGTCTTTTATAGCGTCATCCCAGAAGATAGTTTTCATTATCGATGAACTTGATCGATGTAAGCCTCGATTTGCCGTTGAATTGCTTGAGACCATTAAGCATTTCTTTGATGTCGATGGCATGTTCTTTTTGCTTTCTATGAATCGTTGCCAACTTGTTTCTTATGTGGCTGGTGAGTATGGTATAGATCGTCAAACCGCCGAAGCATACCTAAAGAAGTTTATTTATGCAGAAATCCTCTTGCCTAAAATAAACAAACAGGGCTATAAGAGTGACACCTATAAATTCTGTGATAAACTTAATGATGTGGATAATTTGAAGAGCGTTTTTGATTTCATGTCAAGCAATGATCCCCGGCCTCGGAACGAGGAACAATGGTGGATGCATGGTCAGCGAGATGTATTTCCCAGATTGGCCTCCTTGGCCACGCCGTGGAATCTCTCTTGTCGAGATATCCAAGATACATATAGAACCATTCTGCTTTCCTATGCTGTTACGCCAAGAAACCAAGAATTTCCTTTTATTTTAGTGTGCTTTCTTGCAATAGTAAGAACGAAAAATATGCGCTTGTTCGAAGGGCTAAAATCGCAGACACTGTCCTATCAGGATGATCTTGAGAAAGAGCTTTTTCTTTCTCGAGGAGCAGAAGAGGAGATAAAGGTCATAAAAAGTATTTTGAAATATTGCATGGCTGATGAGAATAGAATAAAAGATATCAATTACATAAGTGAAGAGGAATTGAGGTCCGCACAGGAAGTCCTGAACCGATTCGGATTTAAAAGAGAAGCTGTGATTCCTTTAATCTGTAAAAGGCTTGATTTTGAAGCGAAGATTGACTGATTAACTTGACCTGCCTTTTCTGCGAAGTCAAATCTGAATTCTGACCTTCCCCTGCGCGAACTGGCTGAGCACCAACTGCATGAGCGTCTGGTAGGGGATGTGTTCCGCTGCGGCCTTCGCCCGGATCAATAGAGGAAGCCGAAGAGCCAGAGCGGTATGCGCCCCTTCGTGCCGGCCTCTATTCCATCGACCGCCAGATATGCGTTGTCGTGTTCCTTGATCTGATCGAATCCCTTATTCTTGCCGCCCACCTCGAAATAGAGCGTGTCGTCCACCACGAAATCGCCCCGCGCCGGGACCGCCACCCGATGGGCGCTCAACAGCATGTTCGCGAAGAAGGTCTCGCGCATCGTCCCCCGGCTCTGCCCGGCGCCGCCCCCGATAGCCGCCATCTGCGTGGTGTTGTCGAGATATATCTTCCCCGGTTTCTCAAGCCGTCCCATCCCGACGCCGCCGCGCGGCAATATCATGATGAGTCCCGCGTCGGCGAGATACTGCAGGTAGTTCTTGAGCGTCCGGTCGTCTCCCACCGCCAGCACCGAACGCAGACGACTCAGGTCGGGGATAAAGGGGACCTCGCGGGCGATGAAACCGAGCAGGAGTTTCATCCGCTTCACGCTTTCGCCCGAAAGCGACGGATAGATCGCCGGGAGATCGCCCTCGATGACCGCGCGGATATTCTGTTCGACGGCCAGATGGAACGAGTCGTCGTTCTTGAAGTCGCGGAAGTAGGGGTAGTGGCCGCGGCCCAGATAACGGTCGAAGAGTGGCAGGATCTTTCGCCCCTTTTCCGCGATCGCCGCGCACACCGCGCCGGCCAGTTTCTCGTGGCGCGACAGGATATCGGAGAGCGAATGGGCCGGGAGTTCAATGCCCAGTTCCATCTCGATGTATTCTCTCAGCGACATGCCGCGCATCGTGTAGACCAATGCACGCCGTGAAAGATCGTGAGAACCCTTGTGTATCTGGAGTGCGTTGCTCCCCGATGCATAGACGGTGAGCGCCGGGAAGGTATCGTAAATGCTCTTCAGTTCCATCGACCAGTCGGGGTATTTGTGTATCTCGTCGAAACAGATGTGGGTGCCGCCCGCCTTCAGGAACTCCTCGGCGATCTCGTAGAGCGAATACTCCCGCACGGTAAAATGGTCGGCGGGGATGTAGAGTATCCGTTCGGAGGTCTCGTCATTCCCGGCGACCGAAAGCAGGTGCTGAACGAGCGCGGTTGATTTGCCGACGCCCCGCTGACCGACAAGAATGGAAAGTCGGTGATCGAGCGGCTGCACCTTGAGGAAATAACGCTGGTAAGGCCGTCGGTATGCGGCTATGTTGGTGCGGGAGAGAGAAAATAGTTCATTCAACATGGGGGCCTCCGTCTGGAGTGCATTCCATAAATACAGGTCTTATTCTAGGAGTGCGGTCCAGAAATGCAAGTTTTCTTTGTGCGGGAAAAAACGGCGGATCACTTCTCCTGCGCGGTGGTGCCTTCCTTCTTCTGGTACGGTTCGGCGCGACCGCCTAAGCACTGTGCAAGGAACTGTTCAGCGCGCCCGTTGAAATCCATCCGGTTCTCGGGCCGCGCGAACCCATGCCCCTCATCGGGATAGAGAATGTAGGTGACCGGGATCTTCTTCGCCCGCATCGCCGCGACTATCTGGTCCGACTCGGCGACCTTGACGCGCGGATCGTTCTGCCCCTGCCCGATCATGAGCGGCACCGTGATGGCGTCGACATGGAAGAGGGGCGATATCTTCTTGTTGAACTCCTGATCGTTCTCCACATCGCCGATACGCTTGAGCATCTGCATCTTGAACGGCTTCCAGTAGGCCGGGATGGTGGCCATGAGCGTCTGGAGGTTCGACGGCCCGACGATATCGACGCCGCAGGCATACAGATCGGGGGTGAAGGTGAGCCCGGCGAGCGTCGCGTAGCCGCCGTAGGAACCGCCGAAGACCGCCACCTTCTTCGGGTCGGCGATCCCTTCCTTGATGGCCCACTGCACCGCGTCGGTGAGGTCGTGCTGCATCTTGCCGACGCCCCATTCACCGTTCCCGGCGTTCACGAAGTTCTTGCCGAACCCGGTCGAGCCGCGGAAATTGACCTGCAGTACCGCGTAGCCGCGGTTGGCGAACCACTGCGCGCCGGGATCGTAACCCCATTCGTCGCGGGCCCACGGGCCGCCGTGAACATAGAGGATGAGCGGCAGTCCCTTCGGCTCGATGCCGACCGGCAGGGTGAGGTAGGAAACGAGGTCGAGTCCGTCGCGCGATTTGATGACGACCGGCTTCACCGTCGCGAGCTTGTATTTCTCCAGTTCGGGCTGGTGAGTGAAGAGGAATTCGGCCTTTTTTGCCGCCCGGTCGTAGATATAGAAGGCGTAGGGGGCGTTGTCGAGTTCGTAGCCGACGATCCATTTGGTGTCGGCGCGGTCGCGGTTGACGACGAACAGATCGCCTTCGCGCACCTTCTCAAGGATGTCGAGGTCGGCCTTGACCAGCGGATCGAAGACCATCCATTCCTCGCGCAGGTAGGTGAAGCGGACCGCCTGCACCGCGTTGGTCTCGGGGTGGAGCATGATGCCGCCGACATCGGCCTTGGGATTGTTGGCGATGAGCCGTAGCTCCTTTCCCGTTGCTGGGTCGTACTCGACGAGCCGTGTGGTGTCGCCGCCAACCGAGGTCTCGATGTAGAGGGTGGTATTATTCTCGGTGAAGTCGATGATGGAGCCGTCCTCGCCGAAGGGAACGACCATGAAGTCGCGCCACGGGGCATCCTTGCCGTCGCGGATGCGGAGGATGGTGTCGGCCGTTTCCAAGTTCGAGGCGACGGCGGCGCGGATCACGAAATCGCGGTCGGTGACCCACCCTTCGATGTCGCCCGAGTTCTCGGCCGCGAGCGTCAGTTCACCCGTCACGAGGTTGAGCAGGTACATGTCGAACACCTCGGGATCGCGCTTGTTGAGGCCGATGTATATCTCGTCGGGGTGCTTGCGGTCGCTGATGATGTTCGATGCCTTGACGCCGGGGAAGGGGGTCAGGTCGGTGGTGGTGAGCGTCGCCAGATCGACCGCGTAGAGGTGGAAATTCTCGTCGCCGTTGTTGTCCTGTATGTAGACGATCTGCTTGTCGTTCCATGCCCAGCCGTAACTGCGGATGCCGCGGTACTCGTCCTTGGTCACCATCTTGTCGTCGTTCTGGCCGACGGTCCGCACCCAGACATTGAGCACATCCTTGTCGGGGCTCGGGGCGAGGTACGACAGCCGCGTGCCGTCGGGCGACAGACGGACGGCCGCCTTCACCGGATTGCCGAAGAGCACCTCCCGCGGGATGAGGGGGGGCAGTTTCTGGAATCTCTGGTCCATGGCGGTATCTCCCTTCTGGTTTGACGAACAGGCGGTCGCGATGAGCATCGCGCACACGAAAAGCACGAATCGGCGCATGATATCCTCCCGGATGTTTCCGTTTCCGGTGACAGTATAGCGTGCCCGGCGGAGAATTCAAATGTAAAATGAAGATATTGAAAAGCGATTCGAATAGTTGACCGCGACTATCGAAAAAGATATACTGCGCCGTCTGAAAAAAGTTCTATTGATGGGGGGTGCCATGAAGAGTTTCATGCGTTTCGTTCTCCTTTCGGTCATTTTCGTGCTTCTGAACATGCTGTTCGCCGGATGCGAAAAGGTCAAGCAGGAAAAGCCCGATATCGACGATTTCTGGAAGAAGAACATTGCCGCCTACCCTAGTGGCGCGATAGCGAAAAAGGGACAGTTGCGGGTTGAATTCTCCCGCGCGATCATATCGGACGAACAGATAAAACAGGAGCCTCCGGCCGTTTTTTCCATAACGCCCGCCGTTGCCGGGAAGACGATCTGGAGCATGAGCCGTGGACTGATATTCATCCCGGAAAAGCCCCTGGAGGCGGGAGCGACCTACACCGTCAAGCTGGAAATGCAGAAGCTTATGGAAGTCCCGGCCGATGTCAAACCGTTCACTTTCCCCGTTTCGGTGATCAAGCAATCGGTAGCGGTGAGTACTGAAGAATTGGCCTACGAATCGCTTTCCGATCTCAGCCTGCAGAAGCTCAACGGCATTCTGTTCACCGCCGACGACGAGGAGGGGCCGGCGATCGAGGCGTTGTTGAAGGCGACGCAGGAGGGTAGAACGCTGGCGATATCCTGGATGCACGACTCGGACAATAAGACCCACCGTTTCACCGTCCTCGGTATTCGCCGTTCCGCGGATCAGTCCGAGGTCGTTCTGGCGTGGGACGGCACGTCGATAGGGGCGGAACAGAAGGACGAGATCAAGATCGGCGTACTGCCGCGCGGTATTTTCGATCTGATCGCATCGGATGCCTTCCCGGGCGATGAACAGTATGCGCTCCTGACCTTTTCCGATCCGCTGGATGAGACGCAGGCGCTTGAAGGGATCATCACCGCCGGCAAGAAAGATCTGAAATTCTCGATAGAAGGCAATGCCATCCGGGTCTATTTCCCGCGCGACACCTGGGGCGATGTCAGTATCGTCGTAGAACCGGGACTGAAGAACAGCGAAAAAAAGATGCTTAACGAGCGTCGCGTGGCGGATGTCACTTTCGAATCGCTCAAGCCGGGTATCCGCTTCGTCGGAAAGGGGGTCATCGTCCCCGAAAAGGATCGTTTGACCATCCCGTTCGAGGCGGTCAGCCTCAACCGCGTCACCGTGATGGCGATGGAGATCTATTACGAGAATATGGGGCAGTTCCTGCAGGTGAACGAACTGGCCGGTGAGGCGGAACTGGAGCGGGTAGGTCGTTACGTCTGGCGCAAGAAGATGGATCTTTCCCCGACCCCCGAAAGCGTCGGCCGCTGGACCCGTTACCATCTCGACGTGTCCGACCTCTTCAAGAAGAATCCCGGCAGGATGTTCCGACTGATACTCTCCTTCGAACGCAGCGATTCGGCATATCGTTGCCCCGAGGGACATCCCGCGCCCAAGGAGAACGACGGTTCGCTGCCCAATATGGATGGAGGCGGCACGAGGGAACATTCCCATTGGGACGATTACGAGGAGTACGATTATTACGGTTACGGGTATCGAGAGGGGTGGTGGGAGAATCGCGACAATCCTTGCCATGATGCCTACTACTCGAAAGCGTACAATCGGCGGGTGACCGAAACGGCACGGAATTTCCTGTCGTCGAATGTGGGGGTCATCGCGAAACTGGGGCAGAGCGGCGATCTGTTCGTGACCGCCACCGATATCCGTACGACCCGCGCGCTGTCCAATGCAACGGTGACCGCCTACAACTTCCAGAATCGTCCCGTTGCCTCGGGTACGGCCGACAGCGACGGGATGCTTGTCCTCAAACCGAAAGGACCCCCGTTCTATGTCGAGGTAGCCGCAGGCGGCGACAGGGGATTCCTGCGGATGTCCGGCGAACGCTCGCTGATGGTCAGCCATTTCGATACGGCGGGTGACGAGGTGAAAAAGGGGATAAAGGGCTTCATCTACGGGGAGCGGGGTGTCTGGCGTCCCGGCGATCAGATATATCTCACCTTCGTGTTCGACGATCGCCAGGGGAGTTTGCCTGACGATCATCCGGCGACACTTGAACTGTTCAATCCGCAGGGGGCGTTAACGGGGACCTTCCGTCCCGTCGGTGCGTCGGGGACCTTCCGTTCTTTCGTGCTGTCGACCGCCGCCGAAGCGCCGACCGGCAACTGGACCGCCCGGGTCCGACTGGGCGGCCTGGCCTTCGAGAAAAAACTGAAGATAGAAATGGTCGTCCCCAACCGGATAAAGATCGACTTCGATCCGGGCGACAAGGTACTCCTGCAGAGCGCCATGCCGATGAACGGGAAGATCGCGGCGTCCTGGTTGCATGGAGCGCCGGCGGCGGAGTTGTCGAGCGATGTCAACGTCCAGTTGAAGAGCGCCGCGACGCGGTTCTCGAAATATCAGGATTATTTCTTCGACGACCCGGCCCGTCTGTTCGAGGCCGAACCGCGTGAACTGTTCTCCGGCGAACTGGACGGGAAGGGGAACATCTCGTTCCGCTATGATCTGGAAGAGGGAAGCTATCCGCCGGGCACGCTCGACGCCACCTTTACCACCCGGGTCCACGAACGCGGCGGCGGATTCTCCATCGACCGGGTGACGATCCCCTATCATCCCTATCCCCGCTATGTCGGGATCCGTCCCCCCAAAGGAGACATCATGCGCAATATGTTGCTTACCGACAAACAGCACATGCTCGAGATCGTCACGCTCGATCCCAAGGGGAAACCGGTCTCGGTGCCCGACATAGAGATCTCGGTCTATAAGCTCGATTGGCGCTGGTGGTGGGATACCGCGCAGGACGATCTGGCGCGCTATGTCAGCGCCATGGGGAATATCGCCGATCGGCACGGGAAGGCATCGACCAAGAACGGGAACGGACAGTGGAAGTTCGAGGTGAAATACCCGGAGTGGGGCCGTTACCTAGTTCGTGCCTGCGATACGGAAGGGGGCCACTGTACCGGACGCATCGTTTTCGTCGATTGGCCCGGCTGGGCGGGACGTGCCGGTATGGAGCGCAGCATCGGCGCGACGATGCTTTCGCTTTCGACCGACAAGACCAAATATGAGGTCGGCGAACAGGGAATGCTCCATATCCCGGCGTCGAAACAGGGAACGGCGATGCTGTCGATAGAGAACGGATCGACGGTGCTCGAACGGCGATGGGTCACGGTAGGACCGGGGGAGAACAAGGTGAAATTCACCGTTTCGGCCGCCATGAGTCCCAATGCCTATCTGCATGTGACGTTGCTTCTGCCGCATGCTTCCAAGGAGAGCGATGCGCCGATCCGGCTCTACGGCATCGTTCCGATCATGGTGAAGGATCCCGGCAGTGTGCTGGCACCGCTCATCGAGATGCCCGACGAGGTGAAGCCGAACAGGGAATTCCGGCTCACCGTTTCGGAGCGGAGCGGTCGTGAAATGGATTATACGATCGCGGTGGTCGATGAGGGATTGTTGAGTCTGACCCGTTTCGCCACGCCCGATCCGCACAAGGAATTCTTCAAGAAAGAGGCGATCGGCGTCCGAACGTGGGACCTTTTCGATGAGGTCGCGGGCGCATACGGCGCTCAGATGGAGCGACTTCTTTCTCTCGGCGGCGACGAGGCGGCGGTCGACAAGAGCAGCGGCAAACAAAGCCGTTTCCCGCCGGTCGTCCATTTCCTGGGGCCGTTCCGGCTGGAGAAGGGGGCGCGTGCGGAACATGTCGTCCCGCTCGGTCAGTATATAGGTGCGGTGCGTGTCATGGTGGTCGCCGGCGGCGGCGGTGCCTACGGCAGTGTCGAGAAATTCGTGCCGGTGCGGGAAGCCCTGATGATCCTGCCCGGTGCTTCGCGGCTTGCCGGTCCCGCTGAAGAACTCAAGGTGCCGGTCGCGATCTTTGCCGGCAAGAATCTCGGAACGGTCACGGTCCGCATGACCGCCGATCCCCGTTTCTTCGATGTTAAGGATGGTGCCGAACGGCAGGTGCCGATGAAGGTGCCGGGCGAGAAGACGATATTCTTCACCGTCGCGGTCAAGAATGTCGCGGGTACGGGTCACCTTGCATTCGATGCAACGGGTTCCGGACATAAGGCGGGGGCGGTCATCGATCTGCCGATCATTCCTAAGAATCCGCCCACGGTCGAGGTGAAACGGGTGATCCTCGAGGCGGGACAGAAGATGTCCGAGGATATCGAACCGTTCGGTATCGATGGTTCCAACGCTCTTTCGGTCGAGATATCGTCGGTACCGCCGTTGGGTCTCGAGAAGCGTCTGCGGGAACTCATCAGATATCCGCACGGCTGTGTCGAACAGACCGTCTCGGCCGCGTTCCCGCAGCTTCTGATACCGGAATTGGCGAAGATCGGCCCGGAGGAGCAGAAACGCATTGAGAAACACGTCAAGGCGGCGATCACGAAACTGCGTTCGTTCCAATCATCGGTGGGCGGTTTCTATTACTGGCCGTCGTTCTATTATCCCGTCGATTCCTGGAGTACGAGTTGGGTCGGTCACTTCCTAGTGGAGGCCGGGAAACGGGGTTATTATGTGCCTCCCGAGATGCTTCTCCATTGGAAGAACCATCAGAAGATCGAAGCGAACGCGTGGACCGGCGGTGACAGCTCCTCTTCTGAACTGATACAGGCCTACCGGCTTTATACACTGGCGATCGCCGGCAGTCCCGAGCCG
Organism: uncultured bacterium; assembly: GCA_937871295.1. Lineage (GTDB taxonomy): Bacteria > UBP6 > UBA1177 > UBA1177 > JAKLFG01 > CALMRE01. The sequence continues at coordinate 15,453 of CALMRE010000013.1, read as the reverse complement.
GGACCGATGAACCGTTTGCGCGCGATGCCGGGACTGGAGCCGTTGCCGGCACATCTGCTGGCCGCGGCCTACTATGCCATCAGCCAACGGAAAGCGGGCGACGACATCCTGACCGCCTCCCTGGTGAAGTGGATGCCGCCGCAAAACACCAAGGACTATCGTTACTGGTATTCTTACGGTTCGCCGCTTCGTGACATGGGGATAAAGCTGCTGGCATTATCGGCGGCCGGGAAAGACAAGGAATCTCAAGAGTTGGTCTCCCTGATTGCGAAAGGCTTGGCCTCCGATGAATGGTATTCCACGCAGACCGCCGCATTCTCGATGGTGGCGGTGGCGGACCTCTTCCTCAAAAAAGGCGGTGGCAAACGGCTCGATTTTTCCATCATTACGCCGGGAGAGCCGGTCCGTAGCGTGAATTCCGAACGCGCGGTCTACATGGAATCGGTCGATCAATGGCCGGCGAAGGGAAAACACATGGAGGTCGCGAACAGCGGCGACACGCGTCTCTACATAACGCTCGTCAAACGGGGGACCGCCGCGACCACGGTCGAGAAAGAACGCGCGGACGGAGTGCGTTTGTCGGTCGATTGGCGGACGCCGAGGCATGCGCCGGTCATCATGGATCGTATCGCACAGGGTGACGACCTCATAGCGGTGGTGAAGGTAAAGAATATCTCTGACCGTAAATTGGAAGAGTTGGCGCTCACCGTTCCGATGGCCAGCGGCTTCGAGATACATAACCCCCGGTTCGAGGAGCCCGATGAAACGGAGAAAAAGGACGAGAAGGATGATGAGGCTCGTTTGCAGATACGTCCTCCCCGGGACAAGGCGGCCGAGGTATATCAGGATATCCGCGACGATCGCATCTATTCCTACTTCGACCTCGATTTGAACGATGAGCGCGAGTTCAAGGTGTTGGTGAATGCCGCGTTCCCGGGTCGTTATTATCTTCCCGCCATCGCCATCGAGGAAATGTATGACGCTACGGTCGGCGCTTCGTTGACGGGTAAATGGGTCGTCATCGGTGAATAGACGACGACTGGCGATCGTCGGCGCTCTGGCGACGGTCGCTGGCGCCCTTCTGTTTTTCTTCAATACGACCGTTCTGCCGTTCGCCGGTACGCCCTATTCTCCGGTGCTGTATGCGAACAACGGATCGTTGTTGTCGGTACGGATAGCCGCCGACGGCCAGTGGCGTTTTCCGTGCGGGGGGCAACTTCCGGAGCGTTATCGGGTGGCCGTTCTGGAACAGGAGGACCGTCGTTTTTTCTACCATCCCGGCGTCGATCCGATCGCGCTGATACGGGCTTTTTTCTCAAACTTGAAGGCCGGTCGCGTGGTCAGCGGCGGCAGCACTTTGACCATGCAGCTCGCCCGCCTGGAAGAGGGCCGCCCGCGGACCTTATGGAGCAAGCTGTGGGAGGCTTTTCGGGCTTTTCGCCTGGAAGCGGGCCACGACAAGGAAGCACTGTTTTCCTTTTACGCCTGTCAGGTGCCGATGGGGGGCAACATCGTCGGTCTGGAGGCGGCGGCGTGGGGCTACTTCGGCAGGGCGCCGAAGGACCTGAGTTGGGCCGAAAGTGCCTTGTTGGCAGTATTGCCCAACGATCCGGCGCTCATCTACCCCGGCAGGAACCACGAACGGTTGAAGCGGAAACGGGACAATTTACTGGAAAAGTTGTTCCACCGAGGCCTTCTCCCGGAGTTGGACCGCGATCTGGCCGTATCGGAACCGGTCCCGGACCGAATGCGCGGTTTTCCCAAAAAGACGCGGCACCTTCTCGATACGCTGGCGGCCGGTCACACGAAAGGTCCCTTCGAGAGCACCATCGACGACAGGATACAGGAGACCGCCCAACGCATCTTCGATGAGCATGCGGTCGAATTGAAATCCCGGGGTATCTATAACGCGGCCTTGCTGGTATTGGAAAATCGCGATGGCCGCGTGCTTGCCTATATCGGGAATGTCGGCTGGTCGACGGCGGAAGGTGATGGCCGCGATGTCGATATCGTGCGGTCGCCTCGCAGTACGGGCAGTCTTCTCAAGCCGTTCCTGTATGCGGCGATGCTGGAGGAGGGGACGTTGACCACAAATATGCTGGTCCCCGATGTCCCCACCGTTTACAAGGGGTACAAGCCGGAGAATTTCGACCGCACTTACAAGGGGGCGGTCAGTGCTTCGCAGGCGTTGGCGACATCGCTCAATGTTCCCGCCGTTCGTCTGCTCAAACAGTACGGCGTGGGCCGTTTCCGCGATCTATTGGCCGGTGCCGGCATGACCACGCTGACCCGTTCGAACGATGACTACGGACTTTCGCTGATATTGGGCGGTGCCGAAGGAACGCTCTTCGAGTTGACCGGTCTGTATGCCGGTATGGCACGGCGATTGCGCGAAGGTCCCGGGAGCGGTTTTCATTTCCGCCCGGTGGTGCTGACCGGCGAAGAGGGGCCCGAAACGCGTTTTCCGCCCGGTCCGGGAGCGGTGTGGCTCGTGTTCGAATCGCTGGTCGAGGCGAACCGGCCGGAAGGAGAGAATTTCTGGAAAAGTTTCGAGCACCGGCGACGTATCGCGTGGAAGACCGGCACCTCCATCGGAATGAGGGATGCATGGGCCATCGGGACGACCCCCGAACTGACCATCGGGGTATGGGCCGGCAATGCCGACGGCCGCGGTGTCAGCGGACTCACCGGTCTGACGGCCGCCGCGCCGTTGATGTTCGATCTGTTTCGGGCGTTACCGCTTTCCGAAGGGTGGTTCACACGGCCCGACGGCGACCTGCGTACAGTGTCGCTTTGCAGCGAGAGCGGTTATCCGGCGACCGCCGCCTGTCCCGCCGTGGTCGCGCAGGTCCCTTTGCTCGCCGCCGGGGTCGCGCCGTGTCCCTATCATCGCGTGGTGCATCTTGGCCGGGAGGGCAAGAGGGTCCACAGCGGGTGTGCCGATGTCGCTTCCATGCGACATGAGAGCCGTTTTATCTTGCCGGCGGTCATGGAATACTATTATCGCTCCTATCACCCCGAATACCGGAGCGCGCCACCGTGGCGCGAGGGTTGCGAAGAGATACGAGAGACCGACAGGCCGATAGGCATTCTTTATCCGCCCGTTGACACCGCGATATACATCCCGATCCAACTTGACGGGTCGCGCGGCAAAGCGATCTTCAAAATGGTGCATCGTGACCCATCGGAAAAGGTCTTCTGGCATATCGACGACCATTTCATGGGGAGTACGACACTCTTCCACGAACTGGAGGTCGATGTGGCGCCCGGCGAACATCTCCTGACGGTGGTCGACGAGGAGGGGAATCGGGCCGAGCGCCGATTCAGGGTATTGCCGCAAAACCGTTAGGGTGACGAGAAAGCCCCTTCGCCTTCATTATAGTGAAGTCATAAACCGAAAAATTGGCGCTCTTCGTTTTCATTGCTATAATAGCCCCCGACTGGAACGGATAATGGAGGCATTGACCATGCGGATCAACCGGACGATCTTCAGACAGTACGATGTGCGCGGTATCGTGGGGAAGGACCTGACCGACGATTTCGCCTACACGCTCGCCAAAGGCTGTGCGAGTTATTTCAAAAAGCAGAAACCCGAACTCACCGCCGTCAGCATCGGCCACGACGCGCGGCTCTCGTCGCCCGGTTTCGCCAAGGCGCTCATCCGCGGCTTCAACGAATCGGGCATCGATACGATATTCGTCGGCATGGTGCCGACCGGGCTGTCGTATTTCTCGCTTTTCAACCTGCCGGTGCAGGGGGGCGTGATGATCACCGGGTCGCACAACCCGCCCGAATACAACGGCTTCAAGATCAGCCTCGGCGACCTGCCGGTCTACGGCGACGGGATACAGGCGATAGCCGATATCATCGAGAAGGACGACTTCATCGCGGCGGCGAAGAAGGGTTCGGCGCGCGAACACAATATCATCCCCGACTTTGAGGCATACATCCTCAAGAACATCCACATCAAGAACCCCGGCCGCCTCAAGATAGTGGTCGACGCGGGCAACGGCGTGGGCGGCTTCGTGGCGGTGCCGATACTGCGGAAAATGGGGATCAATGTCGTATCGCTCTTCGAGACGCCCGACGGCACCTTCCCGAACCACCATCCCGATCCGACGGTGGTCGAATACATTCAGGAACTCATCAAGACCACGAAGAAGGAGCATGCCCATGTCGGCATCGGCTTCGACGGCGACGCCGACCGCATCGGTCTGGTCGATTCGCAGGGTGAGGTCATCTGGGGCGACCAGATACTGACCATCTTCGCGCGGCAGATACTCAAAGAGGTCCCCGGCGCCACCATCGTCGCCGAGGTCAAATGCAGCAAGACGCTCTATGACGACATCAAGGCGCGCGGCGGCAAGGGGATCATGTGGAAGGCGGGCCATTCGCTCATCAAGGCGAAGATGAAGGAGGTCGGCGCGGCGATGGGCGGCGAGATGAGCGGCCATATCTTCTTCAAGCACCGTTTCTTCGGTTACGACTGCGCGATCTATGCGATGTTCCGGCTTCTCGAGATACTGTCCGAGCGCGACGATCTCGATGTGCGGCGGCTCCTCGACGGCATCCCGAAGACCATCACCACCCCCGAGATCCGCTTCGAGGTCGACGAGGAGAAGAAGTTCCCGGTGGTCGCCCGGACCGTCGAATACTTCAAGAAGCAGGGGCTCGATGTGAACGACATCGACGGGGCCCGCATCACCTTTGCCGACGGCTGGGGACTCCTGCGTCCCTCCAACACGCAGAATGTCATCGTCATGCGGTTCGAGGCCGAGACCGAGAAGCGGCTGAACGAGATACGGGCGCTCATCGAAGGGAAACTCAACGAATATCTGAAATAGGGGAACTCGTATGTCCAAAACGCTGGTCATGGTACTTGCGGGCGGTCAGGGAAGCCGCCTGATGCCGCTCACTACCGAACGGGCGAAACCGGCGGTGCCCTTCGGCGGCATCTACCGCATCATCGATTTCGTCCTGTCGAACTTCGTCAACAGCGGCTACATGCAGATAAAGGTGTTGACGCAGTTCATGTCGAACTCGCTCAACCAGCACATCGCCCGCAACTGGGGACTCTCCATGCAGTTCAACCAGTATGTCGAGACGGTCCCGGCGCAACAGCGGACCGGCGACAACTGGTATCTCGGCTCGGCCGACGCGATATTCCAGAACCTCAACATCATCCGCGACGAGCGCCCCGAGCATGTGTTCGTCTTCTCGGGCGACCATATCTACAAGATGGATGTGTCGCAGATGTTCGCGTTCCACATGCACAAGGATGCCGACATGACCATCGCGGCGATCCCGGTGCCCCTCAAGGAGGCGTCGGACTTCGGCGTCATCGAGGTGGACGAGAACTGGCGGATGATCGGGTTCGAGGAGAAACCGAAGAAACCGAAAAGCATTCCCGGCAATCCCGATCTGGCGCTGGCCAGCATGGGGAACTACATCTTCAAGCGCGATATCCTCGCACAGGCGGTCACCGAGGATGCCGAAAAGGATACCGTCCACGATTTCGGCAAGAATGTCATTCCGGCGCTCTACCCGCAGAAGAAGGTCTACATCTACGACTACCTTTCCAATAAGATACGGCTCCCCGACAGCGACCAGTTCGAGAAGCCCTACTGGCGCGATGTCGGCACCCTCTGGAGTTACTGGGAAAGCCACATGGAACTCGTCTCGGTCAGCCCGGCGGTCAACCTCTACAACCGCAACTGGCCCATCTTCGGCTTTCCCGATGTCAACATGCCGTCGGCCAAGTTCGTCTTTGCCGATCAGGCCAACCAGCGCGTCGGCCTCGCCACCGATTCGATGGTCTCGGTCGGCTGTATCATCTCCGGCGGCCGGATAGACCGCACCATCCTCTCACCCGGCGTCCGCGTCAATTCCTATTCGCTGGTCGAGAACAGCATCATCCTGAACAATACCAATATCGGGCGTTACTGCCGCATCCGCAACGCCATCATCGATAAGAATGTGACGATACCGAACGACACCGAGATCGGTTACGATCCGGAACAGGATAAGGCGCGCGGATTCACCGTGACCAACGAAGGACTCGTCGTCGTCCCGAAAGGGTACAAGTTCTAAACGGTTATTTCATCCCCAGCTGATCCATGAAGAAGGCCCATTCCATGGCCGCCTCTGCGATGCGGGCATCGGTCCCTTTCCCCTGACCGTGGCCCGCTTTGGTTTCGACGAAGAGCAGTATCGGGTCGTGCGAGGTATTGGCCCACTGGAGTGCCGCCGCCATTTTCTTGGCGTGGAGCGGGTGAACGCGTGAATCCGATTCGCCGGCGGTCAGCAGGACGGCGGGGTAGCGTTCCCCCTGTTTCACCTGATGGTAGGGGGAGTAGCGGTAGAGCCATGTGAACTGCTCCGGGTCGTCGGCCGAGCCGTATTCGCTGACCCAGTAGCGGCCGATGAGGAATTTATGGAACCGCAGCATGTCGAGGAGCGGCACGGCAGAGAGCGCCGCCTTGAAGAGTTGCGGCTCGCGGGTGATGAGCGCCCCGGTGAGAAGCCCGCCGTTTGAGCCGCCCATGATGCCGAGCGTCGCGGGGCTTGCGTACTTTTCGGCGATGAGCCAGCGCATCGCGTCGGCGAAGTCGTTAAAGCAGGTCTCTTTCTTGTCGAGCATACCGGCGCGGTGCCACGCCTCGCCGTATTCGCCGCCGCCGCGGATATTGGCGACCGCCAACACGCCGCCCCGTTCGACCCACGCCCAGTTGGCGGGCGAGAAATGGAGCGGGTAGCTGACATTGAAGCCGCCGTAGCCGACCAGCGCCGTCGGGTTCATCCCGTTCTTCTCCAGCCCCTTTTTGTGGACGAGGAACATCGGTATCTTGGTCCCATCGGCGGCGGGGTAGAAGACCTGCGTCGTTTCGACGGCCGACGGATCGACCGGGACATTGGCGCGGAAGAATTCGGAGATGTTCTCGGTCGGCGTCCAGCGGAGTATCGCCGGGGGATATCCGTAGCTCGAGAAGCTCAGGAAGAGTTCCTGCTCACCGGGCGCCCCTTCAAGGCCGTGGACCGACCCGAGCGCCGGAAGGGTGAGTGTCGCCACCCGCTTGCCGGTCAGATCGAATATGGCCACCTGCGAGGCGACATCGTGCAGATAGTTCACCGCGATATGGTCACCGGTGACGACGACCGCCTCCATGACATCCTTTTCGTGCGCCGGGATGAATTCCTCCCACGCGAGCGTGGCGGCATCGACCCGGACGATCTTCCAGTTCAGCGCCCCCTCCTTGTCGGTCTTGAGGTAGAGTTTGCCGCGGAATACCATCCCTTCCCAGATATTGTCGAAGTTGTCGACCACCGGGCGGACGGCCTTATTCTGCGCGTCGTAGAGGTCGAGCCGCGCCTTTCCCGACGAACCCTGATATTCGGCGATGAGGAGCCACCGGCCATCCTCGCCGAGCGTCGATACGATGATCCCTTCCTTGAGCGTCGCCTTGGCGATGACCGCATCCTTTTCGGGGTCGTCGCCGATGCGGTGGAAGCGCACCGACTGATCGGTGTCTATCTCGGCGGGGTTCGCGCCGTCGAGCTTGCGGGAGTAGAAAAAGCCTGTTTCATCAGGCAGAAAGCTCACCGATGCGTAGCGACAGCCGGTGATGGGGGTGTCGATATTCTTTTTCGCCGCGACATCGTAGAGGTGGAGCACCGACTGCTCAGAACCGTTCTCCGACAGGCCGTAGGCGATATACTTGCCGGTCGGCGATGCGTACCACCAGTCCATCGCGGTGGTTCCTTCCTTGGAGAGCGTATTGGGGTCCACGAGCGCCGTGTCGGCGCCGTTCTCGCGCAGATAGAGGACCGGCTGGTTCTGAAGTCCCGTCGTTTTGCGGAAAAAGAGCTTACCCTTGCGCGCCGCGGGCGTCTGCATTTTATCGAAATTCCATATCTCGGTCAGCCGCTGTTTTATGGAAGGATACTGCGGAAGCGCCTCGATATACTTCGTGGTAAAGGCGTTCTGTGACTCGGTCCACGCCGCCACCGCCGGATCTTCGGTCGCCTCGAGCCACCGGTAGGGGTCGGCGACGGAGGTCCCGTGGAGCGTCTCGACGAGTGTCTCGCGCTTCGTCTCGGGGTAGGGGGGGAGCGGTTTTGCCTGTTGACTGATGATCGGGCCGCGCCAACATGCTGTGAACATTGATAAAACAAGGATAAGGGGTAAGAGCCGATGCATGAGGTACCTCCAAATAACGGACCGGCGTACTGTAGCGTGACCGCCGCAGAATGCAAAGAAAACTATGCGGCGAAGCGCCATAAATATCTTGACAGGCAGGCCTTTCTCCTTACAATGCCCCCGCTGTCGTAAGACGGCAAAAAAAATAGGAGGTATTCTAGGTATGACAAACGTCAACAACAACCCGAACCCGACCCAGAGTTTCGAGGAACTGCTCAACGAGTTCCTCCCCAGTGAGAAATCGTTCTCCGGCGAAGAGATCATGAAAGGCGTCATCCGTGCCGTCGGCCGTGATTTCATCCTTGTCGATGTCGGCCGCAAGTCGGACGGCGTCATTCAGGTCGCCGAGTTCGAGCCCGCCGAGCTCAAGAGCCTAAAGATCGGCGACGAAGTGGAAGTGGTCATCGACCGTTGGGAAGATGAGCGCGGCAATATCTGTCTGTCCCGTCAGAAAGCGACCATGCTCCGCATCTGGGAGACGGTCGGCAGAGCGTACGATACGGGCGAGTTGGTCCGCGGCACCATCGTGTCGCGCGTCAACGGCGGCCTGCAGGTCGATATCGGCGTCAAGGCGTTCCTGCCCAATTCGCAGGTGGCGCTCCGCCCGATAAAGAACATAGAGGAACTCATCGGCAAGACCTTCGATTTCAAGGTCATCAAGTACGACCAGAAACGCGGCAACATCGTCATCTCCCGCCGCGACCTGCTTGAAAAAGAGCGCGAAGAGCTCAAGGGCAAGACCCTCGAGCGGCTTCAGGAAGGGTCGGTGGTCAAGGGTCTGGTCAAGAACATCACTTACTACGGAGTCTTCATAGACCTCGGCGGCATCGACGGCCTGCTCCATATCACCGATATGAGCTGGGGCCGCGTCAATCACCCCTCCGAGATGTTCAAGATCGGCGACGAGGTCGAGGTCAAGGTCCTCAAGTTCGACCGTGACGCGGAGCGCGTGAGCCTCGGTCTCAAACAGATATCGGACGACCCGTGGCAGCAGGCGACCACCCGCTACAATTCGGGCAAAGTGGTGCGCGGCAAGGTCGTGGCGCTGGAAGATTACGGCGCGTTCGTGGAACTGGAGCGCGGCATAGAAGGCCTTATCCACATCAGCGAGATGAGCTGGACCCGCCGCATCAAGCACCCGTCGAAGATGGTCGCGATCGGCGACGAGATCGAGGTCAAGATACTCGAGATCGATGTCGACAACCGCCGCATCAGCCTCGGTATGAAGCAGACCGAACCCAATCCGTGGGAACAGCTCAAGGATAAGTATCCGCTGGGCACCAATGTCAAGGGCGTCATCCGCAACATCACCGACTTCGGCCTGTTCGTGGGCGTCGAAGAGGGGATCGACGGACTCGTCCGCACCAGCGACATCACCTGGGACCGCAAACTCAAGCATCCCAGCGAATATTACAAGAAGGGTGACGAGGTCGAGGCGATCGTCCTTAACATCGATTCCGAGAAACAGCGCTTCAGCCTGGGGCTCAAGCAGCTCTCCAACGACCCGTGGAAGATATTCCGCGATTCCTACAAGGAGAACGACAAGGTCGAGGCTGAGGTGGTCAAGGTCACCGATTTCGGCATCTTCGTGAAAGTGTTCGAGACGGTCGAAGGGCTCGTCCACAAAAGCGAGTTCGAGGACCCGAACAAGCAGTTCTCGATCGGCGACAAACTTGAGGTCATCATCAAGTCGGTCAGCGACACCGAACGCAAGGTCTCCCTTTCCATCAAGGCGATCGGCGATGCCGAAAGCCGCCGCAACATGGAAGAGGCCCGCGCCAAGACCGGCGAAGTGCCGGAACGGCTCGGCACCATCGGCGACGCGTTCAAGAACCAGCAGTAAAAAGCGGTTCCCCGAAAATTTGATTTCCCCAACACTCCCCATATAATCGGCGCGGCTGTTCATTGAACCCTAACTATATGAGGAGTACATCATGGCCGTGAACCTGAAAGGAAGAAGCTTCCTGAGCCTTAAAGATTTCACCCCCGAAGAGATCCGCTACATGCTCGACCTCTCGCACGACCTCAAGGCAAAGAAACGCGCCGGCATCAGAGGCGACCTGCTGGCGGGCAAGAATATCGTCCTGCTGTTCGAGAAGGCGTCGACCCGTACCCGCTGCGCTTTCGAAGTGGCGGTGATGGACGAGGGTGGCCATGTCACCTTCCTCGGCCAGAACGACAGCCAGATCGGCAAAAAGGAATCGATAGAGGATACCGCCAAGGTGCTCGGCCGCTTCTACGACGGCATCGAGTTCCGCGGCTTCAAGCAGGCGACCGTCGAAGCGCTGGCCAAATACAGCGGCGTCCCGGTGTGGAACGGACTCACCGACATCGAACACCCGACGCAGATACTGGCCGACTTCATGACGGTCGAAGAGCATGTCCATAAACCGCTGAACAAAGTGAAACTGGTCTATCTGGGCGATGCCCGCAACAACATGGGCAACTCGTTCGTCATCGCCTGCGCCAAGATGGGGATGCATTTCGTCGCCTGCGCGCCGAAAGAACTCTTTCCCGACAAGAAACTGGTCGACGAGATGAACAAGGTCGCGAAACAGACCGGCGCGAAGATAGAACTCATCGACGACCCGGCCAAGGCGGTCAAGGGGGCCGATGTCATCTACACCGACGTGTGGGTATCGATGGGCGAGGAGCACCTCTTCGGCGAGCGGATCAAACAGCTCAAGAAGTATCAGGTCACCGCCGACATCATGAAGAAGACCGGCAATCCCGACGCGATATTCCTCCACTGCCTGCCGTCGTTCCACGATCTGGAGACGAAGGTCGGCAAAGAGGTCTACGAGAAACACGGCGTCAAGTCGATGGAGGTGACCGACGAGGTCTTCCGCAGCAGCGCCTCCAAGGTGTTCGACGAGGCCGAGAACCGGCTCCATACCATCAAGGCGATCATGGTCGCCACCGCGGGCAGATAATGAATATATACGATGTCGCGATAGTCGGCGGCGGCCCGGCGGGGATGACCGCCGCGATCTACACCGGCCGAGCGATGCTGATGACCGTCATCATCGAGAAAGGGGTGGCGGGCGGCCTCATGGCGCTCACCGACAAACTGGAGAATGTCCCCGGCTTTGATTCCATCGGCGGCGGAGAACTCTCCGAACTGATGCTCAAACAGGCGACCAAATTCGGCGCCGGGCTCATGATGGCCGATGTGTCGAAGGTCGAGAAGAAAGGCGATCTCTTCCTCCTGCATACCGATAACGGCGAAGTGACGGCGCGTACCGTCATCTGGGCCGCCGGGTCGTCTCCGCGTAAAGTGGGAGTGCCGGGCGAGATGGAATACATCGGCCGCGGCGTTTCCTACTGCGCCGTGTGTGACGCCGCCTTTTACCGCGATCTGCGGGTGGCGGTCATCGGCGGGGGCGATTCGTCGCTCAAGGAGGCGCTCTACCTGACCCGGTTCGCCTCGGAAGTGGTCATCATCCACCGCCGCAACGAATTCCGCGCCGAGAAGATCATTCAGGACGAGGTGCGCAAGCATCCCAAGATAAAACTCATCCTTGAATCGGTCGTCGAGAAGATAACGGGGAAGGATTTCGTCGAATCGGTCACGGTGAAGAATGTAAAGAGCGGCGCCCTCTCCGAACATCCGGTCGACGGCGTATTCGTCTTTGTCGGCTACACCCCGCATGTCGAGGCGGTAAAAGAGCTCGTCACCCTGTCGCCCACGGGCCGCATCCTGCTCAAACCCGACGGCGCCACCGGCACGCCGGGGCTTTTCGCGGCGGGCGATGTGGTGGAAAAACTGGTCTATCAGGTTGCGACGGCCATCGGTTGCGGCGCATCGTCGGCCACCGCCGTCGAACACTATCTGGCGGGACATTAAATCCCCCATACTCCCCCTTTGACAAGGGGGATGAAGGTATATTTATTCCGGTTTCACGCTGCGGAACGCCTGCGTCATGGTCAGGAGCATCATCAGCAGGACCGCCACCGCGTTGAGTTGCGGTACCTGCAGTTTGAAGATGCTTAGGAACAGCGGCAGGATGAAGGGGGCCGAGGCGACGGCGACCGACCGATAAAGGCGCGGCCGTATCGTGGAAAGGATGATGACCAGTTTCATGATGTTGATGAGATAGGGTTCGGTGAGGTGGATGTCGGCGTTCTCGTCCTTCGACGCGCCCCAGCCGACGCTGATGTAGGGACAGTCGGCGGGAGGCGCCTGCGTGATGAACAGATCGCCGTGCCGCGGTGAGAGTTCGGCGAGCGTTCCGGCGACCGGCACCGCGGGGAAGTTCGCGCTGCCGCTGCCGACGATGGCGGCCGTGACGCCGTATTTATCGCGCAGGAGATCGAGCATGGTCTGGTTCGCCGTCTTGTCGAAGCGGTCGATGACATAGTAGCCGATGATGCGGTCGTTCTCGGCCATCGCCACATACGATTTCGCCGTCAGATCGGGCGGCAGGGCCAGCCCGTCGGTGCGATACTTCTCCTTCTTGATGAGGAGATAGAGAGTGCCGATGGTCAGTTCGGTGCCGTCGGCCATCTTGCGGCTGAACTTCGCGTCGCGTTTCATGAGGTCGTTGTTCTCGTCGGCCGCCGCGAACTCCTTGTTGAGCAGATTGACCTTCTTGAGGAACAGGTCGCGCGATACCCCTTCGGCGGTGATGATGCCCGAGAGGTTGACCTGCGCGAGCGACAGGAAATCGGCCGAGTCGAAGATGATCCGTTCTATCTTCGCGCCGTGGATGAAGAGCCGGAAATTGTTGAGGACGATATTGAGGCTCGCCGTCTCGATGACGAAGCGGAGGAAGACGACGACGGCGGTCAGTACGAGCGCCGGCGAATAGATGGCGAGCATGAGCTGGAGCGCTTTGACGATATCGCGGTTGCTGATGAAGTTGACGAGCGGCAGAAAGAGCGCCAGCGCGAAGAAAACGCCGTAGAGCGGCGTCAGCAGGCTGGTGAAGAGGGGAGAGGAGCTTTTTTCCGACTTGAGCGAGAAGGAGAAGAGGACCGCGATAGGCAATACACCGGTCACCTCCCAGACCGGCGCGGCGCCGCTCAAGGTCAGCCACACCGAGGTGAAAAACGGGAGCGCCAGATAGAGCGAAAGGAGGAGCGATGCGCGCTTTATCCGGGCGTTCAGGGTCCGGAAAAGGGTGTAGAGAAAGAGCGGCGTGAAGAGATAGATTCCGAACTCGTAGCGGCTCTTCATCACGAACACGACCGTGACCAGATAGCCGAAATAGGCGATCGCGCCGAGTATCAGCAGAATAGGATCAAGGGCTGGTTTTTTCATCGATCAGACCTCGTGAACGGCAAAAGTTCTCTTTTGTTTCATAGGACGCGTTTATCTCGACGAGCAGTTTCAGGCTTCCGTCGATGAATTCGTTGCGCTCGTGTATCCGCCGGGCGCTTTCGATGCTGCCGGTGAGGGTCCGGCGCGCCTTTTTCAGGAGCCCCGCGGTCTTGCCCCACAGTTCGCATTCGTAGACCGGGCGCTCCTCTTCGGTCAGTTCGGCCGGTACGGGATACTGCGCCATCTCGTCGAACAGGGCGCGGTAGAGGGCGGCCAGTTCGTAGGCGCTGGCGTTGGTCCAGTAGATGATCCCGTTCTGTATCGTTTTGAGGAACCAGCGCTGCGCCTCCTGTATGAGGGTGCATTTGCGCAGGAGTACGTCGCCGTTGTTATCGAAGGGGAACGAGCCGAATTCGGCCACCGCGCTGCGTCCCATGACGAAGTAGGCCATCGCCAGTTCGGGGATGAACAGGAGGTCGTCGGGGCTCCGTTCTCGCCGTATCTCGTAGATAACGTACTGCGCCGTGGTGCGCGCCTCCGCCGGTTTGCCGGTCATGGCGGTCGCCTCGGCGCGGCGCAGGAGTATCTCGCGCAGCGGTTCGGCCGGTATCCGGTCGCCCGTCAGATCGCTTTTGAGCGCGCTGTCGGCCACATCGAGCAGTTCCTCCCAGCGGCCCAAACGCCCCAGTGCATGGAGGTACAGATTGAGCGCGTCCAGTTTGTCTTCCGTTCTTCCCGTGGTCAGGTAGGCCGCCTTGAAATTGCGCTGAGCCGTATCGAAGTCCTTTTTTTTGAGGGCGATCAGGCCGAGATTATAGTAGCAGAACGGCGTGAAGAGGTAGACCGGATTGTAGGTGAGGATGTCGCGGTAATACTGTTCGGCGCGGTCGTAGTCGCCGTCGTCGAAATGCTCGTTCGCCAGTCGGAATAGCTCGTCGAAATCGCGTTCTTCGGGGGGCGACGGTTTTGCGGGCAGCGTCTTGGGAACGATGATCACCGGTTCGGTGATGAGATAATCGACCTGACGGCCGTGCGTGGCGCAGGCGGCGGCAAGCAGAAGACAGAGCGTGGCGAGGAGAGGACGCATACGGTTCATTCGAAACCGTCTACCGGGCCTTTGCCGAGGCGGACTATCTCGAACTCGTCGCGGTCGAGCCGGATGATGCTGGTCAGTTCGGCCGGCAGATAGCCGCCGTCGGCGAGGATGTCGACGAGATGCAGCCACTCCGGTTCGTCGTTGTCGGGGTCGGCGAAGAAGCCTTCTTCATCCCCCCCGCCGGCGGTAGAGACGATGATCGGTTCGCCGCAGGCGGCGATGAGTTCGCACAGGAAGGGGCTGTCGGGGATACGGATGCCGATCTCCTTGCGGTTCTCCAGCATGATCTTGGGTATCTCGCGGCTCGCCTTGAGTATGAACGTGTACGGGCCGGGGAGCGACCGCTTGATGACGGCGTACTGTTTATCGGTCACTTCGGCGTAGCGGGCGAGTTCGGAGAGGTCGCGGAACATGACCGAATAGAACTTCTTCTTCCGTTCCTTGATGCGGTTCAGTTTTTCGATGGCGTTCTTTCTGCCGATGCGGGCGGCGAGCAGGTAGGAGGTGTCGCCGGGCAGCAGCGCGACGCCCCCTTTTTCAAGGACGGCGGCGATGAGCTCGAGGCTCCGTTTGTGGGGATTCAGCGTGTGTACGGTGACGCGTTCCATGTGAGTATCATCCAAAGAAGGTTGCGAGCGCGAGATCGAGGGCGTTGTGCGCGGTCGAATCAGGCAGTTCCAGATGTTCCGCGGTTTCCTGAGAAAGGGCGAGCACCTGCGCGATATCGGGTATGACCGAGAAGGCGTAGAGTATCGACGCGAGACGCAGTCGTTCGCCGAACTGACGGAGGACCGGATCGCCCACGGCGCCGAGTTCTTCGATCGCCGCGGCCGCTTCGTCCTGATGTTTTTTCTTGAGGCCGCGCAGGAACGCGGTACGCTCCTTGCCCGACAGCGC
>CALMRE010000012.1 GCA_937871295.1 uncultured bacterium | reverse complement strand
ACCAAATGTCTTGACGTATCTCCTCTCGGTAAGATTTTAGATGTCTTGATTCGGTGTCTTGACAATGGGGGCCATTTCAGGTATCATGTCCGACAAATGTAAGTTCTGCGGTTCCTCGTCGTATGGGAACTGCCCCAAGAGTCCGCACAAGGTTCATGAGCACATCGGGGACGAGAAGCACTGTGTTTTTTGCGGCTCTTCTTCCTACGGAAATTGTCCCAAGAGTCCGCACGGTCAGCACCAACATGGTCACGGCGGCGACAAATGTATCTACTGCGGCTCGAAGGCGACGGGCAATTGCCCGAAAAGCCCGCATGGAAAACACGAACGGTAACTACTTTTTACAGGAGACAGAATATGGAAACTTTGCTCAAGGAGTTGTTCTCTGACGAGAAGTTTGTTGAACTCATCGAGGATCATCTTCGCTTTGCCCCCGAGCTCAAACTGGAGAACAACTTCACGACTTTGATATCTATTTTTCTTAACAAGAAAGGAGTTCCCTCGCGAAGAGAAGAAAAGAAAGGTAATAGAAAAAGATGTGATCTTCTCATTAAAAACAAAATCGTTATTGAGGCGAAGTATCATCTCGACTGTGATCTCATTTTTGCACATTGGTATTTTAAAAACAAACTCATTAAAGAAAACCGGAACATCGAAGAAGAAAAGGGGATAAAGAACTGGAGGGGCGTAGGAATAGAACTTCTCTCTGATCTTACAGGCAAGAATGATTATTTTTTATGGTTCTTGTGTGTAAGAAATCCCTTATACCGAAAAGAGTATAAATATCAGAGCATGACGAACAATTTCTATAAATGGACTGAATGCAATTACGAAACATCGGATGTCGTGATTCAAAAATTGATGCCTGAAATCAATGAACTTTTCCATCATTATCGAGAGTTCGACTTCTATCAGTTGCCACTTATTTCGACAGAAAAGGCAACGCTTTGGACATTTCTATATAAATTGAACGACAGAAAAGACGCAGCCTAATCTCGTCTCCAATTCTCTTTTTCAAGCAACTCCGTCACTCTTTTCGGCGTGAACTTCCAATGGGGCGGTATTTGCTCGGTTTGTCCTGCCGCCGTTTTTGAGCGAGTTGTCCATATGTGATTTTCGTAGAGTATAGAATCGCCTCGACCATTAGCTGTCTCTTTCATGCGAGCTGCAATTTCTTCTGGTGTTGCAAGGTAAATTCGCGGCATCTCGTCAAAGGCGACATCTTTGAACTGGACCAAGCAAAAGACCGTTCGTGGTTTGTGACGCGCAAGCCATGCGTCAATAGCTGCGTGGTAGTCGGCATTTTTCAGAAGAGACTGCGTAAGACCCCAGCTTCCATCTTGGCTACCTTTAACGGATATTTTCAGAAGACTTTCTCCATTTGCAACCATAAGATCGTATTCGGGCTGGTTGGCACCATATTGAACTGAAACATCCAAGCCACAACGAGCGAACAAAGCCGCTGCTATGGCTTCTGCTGCAACGCTCACATGCCATGAGGATAAAGATGATTTTACCATGCCAAGAACCTCGCAATCGTTGATGCAAACAGTCACTTCCCGGATTTTCTCGAAAGTGACATTATCTCCTCATATTGAGACCGGGTTAAATTTCTTATAGCACTTTGTCCTTTGGCAAAGCCTTCCAGCCCTTCTATTTTCCTGATATTCTCAATGGAAACAGCATTTTTATAGACACATACGGAATCCATGTTGATTTTATTGTTCCATATGTACTTTTGGCCTTGCTTTTTTCGGTAATAATTCAAAGAGACTTGCTCAATTTCAACTTCAGCTGTTAGCGCATGTCTTTTCTTATCGTAAAAGAGAAGTTTACGGCCTTGCCCATTTAATTGTTTATATTCTCTAGGCGTATGCCAATTTTTCCAATCTCCGTCTTTCAACTCATCAAGATATGTGTCACTGCAAACGCCACTTTCGCCAAAGTCAATTCTAAGGATAACTGCTGAAAAATCTTGAGATACAATTTGATCTTCAATCGCTCTATTGAAGTTTGTCATCAGTTCTTTTAAGACACATTCTTTCGTTTTTTCTGTTTGTAAACTGAAGAACTCATATACTTTTTTCCACTGAACATGAACTATGTCTTTGTTGATATGTTTGAATTTTTCTACATATCCTGAAGTCGAGTCGTCGGGAGTAAGCAAAACCAGAATCTTCCTTTTCCTAATATTTTTCATGCTCTTCAGGTGTCTTTTGACCTGGTCTCTATCAAGAGTGCCAGACCTGATTTTAGATTCAAATAACACATAATGAGAAGCATCCTCCATTAGTGCATCAGGCCTGCTCTCTTCGGCAGGTACTTGAAATTTAAAATTTGCACTTTTCCCAAGTTTTGATCTGAACCCCATGACATTACTAAGAAACTCATCAAACGATTTTCGCTCATGAACATGCATCAATTGCAATATCCCGAACAGCCCGTTTGTAAAGTGATCTTCTGGCTGTTTGTAAAGCTTAAAAACATTTACCATGGCGTTGCCTCCCTCAAGTCAAACACTCATTGACTATAGGTGGAAAATACTCAAAAACCAACTTTTTTCCGTCCAATGCCTTTTAACGACGCCTCCTCGGTGCAGAGCGATTCGAGACGGTCGAGGTCAGGCTTCCCGCTGAAGAGAGTATCGACGATATAGCGGCGCGCCACATTCTCGATCTCGCCGCCCGATAGCGAATACTCGGCGAGCGCAAACGCCTCGGCCTCGGTCAGTTCGGTCAGTTTCGACCGCCATATCCGGGCCCGTATCGCCGGTGTCGGCTTCGGGAACTCCAGTTTGTAGAGGAATCGACGGCTAAAGGCAGCGTCGAGCATGCTGGTGAGATTGGTGGTCGCGACGAGGATCCCTTCGAACTTCTCCAACTCCTCAAGAAGGATATTTTGCATCGTGTTGTTCATCGTCTCGACCGAGGTGCGGGCATCCATGCGGCGGGTGAGGAGCGCGTCGGCCTCGTTGAGGAGCAGTATGGGACAGGCGGACATCGCCCCGGCGAGGGTGCGGTATTCGGTGAAGATGGCGCGGGTCCGTTTCTCCGATTCGCCTACCCATTTATCGCGGATGGCCGACATCTCGACCTGCAGGATGTCGCGTTTGACCATGCGGGCCAGTTCATGGACCGAAGCGGTCTTGCCGGTTCCCGGCGCACCGTGGAACAGGGCGGTGAACCCGGTCGGCATCCCCCGCTCCTTGAGCCGTCGGGAGAACAGCCGCCGGCCGTCGCCGGAACGGGAAAGGGCGCGTGCGACGGTG
Organism: uncultured bacterium; assembly: GCA_937871295.1. Classification (GTDB taxonomy): domain Bacteria; phylum UBP6; class UBA1177; order UBA1177; family JAKLFG01; genus CALMRE01. The sequence continues at coordinate 22,145 of CALMRE010000012.1, read as the reverse complement.
CCGAGTTCGGCGGCGAGCGAGCCATCGAAGAAGAGTTCGAGTCCTTTGTTGCGCCACGAGCGGTGCGCGAAGATGCCGGGGATGTTGAGTTTCTCCTTGCGGGCGTTCTTATTCGCGCCGAAAAGCTGCATGCGCGCCTTGGGGGCGATGGTGAATTCGGGCGACCGGGAGAAGGGATCATCGCCCCGGTCGTTGATCACGATCAACCCTTCCTTTATCATCTCGTTCTTACCCTGTGTCACATCCCGTAGGAACGCGGCCTGCTCCTTGATCGATCCGAAGAAGTTGGCGGCGAATTCGCGCAGTTCGACCCCGTTGCGGTGGGCGGTAATGTGGTCTATCGCGGCGATAACGAACATGATCTGTTCGGTGAAGGGAAACGCCTCTATCATCTCGTGCAGGCGGTTTTCGGGGGCCATCTTCTTGAACAGGATCTTCGCCTCGTCAGAGAAATAGCGCGGCGTTATCTCTTTCTCTACCCGGTCTTCCCAAAGGTCGGATATTGCCTGTATCAGCGAGAAAGGGTCGGCTGGGTCGAATGGATCGCTTCCTAGATCGCCCTGCGCCAGCATCTTCATTAGGAACGGTTGTACCATACAGCAGAGCGGAGAGGTGTTCTTTCGGTAGGGGATGGAAACAATCATCCGCTTCTTCATCAGGGTGAAGTACTCGTTGAGGAGCGTCCGGTAGGGAGCCCCCGTGATTTTATAGCGCTGGGCGATGTCGGTGAGACTTTCCTGCCGGTCCTCCATCTGCGCCGCGAAGACGAACATGAAAATGGCTGCGCCGATGGTGGAGATTTCATAATTTTTCATCAAGAGCCGCTGTTGAGGTCCGGGGTGAGAGCGACCGATGAACAACCGTTTGCCGACGGTCGTTTCCTGTATCGCTTCCATGGGGTCGAAGGCGATGGGCATGGGATCCTCCGTATCGTTGTGCGCCATTTCTCAGCCTAGCATGACCGGCGGGACACGGTCTGTCCCCGAACTTGACAAAAGAGACGCAAAACAGGATACTGGTGCGTTCTACTCACGGGAGGGAACCATGTCCGATCAAGCGCGCCGCGCTTTCGCCATCCACGAACTGCTCAAGAGCCGGAAGATCGTTCCGCTCGCCCTGTTGGCGGAGGAATTGGAGGTCTGCGCGCGGACGGTGAAGCGCGACATCAAGACGATGCGCCGCGAGATGAAGGCGCCCGTCGAGTATTCGCGCGAAAAGAACGGGTATTACTACACCAAGCCCTACGACCTCTGCGACTACGGCGACGAGAAGATGCTGCTGTTCTACCTTTTTGCCCAGCGGATCGCCAAGAACCTGTCGCTCATGCCCATCGTGTCGCGCGACCTGCTCGACACCATCGAAGAGCGGTATCTGAAGGATTATCAGCCGATACTCGACCGGATCAGTTACGAACTGGCCGACCACGAGAAGTTCCGTCCCGGCGTGGTCAAGCAGGTGCTCGACGCGATGCGTTCTTCCACGGCGCTCGGGCTCATCTACCAGAACGCGGCGGGGGAGCGGTCTCAGCGTTTCGTGGAGCCGTGGCACCTGATGAACTATTCGGGGAAATGGTACATCCTCGCGTGGTGCCGCTCGTCGAAGGAGCCGCGCACTTTCCTCCTGTCGCGTGTCATCGAGACGATGGAGACGGGCGAGCCGTTCGAAAAGGAACTCGATGAACGCCTGCTCAAGAAATACCTTGAGGAAGGCTACGGCATCTTCAAACTGCCCGAGGCGCAGGAGATGACGATACGGTTCCATGAGCCGATCCTGCACATCGTCCGCGACCGCGAATGGCATCCGAAACAGCGCATGGTCGAGACGACCTGCGGCGGGAAGCCCTGCATAGAACTCACCCTGCCGGTCGCCGATCCCATCGAGATAACTTATATGGTTCTCGGCTTCACCCCGCACGCCGAGGTGGTCGCGCCAAAGGATTATCGCAAATACTGGCTCACCCGCCTCAAGAGTGCCGTGAAGCGGTGGGGGTAAAACGGTGCCTGACCGGACAAGTAATTGGATAGGAGAAAAGTTGCATCGGGCGTGAAGCGGGGGTAAAGTGAAGCGTTCCCTTTCCCGTGAACCGGAGCAGAGCGTATGAAATTTTATACTGAAGACCCGCGGTGGCACGAAAAGATCGGCGACATTCACGCCCTGCTTGAACGCGTCAAGATCAGCGAGGAGCGCTCCGGCGATGTGTTGCGTCTGCGCAAACTCGGCCGCATCCTCTCCGTTCACGCATCCACCGCCATTGAGGGGAACCGGCTCACCTTGGATCAGGTCACCGACATCATCAACGGAAAACCCGTATGGGGTCCGCCCAAGGACATCAAAGAGGTGCAGAATGCATGGCGTGCTTACGACGAGATGGCCCATTATGAGCCGTGGTCGGCGGGCGACTTGCTGAAGGCCCATGCGCACCTGACCGATACGCTCATCGAGGAGTCGGGCCGGTTCCGCTCGGTCGGCGTTGCCGTCGTGCGGGGCGACGGCGTGATCATGCACCGTGGCGCACCGGCGAAACAGGTCCCCGCTCTTGTCGAACGGCTCCTGCACTGGGGGAAGACCAGCGAAGCGCATCCGCTCATCAAAAGTTCCGCCGTCCACTACATGCTGGAACACATCCATCCCTTCCGTGACGGCAACGGCAGGATCGGGCGGCTGTGGCAGACGCTGATCCTTTTCAAATGGAATCCGTTGTTTGCTTGGATGCCGGTCGAAACCTTGGTTCACCACAATCAAGCGCTCTACTACAAGGCGTTGCAGGATTCGCATACCGACACACAGGATTGCCGCCCGTTTATCAGTTTTCTGCTTGATGTCATTGGGAATTCGCTGTATAAGTACATCGATGTGGCGTCGGAAACCGTGGCGGATGTCGGTGTAAATGTCCCTGTAAATGTCCCTGTAAATGTCCCTGTAAACGAAGTGTCGGACAAAATCCTGATCATGCTGCGGGCCGATCCTAAAGCGACGGCTCAGAAGATGGCGATCGCGCTGGGTGTGACCGACAAGACCATCAAGCGCCATCTCAAAACGCTCCGTGAACAGAGCCGACTGAAACGCATCGGTTCAGACAAGGCGGGCCATTGGGAAGTCGTCGAGTGACCGCCTCCGCTCACCGATCAAGCCGTAACATGAACCCCCGCCTTCGTTCCGAGGGAGGGGCAGGGGCGGGTTATTGCGGGAGAGCCTCTTCCCCAATATATTGTTGCCCTTTGTTTTGATTGTGTTATACTGCGGCCGTTCGAGAGGTGTGTGAGCGACAATGCAGATAGTTTTCCTACACGGCTTTGCGGCGGGCGGCGCGGTATGGGATCAGTACCGTCCCGAATTTCCCGACGCTCTCATGCCGACACTTCATTTCTCCGATGATGGCACCGCGATACTTCCCGAACTCACCGGACCGGCCATCATCGTCGGCTGGTCGATGGGCGGGATGATCGCGGTCGAGATGTTGCGGCGTCAACCGCAGTTCGTCAAGGGGCTGGTGCTCATCTCCTCCGCCCCGTCGTATGTCGCGAGCGACCTTTTCCCCGAAGGAAAGCCGCTTTCGGTGCTTCATGAACTGCGTGATGCCGTGGCGCAGGGCGACCTGAAGGTGTTGCAGGATTTCCAGAAACAGTTATTCACCCCCGCCGAGATACGCGACGGCTGGCTTGCCCGTTTCCGCCGCGCGGTCGGGCCGTCACTGCCGACCGAACCGGCGACGCTTCTGCCGCAGTTGGCGTTCCTTGAAAAATGGCGCACCGCGGCGGCGGAACTTTCCGCGACGGCGCCGGTGGCGCTGCTGCACGGCACGGGCGATGTCATCGTCGACCCGTCGGCGACCATGGCGTGGCAGCAATTCTTCCCGCAGGCGCAGGTGAAACTCGTCGAGGCGGGACACGCGCTTCCTTTTGTCCATCATACGCTCGTATCCTCCACGATCACCCTTCTGCGAGGTTCCCATGGAGCATAAGGTCCGCAAGGATAAGGTCGTCGCGAGTTTTTCGCGCGCCGTCGAAAGTTACGACCAAGCGGCGGTCGTCCAGCAGCGCAACGCCCGTCACCTTGCCGGCATCCTCAGGACCCATTGCCCCGATACCCGGGCGCTCGTCCCGTTCCTCGAGATCGGCGCCGGGACCGGTTTCCTGACCGAAGATCTCGTGCAGCTCGGCCTGTCGCGCGGCATGGTGACCGATGTCTCCCCGGCGATGGTGCGCGTGCTCGGGAAAAACTACGCGGAATTTCCCGGCCTGACGGTGTGCGAACTCGACGGCGAACGCTTCGCGCTGGGCGAGCGGTTCAACGCCGTCCTCTCCTCGTCGACCTTCCAGTGGTTCTCGTCGCTCACCGACCCGTTCCTGAACATACGGAGTCATCTTACTCCCGGCGGGCTGTTCACCTTCTGCATGTTCGTCGACGGCACCTTCCGCGAACTGCGCAACGCGGTCAGCGCGGTCGGTTGCCCCTTCCCGGGGCAACGGCTGTTCGAGGCCAACGAGGTGGTCCGTGCGATGCTCGACAGCGGCTTTTCGGTCGAACATTTTTCGGTGCTCGACATGCCGGTCCGTTATCCCGATGCGCTCCATTTCTTCCGCGCGGTCAAATCGATCGGCGCCACCAACGCCCACCGCGATCCTCTGCCGCCGCGCGATCTCAAACGGGTCATCAACCGCTACGATACCGAACACCGGCGCGCCGACGGCGTGACGGCGACCTATACGACACTGTTCCTGCTGGGACGGAAAAGAGGCACACAATAACCGTAAGGGAGGCTCTCATGGCGGTCAGTTATCGTGAATTGGGACTGGTGAACACCCGCGAGATGTTCAAAAAGGCGATGGCGGGCAAGTATGCCGTCCCCGCCTACAACTTCAACAACATGGAACAGCTGCAGGCGATCATCGCGGCCTGCGTGGAGACGCGGTCGCCGGTGATACTGCAGGTATCGTCGGGGGCGCGGAAATACGCCGACGCGACGCTCTTGCGCTACATGGCCAAAGGGGCGGTCGAGTACGCCAAGAAACTGGGCGTCGAGATACCGATCACGCTCCATCTCGACCACGGCGACACGCTCGAACTGTGCAAGGACTGCATCGACAACGGCTTCTCGTCGGTCATGATAGACGGGTCTCACCATCCCTACGAAAAGAATGTCGAACTGACCCGTCAGGTGGTCGAATACGCCCACAAGTTCGATGTCACCGTCGAAGGGGAACTGGGACAACTCGCCGGTATCGAGGACGAGGTGTCGGCCGAACATTCGACCTACACGCGCCCCGACGAGGTGATCGATTTCGTCAAGAAGACCGGCGTCGATTCGCTCGCCATCTCCATCGGCACCTCGCACGGCGCGACGAAGTTCAAGCCGGAACAGTGCACCCTGTCGCCCGACGGCGTACTCATCCCGCCGCCGCTCCGCTTCGACATCCTCGAAGAGGTCGAAAAACAACTGCCCGGCTTCCCGATCGTCCTGCACGGCTCCTCGTCGGTGCCGGTCGAGCAGGTGAAGATCATCAACCAGTACGGCGGGAAGATGAAGGACGCTGTCGGCATCCCCGAAGAGCAACTGCGCAAGGCGGCGTCGTCGGCGGTCTGCAAGATAAACATCGACTCCGACGGGCGGCTCGCGATGACGGCGGCCATTCGCAAGGTCTTCGCCGAGAAGCCCTCCGAATTCGATCCGCGCAAATACCTCGGCCCCGCCCGCGACGCCCTCAAGGAACTCTACAAGCACAAGAATATCAATGTTCTCGGTTCGGCCAACCGGGTCTGATGCGCATTTATCGTTCCCTTTCAGAGGCGCCGAAGAGCGAACGGTTCTCGGCGGTCATCGGCAACTTCGACGGCATTCACATAGGCCACCGCGCGATATTCGACGAGGCGAAGCGGCATGACGGGACGCTCGCGGTCATCACCTTCGACCCCCATCCGCGCACCGTTCTCCAGCCCGGCTATCCTCCGCGGATGCTCACCACCTTCGAGGAACGGCTCGCCTTCTTCGCGGCACTCGGCGTCGAGGCGGTCTTCGCGCTTCCCTTCGAGCCGCTCCGGTCGTTCACGGCGGTCGCGTTCCTTGATCTGCTCAACCGGTCGATCGGGCTGAACGCCCTCACCGTCGGCTTCAATTTCAACTTCGGCCGCGGGCAGGAGGGGAACACCGACATCCTGCTGTGGTGGGCGAAGGGGACGGCGGTCGTGGCGCGCGTGGTGCCGCCGGTGCTCCACGGTGCGATGCGGGTGAGTTCGAGCGCCGTGCGTGAATACATCCTCAACGGCGAGGTGGAACGGGCCGCCGGACTGCTCGTCTATCCCTATGTCGTTTCGGGCATCGTGCGGCGCGGACGGCGCGTCGGCACTCATATCGGCTATCCCACCGTCAACTTCGCCCCCGGCGACAAACTTCTGCCGCCCGACGGCGTCTACGCGACGGCGCTGGTGGTGAAGGGGATGCGTTACGGCGCCGTCACCAACATCGGCACCAACCCGACCATAGACGCCGAAGAGACGAACCGCACCATCGAGACCCATGTTCCCGGCGTGACGCTTCCCGAACTGTACGACCAGCGGGCGGCGGTCTATTTCCTGTCGCGGATACGGCGCGAGATACGGTTCAGTTCACGCGACAAACTGCGGGAGAAGATCGCGCAGGACATCGCCGCCGCGCAGGAACGCCTCGCCGGTATCGACCTGAAAGGATTGCCGGAGATATACAAGAGACCATAAAGGGGGAACACGATGCGTATGCTGTGGTATCTCATCGCGATGTTGTTGCTTTTTTCCTGCTCGGCAGGCAACACCGCGAGGAACGATCTCGATGAATTGACGGCGGGAGACACCGACCTGACCGATTCGTCCGATCCGACCGAGCCGTCGGATACTGTAACGCAGCCGGACGAACTTCTGGGCGATGATGCCGGACCGCAGGCCGAGTTCCCCGACGAGGGCTACCCGAGTCCCGATCCCGACACCTGCGCCTTCATCGGCGCGAACTGCGGCGAAGTGACGCTCGACGGCGGCGAAAAACTCTCCTGCGGCGAGTGCGCCGATCCCGACACCTGCGGCGGCGGCGGGACGCCGAATGTCTGCGGCCATCCGCTCTGCGAGGAGGGATGGTGCTGGGAGCATCCCTATCCGCAGGGCGACGATCTCAACGACATCTATGCGCTCGACGCCGCCCATGTCTGGGCGGTCGGCGATAGGGCGGTTCTTTTCTACAACGGCGTTTCGTGGGAGCGGATACCGTACCAGTTGCGGCAGGGGGGCAACATTCAGGCGATATACGCCGCCGACGCCGATACTGTCTGGGCGGTGGCGACCGACGGCTGTATCCTGTTCCTCAATGAAGAGGGGCTCCTCACCTGCGACCGCGAGATAGACGAACAGGGCTTCCCGACCCATTGGACCGAGACCGAGACCGCCCTCTACGACATCCACGGCACCGGCCCGAACGACATCTGGGCGGCGGGTCGCGAGCTCATTCTCCATTGGGACGGCGAGACATGGACGACGGTCTCGGAACTGCCGTCGAAGGTGAACGCGATCTGGGCCGTCGCGCCGCGTGCCTTCTGGGCCGCCGGCGAGATGGGGCTTCTCTACCATGACGATACGAACTTTTCCTCGACGATGACCTCCACCGTGTTCAACGATATCGTCGGTCTTCCCTCGGGTGAACTCTGGGCGGTCGGCGACGGCGGCGCGGTGGCGCGCTACGACGGCGAGACATGGCAAACGGTCGAACCGCCGCGCGCCGATATCGACTGTGTCGCGGTCGGCGTGCTTGCCGACGATCAGGTGTTCGTCGCCGATGCGGAGGGTCTGTTCTGGCGGCACCTCGACGGGGCGTGGATCCCGATGCCGGTCGCCCTGCAAGGGGCGCTCCGGAGCGCGAGCGGCGCGGCGGAACGGCTGTGGTTCGCGGGCGATCGGGGGCTCATCGGTTCGTGGGACACCAAATTCTTCGCGACGAACCGTCAGCGTCTGCCGGGAACGGTGAAGGCGCTGTTTGCCAATTCGCCGTTCGATGTGTGGGTGGCGGGTGACAAGTTCTTCGGTCAGTGGAACGGTACGGCGTGGCGTTTCATGGCGTCGCGCCGCGATATCACCGATCTGTACGGCACCGCGTACAACGATATCTATGCCGAGACCGCCGACGGATATCTCCACTACGACGGCACCCGCTGGATGACCGCCGAGCCCGACGAGGCGACGGTGAGCGTGCTCAAAACGGCGCGCGAAGGTTTTTTCGATAGACCCGAAGAGGATATGGTGCGCTGGTGTTTCGAGGAAGGCGCCTGCTGGTCCTTCACCGGACTCCGCTTCGTGCGAGACACCCTGACCGAGAACATATCTTCCTTCGAATGGCCGCTTGAAGGCCTTTCGTGGCTCGAGCCCGGGCCGATCGGGCTGACCGCCGCCTGCGCCATGAATGACGGCCGCTACTGGGCGACCGACGGTTTGCGGGCGATCACCTTCGACAACGAGAAATGGCGCCAGTTCGATCTTGACGCACCCTTCGGCGTTGCGACGACCGCCGCCTGTGAAGGCGACGACACCTATCTCGCCGACCACGCCGGTACGATATGGCGGCTGCGCAACGGGATGATCGAAGAAAATGTCGGCCTTGTCGAAGGGGGCGATATCGAGATCATCGACCGTTCAGTCGAAGGAACGCTCTACGCGATGATCGATGTGTTCATGGGCAACGGCGTGCTCTACCGCATCGAGAACGGCGTCGGCGTGAAGGTCGCGATACCGGGCGATCCGCCGCTCCTTTCGCTGGCCGCGATAGCCGACGATGACATCTGGGTCGGCGGCGCCAATGCGCTGTACCACTGGGACGGGACCGCGTGGACGACGACGCTCCCGGCCGATCTGACCGACCGCGGCCTTCCGACCGGCGAGACCGAGGTGAATCTTACCCGCATCTTCGCGCTCGACGCGGACAACATCTGGATGCTCGGCAGTTCGCCCGACGGCGCCACCGCCTACATCTTCTCCTACGACGGCACGAAATGGGTGAACGACGCCCGCACCTCGCTCTACGGCGAACTCGCCTTCACCGATGTCTGGGCGACCGACCAACAGAACGCCTACATCACCATGAACGCCGAAGGGTGGGTCTACCACTACAAGAACCTCGGCGCGGTCGGGATGATAGACTATGTGCACGCTCCGACCGGGACCCCCTTCAGCGCGATAGCGGGGCGTGCCGGTGAGGAAATGCGCATCTTCGCGCCGGGCGGCGCGATACTGCGGTACGATTTCTAGCCGAGTGTTTCGCGGAGCGCGCGGATCGTTATCGCTTTGAGTTCAACGAGTGTTTCCACTGAAATGTTGAGCGGCGGCAGCCAGTAGAGGGTGTTGCCGAGCGGCCGCAGGAGTGCGCCGAGTTCTATCGCGCGGCGATAGACCCGGTAGCCGGTGCGCGGCGCTTTGATGAATTCCGGTCTTATATCGGCGGCGGCTATCATCCCGATTCCGCGGACCTTGGTAAGCATGCCCGTTTCGGCGGCAACTTCCTGCATGAACCGCTGGAGCACCGGAGCGGTCGCGGCGACCCGCCCGGCGATACCTTCATCTTCATATATCTTCTGTGCTTCGAGTGCCGCCGCCGCCGCGAGTGCGTTCCCGGCGTAGGTGTTCGAATGGAGGAAGTCGCGCCCGGTGCCGTAGTCGGCGTAGAAAAGATCGTAGAGTTCTCCCGACAGCACCACCGCCGACATCGCCGCCCATCCGGCGGTAAGGCCCTTTGAAAGACAGACGAGGTCGGGGGCGATACCGGCATGGTCGCCGGCAAGCGGTGCGCCGGTGCGATGGAACCCGGTCATGATCTCGTCGGCGATGAGGTAGATGCCGTTCAATTCGCTCCAAGTACGCAGACGCCTCAGCAGGTCGGCGCTGTAGATGAGCATCCCGCCGGCCCCCTGCACGACCGGTTCGACGATAACGGCGCAGAGCGTATCCTTCTCCCGTTCAAGCTGTGTTTCCAGCGCGGGCCACGCCGCACCGCAGTCGGTGAAGAGCGGGTCGTCCGGGCCGGTGCAGTAGGGGATCCCTTTCAGCATCGGGTAGTCGGGGGCGAGCGCCCGGTAAGGTTCTTTGTAGATGCCGAGGTCGGAGACGGCCAGCGTCAGCGCCGTTTCGCCGTGGTAGCCGTTCTCGAGCGCCATGAAGTTCTTCCGCTTCGTTTCGCCGCAGATCAGCATCGCGTGGAGCGCCATCTTGAGCGCTATCTCGACGGCGGTCGATCCGTCGCCGCCGTAAAAGACATGCCGCCGTCCCGGCAGAAGCGCCGCGAGCCGTTCGGATAGTTCGGCGATGGTGCGGTTCACCGTGTTGGCGAGGATGACATGCTCGAACTTATCGGTCTGCGCCGTGACCGCCGCTTTGATGCGCGGATGGCCGTGGCCGAGCGATTTACACCACCACGACGAGAGCGGATCGATGAGGCGCTTCCCGTCGGCGGTATACAGGTAGGAACCTTCGGCGCGGACTATCTCCAGCGGTTCGAACGATTCGTAGTCCTTCATTTGGGAGCAGGGATGAAAAAGGGGAGATGCCATCACTTGGCGCAGCGGATGCCGGTCTCGGGTGTCTTGGCGTTCGGGGCCGCCTTGTCGCGCGAATAGGCTTTCAGTTTGGACTGCACCGACCCTTTCCACGAACCGCCGCGCAGGACCCGTTCCTTGCCGCTCTTCGGGCCGGTCGGGTTCTTGACCTCGCCCGATGAATAGCCGTCGTCGTACCAGTCGGCGACCCATTCGGCGACATTCCCGATCAGGTTGAACAGGCCGTAGGGACTCTGGCCGCGCTCCTTCGCCGTTATCTCATGGGTGCTGTTCTTCTGACAGCCGGGGGTCCCCATGTCCATGACGGCGTAGCGGCATTCGGCCGGCTGATCGCCCCACGGATAGACGAGGTTCTTCTCGCCGCGCGCCGCCTTCTCCCATTCCGCCTCGGTCGGCAGACGCTTTCCCTGCCATTTGCAGAAGGCGTCGGCATCCTTCCACGAAACGCAGTTGACCGGATGGTCCTCTTTGGTCTGCGCCGCCCAGTTGCAGTCCTTGAAATCGGCGGGGGCGGGGCATTTGCCGGCATCGACGCAGGCGCGGTATTTCTCCAGAGAGACCTCGTATTTGTCTATCTTGAACTCGCCCAGATTGACCTTGTGGGCCGGTTTGGCGTCATCGGGACAGTCGTCGCCCTTGCAACCCATCGTGAAGGCGCCCGCCGGGATGGTGATCATGTCGATGTCGGGATTGTCCTGCTCATCGGCCGTGCCGGGGAGCATCGCCTTTTCGAGCCGCTGGCGCAGTTTCTGGTCGGCGACCGCCATCAGCACCGTCTGGTAATCGTTCTCGCCGTAGACCTTGCCGTATTTATCCTTGAACTCGAGGAGCGCCTTCTTCTTCGGCTCGAAGCCGACCGACATATCGGGGAGCAGCATGATGAGTTTGCCCACATCCTCGTCGTGCGCTTTTTCAAGTTCCGCCTTCTGATTGATGTAGGTCTGCCACTCGCGCGCCTTGGTCTTGGCGAGCGTTTTATACGGATTATTCGAGTCTATCTCTTCGACCTTCTTCCATGCCTCTATCGCCTTCTCGGGCTCGTCGGTGCCGTTCTTGTCGGCCTCCACCGCCTGCTCGTAGAGCGTCTTGACATCGAGCTCTTCGACATTGTAGTCGCCGCCCGCCGTTTCGGCCATCTCGCGCACCACCTTCTTGATGGCGGGGAGCATCCCCTCCGGGGTGCCGTCGAATTCGCCGGTCGCCCCCGCGACGGTCGCCTCCTTGGCGATGCTGATCATCTCGGCCGCCAGCGTACAGCGCTTGCCGAGACACGACACGGTCGCCTTGAGGATATTGTCGGCGGCGAGCGTCTGGCCCAGCGGTATCTCGCAGTTGCGCCCCTGACACTTCTCGAACGATTCCTTCTTGCCCGCCTTGATCGCCTCTTTCATCTTCGCCTGCTGGCTGGTCTTGTCGATGACGACGAAACGCTGGGTGGCCGAGAGTTCGGAGCGAAAGATGTCGGTGGCGCTCCCTATCGTGTCGGCGTCGAATTTCTTCGAGCGGTCCTCGATCTCCATCACCGCCACCTTGGGCTTTTTCTTGGCCGCCGTGAGTACCATGACCGGTACGAGGACCAGCGCGACCGCCACACCCGCCAATAACGCCTTTTTCATGACGACCCCTCGAGAAAAGTCAACCGACAGGGGGGACTATAGCACAGAGCTCCGCCGTTTGCAATCTTTGAGGAGGGGGGGTTGCATTCGGCGCGGGACGGGGTAGAATGGCGTCGTTCATCTTGCGAAACGGAGGGATCCATGAGGCGTTCCATCGCGCTGTTGGCGGCCGTCGCCGCCCTGTTCATCGCCGCCTGCGAGAACGATGTCAACCGCCTGCACCCGTGGGGCGCCGATTCCTACTACGGTCCGGGGAACGGCTACGACTGGACGGCGGATACGGCCGGGATGACCGATAAGGTCCCGGCGCTGGCCGAATGTTCGCTCGACGAGGTGAACCTCTGGGTACTCGACACGATGTGGGACATGTATCTCTGGTACGATCAACTGGCGACCGGCATCGACTTCCGCGGCGATCAGGAACCCGACGAATTCCTCCACAGCATCATGTACAAGACCTCCGATCATTTCAGTTATGTCGCCAAGAAAGAGGATCACGACGGCTACTACAGCGGCCGGTATTACGGATTCGGATTCGGCTTCCGCAAACTGCCCGAGTACATGGTCTATGTGACGCTCGTCATCCCGGGCGGCCCGGCCGACACCGCCGGCATGCGGCGCGGCCAGCGGATAGTGGCCATCGACGGCAAGACGGTGCAGGAGATAGAGGACCAGAACCTCTGGGGCACGGTGACCTCCCGTCCGGAGGATGAGAAAGAGATCCCGATAGTGTATGTCGTCGAAGAGGCGGGGGAGGAGAAGACGCTCACCCTCTACGCCGGCGATGTGACCGCTCCGTCTATCTATAAGGCGACGACACTTACGGTGGGGAAGAAAAAGGTCGGCTACCTCATGCTCAAGTCGTTCATCAATTCGACCAACGACGAACTCGATGCCGCCTTCGCCAAATTCAAGGCCGACGCGGTGACCGAACTGGTGGTCGATCTGCGCTACAACGGCGGCGGCTGGCTCGACGGATCGGAACATCTCGCGAGCCTCATCACCGGCGGCGACTTGAAGGACAAACTCTTCACGCGGCTCACCTACAACGGCAAGCATCAGGATTACAACAGCGACTACCATTTCAAGGACTACAGCCAGAGCCTCGAACTGACGAAGGTCGCCTTCATCGCCACCGGCGGCACCGCGTCGGCCTCCGAAGTGGTCATCAACGGTCTCAAGCCCTACATCGAGGTCGCCATCATCGGCGACACCACCTACGGCAAACCGGTCGGGATGAATCCGATGAACCACTGCGATTACACGCTGGTGCCGATAACCTTCAAGCTGGCCAACGCCGACGCATACGGCGATTACTTCGACGGGATGCCGGCCGACTGCGCCGCCGATGACGATGTGACGCGCGATTTCGGCGACCCGGAAGAGGGCTCGCTGAAGGCCGCTCTGTCGTACCTTAACGACAAGACCTGCCCCGCCGCGACGGTCCGTTCATGGCGTCCCGGCGAACTCGATATCCGCACCGTGCCCTATCAGATGGGCTGGCTGTTCTAGAAGTATCCGGGGAGCATCTTTCAGAAATCTTTTATTCGCAGGTAGCGGCTGTATCGTTGCCTGAAATTTCGTATGAACCGGCAAATCCATTCGCCTGAAGATTTTCCAAAATCTTTTCTGCGGCACACTGTGGCAGCATTGGATTATCTATAATTTCCAGGTCGTTTCCCTCTCCTTGAGGTGCTTGTCCGATATGTGTAAGTTGATAAAGATCGGATATATCGGCAAGTGTATCATTACCAACAATTTGCAATCTACCACTAAGCGATGTTATGTTTTCCAAACCTGTTAGAGAAGAAAGCGCCGGATTGTTGGCTATTGTTAGAGATGTGTTCATTTTCGTCATCTGGATACTCAAGCCTTCCAAAGATGATAGCATCGGATTGCTCGCGATTTCGACGGCACCATTCGAACCTTCCTCTCCTATGGTTTGCAAGTTGTTTAGTCCATATAGAGATTGAATGCTTGTGTCAAGAATCTGCAAAGATAACGATATCACGTTTAGATTCTGCAAACCATCTAATGACGCCAGATCCCAAACAGAAGAGAGAATTAAAGACTTAACTTTTTCCAGTCCACTGAAGCCATTCATGTTAATAAGATTTTTCTGAATTCCAATATTGAGATATTCTCCTATTTGCTTTACATTCTTAAATCCATTGTAATTGCTTAGGTTTGAATTACTCCAAACATCAAGCCACCCTTTTATCTCGGAAATATTATTAAAACCATCGGTGTCAGCTAATGATTCATTTCCTATTATATCGATATTTCCGCCTATATTGATCAAAGATTGATCCAATCCCTTAGTGCTTTGAAGTTTCTTGGTGTATGTTATATTCAAATCATTGCCAATACAATGAAGAGAGGATAATAGCATGAGATCCTTTTCTCCCCCCATCGAATCTGCAACGAATTCCAATGAACCCGTGAAATAAGTATAGCCTACATAATCAGTTAATGATGTCGTGGCACCTATAATTACGGTCTGATGAAGTACCTGATGCTCATTCTCTGCACAGGGATAATAATCAATATCGGGTTGAACCTCATTTTCAACCGACTCGGTTTCCGGCAAAACATCGTCATCATTTTCGTCCGAGCCTTCTCCTGATAGCTCATCGGGAAAGGAATCTTCATCGACCGGCGACGAATGACCGTTGCAGGCGAGAAGCAGGAAAATGGTCGTCAGTGCGACGATCGCCAGCGGCTGGTGTTTCAAGAGCATACTTCCCCCGGATGCTTCGCGGTATCATAGCACATTCTTTTTGATATGCCAGAAGAAAATCGGGGTGATGCGCGTCGAGAAAGTGTCTTTGAAAAAACCTACGGGACGATGTTCGGCGTGTAGGTCAGCGTGTCGCCGTTTATCTCGATGAGGGTGATGACCGTGTCTTCACGGTTGTACTGCTGTATCGTCACATCGCCGTAGAGATCGCCGACCAGTTCGTTGCCGAGCCGCGTCCAGCGGGCGTAGTTGTCGCCGCCGTCGAGCGTTATCGTTTTGGGTATCGACCAGCCGATGGTCGAGAGTTTCAGGTGGAATTCGATCTGACTGCCGTCGTCGGTCAGCCCGTAGAAAACGGTATCCAGATAGACCGTCGTGTAGCCGGAGGTGGTGCGGGTCATAAGGTCGGCGCCGATGAACTGGACCTCGCCGTCGGCGGTCTGGATGACCACGGTGGCCTCGGGCGCGTTCATGGTGGACTGATCGTAATAGTAATAGAGCGTCGAGTATTTCTCTTCCTGACAGGCTCCTTCGTATTGGACCGACGTTCCCGCCTGATAGGCGTAGCAGTCGTTGTCGTAGGTCAGCAGATCGCAGCCGCAGACCGGTGCCCAGAGATCGGGGCAGGTCATCGGGATATCCGTGCAGGTGCCGGGGCCCCAGCAGACGCCCACATCGTAGAGGCAGAACTGCTTGGTGCCGCTGCTGTCGGTGCATTCCTCGTTCGAGTAACAGCCCGGTTCGCCGCCGCATTCGCCCGTGTAATCGACATTCACCCCGGCCCCCTGCGCGTCGCATTCACTGCTGTAGGTCTGTCCGTCACAGCCGCAGACCGGCGAATAGAGCGGCGGACACATCTGGGGACGCTCTGTACAGGTGCCGACCGCCATCGCATCGCAGGTCTCTTTGGCGCAGTATTCCGTTTCGGCGCAATCGAAGTTCGCTCCACAATAGGTGGGAACGACATCGCTGTCGGGTTTCACATCGTCGGTCCAGTCCTGATCGGGCCAGATCACGCCGTCGTCGGTGATGATCGTGCCATCGTCGGTCCATTCACTGTCATCGGTGATGATGGTGCCGTCGTCGGTCCACTCGTTGTCGTCGGTGATGATCGTGCCGTCGTCGGTCCACTCACTATCGTCGGTGATGACGGTGCCGTCATCGTTGACAACCTCGTTGTCATCATTGATGATCTGGCCATCGTCATTGACGATCTGGCCGTCATCGTTGATGAGTTGACCGTCGTCATTGATCAGTTGGCCGTCGTCGTTGAGCAGATCGTCGCCCGTCAGGTCGTCATCATCGTTCGCGACGATGAAGTCCTTGTCGGTGGTCGCGGTGTCGGGTCCCGGTTTCTTGATGGTCGCGCCGTCATCGCAGGCGGCGAAAGCCAACAGACAAAGGGCGAGGAACAGTTTTTTCATGGTATCCTCCTTTCGATCAGTTCTCTATGAAATTGAGCATATCGCCGTTCAGTTCGATGAGGGTGACGGTGCCGTTGCTGTCGCGCTGATACTGCGATACGGTCACCTCGCCGTAGAGGTTGCCGAGCAGTTGGGTCGGGCCGCCGCCGTAGAAATTGGTCCACTGCGCATAGTTCTCGCTGCCGTCGAGCGTCACGGTGTAGGGGAGCGAGAAGTCGTTGCTGTAAAGCGTCAGCAGCAGGTTGACAACGCCGCCGCCGTCGGGCCCGTAGAAGGTGGTGGTGAGCGTTACGCCGCCGGTGAAGGGGGTGCGCGTGATGAGATCGGCCCCCTCAAAATTCACGGTCTGCTGTCCGTTCACGATCGTCACCGTGGCGAGCGTCGGTTCGCTGGCGTTCGCCTGATAGTAGTAATGGAGCGTCGAATATTTGTTCTCGCCGCCGCATTCGCCTTCGTAGGCGACATTCATGAAGTTGGCATGGGCCATACATTCGTTGCTGTAAGTGTTGCCGTCGCAGCCGCAGACCGGGGCATATATCTCGGGGCAGCCGGTCTCGGGCGTTACGCAGGTGCCGGTGCCGTTCTCGCAGACGCCGGTCGCCTTCTGACAGTGCATCGCCACGAAATCGCCGCATTCCTGATCGGTCGTGCAGGTGAACACCGCGCCGCATTCTCCTTCGTAGGCGATATTCACCCCGGCGGCATTGGCGAAGCAGGGGTGTTGGTAGGTCACATTGTCGCAACCGCAGACGGTGATGATGGCCGAGTACACCCAGCACTCCTCTTCGGTCGGGCGCGTCTTGCAGGTCCCGGCGAGATAGGCGTCGCAGGTGCCGTCCGGCTTGGCGCAGTATTCCTTCTCTCCGCAGTTCCCGTTCGAACCGCAAGCGCCTTCGATATCGCTGTCGGGCCACTCGTCGTCGGGCCACTCGTCGTCGGGCCAGACGGCGCCGTCATCGTTTACCGAGAAGTCTGTTTCGTCGGACCCGTCGGGCTGGTCGCTCGTTTCGTCCTCGTCGTTGACAAGGAGGTCTGTTCCGTCGGTCCCGTCGGGCTGGTCGGCCGTTTCGTCGTTGTCGCTCACCGTCTGATCGGTGTCGCTTACAACGGTATTGTCGGCGCCCGGCTTCTGGATGGTGCCTCCGTCGCAGGCGACGATAAACAGGAACGCCGCACAGAGGAGGTAATACATCACTTTCATTACTATCTCTCCCTACCTAATAAAGGACAAGGTCGCACCCTTTAGTGGTGATACTACCACAAATTTATGGCAAGTCCATGAAAAAATTATCAGAGCGGCAGATAACCGTTTGAAATAATGAAGGGAATATTAGGGAAACGACTACTTGTTCTTGTACTTCTTCAGCACATCGATGACATAGTCGACATCGGCGGCGGTGTGGTCGGCGTTCAGCTGGAACCGGATCTCCTCGGAGCCTTTCGGAACGACGGGATAGTTGAGGCCGGTCCCCAGAACGCCGTGATCGGTGAGCCATTTCACGATGTCGGCGGTCTTCTGGGTGTCGCGCACCATCAGCGGGGTGACCGGATGCGGGCCGGGGATGGTCTCGTAGCCGTTATCCACCAGCCCCTTCTCGAAGCGCGCGGTCATCTCGGAAAGGTGCTTGATCCGCTTGAGGCCCTCTTCGCTCTCGAGGATGTCGAGCACCTTGAGGACCGCGACCGTCTCGCCGAGCGTTATCGGGTTGGAGTAGATGTACATCGGAGCGGTCTGGCGGAGAAAATCGGTGACCGTCTTGCTGGCGACCACATACCCGCCGTTGACGCCGAAGGCCTTGCCGAGCGTGCCGATGATGATGTCGACCTTCGCGCCGGTCACTTCTTCGGTGCCGCGGCCGGTCGCGCCGTAAGCGCCCACGCCGTGCGAATCGTCGGCGACGGTGGTGACGCCGTCCTCGAACTTATCGTTGAATTTCTCGCAGATCTTGACGAACTGGTCGAAGGGGCAGTAGTCGCCGCGCATCGAGAAGACGCCGTCGGTCACGACGATGCAGCGGGTCCCTTTGCCGACCGCATCGTTCATCTTCGCTTCAAGATCGGCCATGTCGTTGTGCTTGTAGATCATCTTCGCGGCGGGCCGGGCCAGTTTCATCGCGTTGATGATGCAGTTGTGGTTGAGTTCGTCGGAAACGATGACGGTGGTTTCGGTGACGAGCGGAGTGATGACGCCGAGCGACGTGACATAGGCGCTCGAGAAGATCATGCCCGACTCTCTCCCGTGGAACTTCGCCAGCCGGTTCTCCAGCTCGATGTGCGGCTTGTGCGTTCCGGAGATGAAGCGGACCGCGCCGGGGCCGACGCCGTAGGTCTTGGTCCCTTCCTCTTCGGCGTGGATGACCGCCGGGTGCATCGACAGGCCGAGGTAGGAGTTGGAGTTCATCTTGATGAATTCCTGTTTGTAGCCCTCGACGACATAGCGGGGACCGTTCGCCCCTTTCGGCGGAAGGACCTTCGTGATGACCATCTCGGCGCCCTTCGCGGTCCCCTTTTCCTTGAGGCCGTTCACATGGGCGGTAAGCGCCTTATTCAGTTTCTCCAATGACATGGTGTGCTCCTCTTATTTAAGTTTCTTCTTGAGTTCGGTCAGCATATCGACCGTCATCGAGGCGAGCGTGTAGGCCGGCTTCCAGCCCCACTCCTCGCGGGCGGCGGTGTCGTCGATCGACTCCGGCCACGAATCGGCGATCGCCTGACGGAAGTCGGGCTGGTAGTCTATCTTGAAATCGGGCATATGCTTGCGGATCTCGGTGGCCATCTCGCCGACGGTGAAGCTCATCCCGGCGACATTGAAGTCGGAGTGATGTTTCAGTTTGCTGAAATCGGCCTCGAACAGGTCGATGGTCGCCTTGAGGCAGTCGGGCATATACATCATCGGGAGCTTGGTCGATTCGCGGACGAAGCAGGTGTACTTACCGTGCTGGATCGCCTCGTAGTATATCGCGACCGCGTAGTCGGTCGTGCCGCCGCCGGGAAGCGTCTCGTGGCTGATGATGCCGGGATAACGCAGACCGCGGATGTCGACGCCGTACTTGCGGACATAGTAGTCGCACAGCAGTTCGCCGGCGACCTTGGTCACGCCGTACATAGTGGTCGGCTTAAGCACGGTGTCCTGCGGGGTGTTGACGCGGGGCGTGCCGGGTCCGAAGACCGCGATGGAGCTGGGCATCAGTATCTGCTTTATCTTCTTCTCGCGGGCCGTTTCGAGGATATTGATGAGGCCGTTCATGTTCACATCCCACGCGAACATCGGGTCCTTCTCGCCGACGGCCGAGAGGATGGCGGCCATGTTGACGATGTGATCGACCTTGTATTTGTCGCACACCGCCTCGAGTTTCTTCCGGTCCATGACATCGAAGAATTCGAAGGGACCGCTTTCTTTGATCTTCTGCGACGGTTCGGTCTTACGGGTCGAGGCGATGACATTCTGGTTGCCGTACAGTTCGCGCATCTTGAGGGTCAGTTCGGAACCGATCTGTCCCACAGCGCCGATGATGAGAATTTTCTTCATGCTACTCTCCACTGAAGAGCGGGTTTATAAGCACCTTTCGGTCGTGTAAAAAAACCGACCCACTATACTATCGGTAGGGATGGAGTCAAGGAAAACGCCGGAAAGTGAAGATATCTAATAAAGCGGGAATCTGGGGTCAGGGCATTTCTATTAAAGTTTAGCTCTTGGCATACCGTTCTCGGATCAACTTACACTGTTTCAACAGCCGTTTGTCGCCGCGCAGTTCCTCCTCGAACTTGCTCATGATGCCGCTGAACCCTACCGCGCTCATGCCTACCATCGCCGCGATCTCTTTAGCCATCAACGCCGTATCGTGCTTCAACAGATGGAAATACAGTTTTCGCGCCCCGCTCCGCGACCGCTTCCGATGCAAATCTTCCTTCGTCGCCCCCGTCACCGCGCAGACCGCCGCCGCTATCGCTTCGGGCTTGACCGCAGTGAGGCCGCGCACATCGGGGACCGCCTGTCGGTCGGGCAGTTTGCCGGTGTCGAGTTTCTCCTTCATCTCGTAGAAGAAATCTTCGCCGCCGACGATGGAATACTTGCCGTAGACCTGCTCCGGTTCGAGTTCCTGATCCCACATGATGTCGATGAGGTTCTCCACGCCGCCCGCCTCGGCGAGCACCCGCGCCGTCGTGGTCATCTCATCGGTCGCCGCGCCGAGGTAGATGCGATGACTGCTCCACGCGAACTTCTCGGGCCGCTCGACGATCTTCGCCCGCACCGGATTGAGGTGGATGTACGCGGTGAGCATGAGGAGGTATTCGGTGTTTTCGACGAGCACCGCCTTGTAGCGGCTCTGGAACACGCTCCCGACGAGGCGATACTTGATGCGGAACCAGTTGGCGTAACTCGACTGGAAGGTGTGCATCGCGCGGCTGAGGTTCGCGTCGGGCGTTTCGAGAAGGAGGTGGAAGTGGTTGGGCATGAGGCACCAGCCGTGGAGGATGAGGCGGTACTTGCGGACGGCGAGGAGCAGACGGCGGAGGAACTCGCGGCGGTCGTCGTCGCAGGTGAAGATGGGGTCGCGGCGGTGTCCGCGGTTGATGACATGGTAGATGGCGCCGGGGTAGGCGATGCGCAGGGGGCGGGCCATGACAGAACTCCGTTCAACGGTTCAGGGAACGCTATCAAAGAGAAAAGCGCTTGTCAATAACTTTAATAGAAATGCCCTGACCCCTACTGACCCCCTGACCCCTACTGACCCCTAATGCCAGAGCGTCAAGGATAAGAGAATCGTGGCAAAACCCGTGACGATCTTTTTCATGATACACCCCCGTTCCTTAATCGAGAAGCGTCAACGCACAACCGTCGCTTTTTGAATCGCTGTCGACGGCAACCGTATCTTCATCGGCGCCTGCGCCATTATCGACGGTCGCGCTGGTATCCTGATACTCTTCTTTCTGACTCTCGGCGATGACATCAGCAAGTGTGTTCAGGCAGTTCGTTTCGTCAATGATCGTAGCATAATCAGGATCGGCTTTTTCTACCAAAACCCCTTGCGCGGGACAATTTTCGCTATGATAAACGAAAGTGAAGCCACAATATCTTGGCAATGGTTTTCCACTATATTCATCCCAAAAAAGCGTCGGCAACTGCAAACGGAAAAGATATATCCCCGGCGCAGTGCAGGTTGTTCCTGAAGATTCAAGCCCGTCGCCGGCCGTGAGTTCGCGGACCTCTTTTACCGCTCCAGCATCGTTGTAAGAAACGGCATATACCGTTTCCAACTCGTCGGTATAGTAATCACACTCAGTGTGCCAAATGCCATCATCGTCATATCCACCACCTTTGCTGACATTGGTCACCTCCATCGCCACTTGAGGTTCGAGGCTTTTTTCCTCGACGATGAATTCGCCGACCTCAATACAGAAATCAGCCCAGAGCGTCAGGGATAAGAGAAGCGTGGCAAAACTCGTAACGATCTTTTGCATGATGCACCCCCATTCCTCAGAAATGACGACCCAGTATAACCGGAGCGCAGAAAAGAGTCAAATGGAAATGTTATCCCTAAAGATTTGATGAGGTGGGAGAAGGAAAGATTTTAGCGGGCGACGGCCGGTTTGACCGACGACTCGACGAGACGGTAGATCTTCTTGCGGATGTCTTCCTTGTCCGATTTCTCGGCGATGGAAAGCTCGGTGGCCAGTATCTCTTCGGCATCCTGCAACAGTTTCTCTTCGCCGTAGGAGAGTCCTTTCTTGCGTTTGAGGAACAGCAGGTCGGAGATGACCAGCGCGACATCGGTCGCCTTGCCGGTCTTCATCTTGTCCTGGAAGT
>CALMRE010000011.1 GCA_937871295.1 uncultured bacterium | reverse complement strand
GCGCCGATACCATAAGTTGGAACATCACCGGCGTCAACACCACCGGTAACCATGAGGTGAAGGCGGGAGGCACCGACCTTGCCGGGAACATCGCCGCCGAAGTGGTGATCGGCACCTACACCGTCGATGCCGACTATCCGACGGCGACCATCAGTGACCCGTCACCGGAGCGTATCGCCGGCGGAGCGACCGCGACGATCACCCTCAGCGACATCGCTGAAACGCTCGTCGTCACCCTGAACGGAGACACGGCCCTCTGTGAAAAGAAGGGGGACAACTACGAATGCACCTACACCGCCGCGATCAACGGCGGCGACGAGGTGAAGACACTCGCCATCGCCTACACCGACGACGCGGGGAACACCTCGTCCATCACCAAGACCGTGGAAATAGATAGGACCCCGCCTTCACTAACCATCGACCTCAATGATGATGCCTTCAACGCGAACGAGACCATCCGGATCACCGTCACCGCCTCGGAAGAACTCGACGGTCTGCCGGTCACCGAGATACCGACCGCCGCGATGACCCTTTCGTCGCCGACCCAAATATCTAGTTTTTCATGGCTATATACTCTCGATCCGACGCTCCTTGACGACGATGATGATTATACCGTTAGAGCAGCCGCCAGTGATACCGTCGCATGGGAAGATGTCGCCCTCAGCGCCCCCTTCTCGGTGGATACTTCCACTCCGGACCTTGTGCCGGGACAGTATGGCGTTGACCGGCCGAAGGCGGGCATCGGGGTGACCTACACGGTCGACTTTGAGACGAGCGAACCGGTCGTGGGAACCGATGGTGTCCCGACCGTCAAGGCCAACGATATCACCTTGACAGACTGCCATCAGAACGGCAGCGACACACTGTTCCGCTGTACCCGCACCGTGGGGGAAGAGATCGATTCGACCGTCTACAGCATAACCGCCGCTCTTGCCGACGCGGCGGGGAACAGCCGCACCGTCACCATCGGCTCGATCATGGCCGACAAGACATATCCCGATGCCATGACGGGGACGGCGATCCTCTCGATAGACGCGGGGCCCGACTGCGCCTTGACACAGGCACAGGTAACGACGCTCGCGAACGGTTCGACCGCCTACCTCTCGGTACAGGTGAGCGAGAAACTGGAGAACGGCTACACGCCGGTCCTCACCGCAAAGAAGACGGGAGCACCCGACATCGTCTTCGACCTCGACTCGCAGAACGGCCTCGCCTACTACTTCAGTTATCTCTACGAAGAGGCGATCCCGACCGCCGCGATGATAGGCGAATATACCCTTGAACTGACCCTCAAAGATGAGGCGGGGAACGAGACGACGGTAACGGTCGATCCCGATAAGCCATTCCAGACGGCGTGGAACGACCCCGAACTGGTCATCGACCAAACGGTCGTCACCTACACCCGTTCGCCGTGGGGCCGCGGTGTGCCCTATCAGATAAAAGACAACGACGAGAATGTCGTCTATACCATCCCGGCGAACGATTACTACGAGATCGGAACGAACGACCTGTACGCCAAGACCGACCGGCTCCCGGCAAGCGCCTTCACGCTCGACTACGGCGTCGCCACCGGCGCCCCGGCGCAACTGAGGGCGTGGGACCGTGACGGCAACTATCTGGCATTGGCGAAGAACAAGCCGAACGGCGACGGCAGTTGGCCGCGCACCCGCATCTACAGTTACGACAGCAGCGAGGTCTTTATTTCGGCGATAGACAGTTCGTGCCGGGAAACGGAGAAAGTGAAGATACTCAATGTCAACTGGGTCGCCTCGATGAACAAAAAACAGGCGAGCAAGCCCACCGCGAATCCGCACGAATATAAGACCACGCGGTTCTTCGACGCACGGCTCGGGCAGGCACAGCGGTTCCTGACCGAACCGGAGGTGTACAACCCGACCGACGGTCTTCTGACCATCAATACTCCGACCGTTTTCACCGCGACCGACTATGCATGGGAACAACGAAGC
>CALMRE010000010.1 GCA_937871295.1 uncultured bacterium | reverse complement strand
GTCGGCGTCGTCATCGCCGCCATCGTCGTCGTGTACATCAAGGGTCTGCGCGCTTCGCCGCGCGACCTGTGGCTCCTCTACGGCACCAAAGTGCTCGAGTACTCGGCCTACGCGATGATCAACATGACCATCGCCCTCTATCTCACCAAAAATTTTGGCATGGGCGATGTCGCGGCGGGGACCTATTTCTCCGTCTGGAGCATCCTCATCAACCTCTTCACCATCGTCATCGGCGCGGTGACCGACACCATCGGCATCAAGCGGACACTGCTCCTCGGGACGATAACGCTCATCTTCACCCGGTTCATACTCGCCGTTTCGGGCGACATCTACACCGCCACGATCTTCGGCTTCATGCCCTACGCCTTCGGGCTCGCGGTGATGGCGCCGGTCATATCGGTCGGCATCAAGAAAATGACGACGAAGGAAACGGCGGCGATGGGCTTCGCCCTCTTTTACACCCTGATGAATGTCGGCTATGCCATCGGCGGTTGGCTGTGGGATAAGATCCGGATCGGCGTCGCGGCGACCGGCGGCTCGTGGACCGTACCGGGACTCGGTATCGCGCTTGCCCCCTACGAGGCGATCTTCTTCGCCGGTTTCCTGCTGACCCTCCCGAGCCTCCTCTTCCTATCGGTACTGCGCGACGGGGTCGAACTCGACGACGCGGGAAAAATGGTCTTCAAGCCCCAGCCGAAACTCCCCGGCGGGATATTTGCCGTGGCGCGCGACACCGCCGTCAACGCCCTGACCGGCACCGCCAAAAGCCTCAAAAGCACCTGGAGCGACCCCTTCTTCTACAAGTTCCTCGTCATCATCTTCATCGTTGTCTTCGTCCGGCTCGTCTTTTTCCATCTCAACAGCATGACGCTCCCGAAATACGGCCTGCGCCTCTTCGGCCCCGGGGCGAAGATCGGCGCGCTGTACGGCGTCCTCAATCCGGTGCTGGTCGTTATTCTGGTCCCGCTGGTCGGCTATTTCTTCAAGAAAGTCCCCTCCTACCGGATGCTCCTCATCGGCACCACCATTTCGGCGCTCGCCTGTTTCATCGGCGTGATGCCGGGCGAGTGGTTCGCGGGGCTGAACGGGACGCTGCTGTCGGGCATCGTCTTCACCGAATGGCTCGGCGTCGCGGGCGATCCCCATCCCGCCTACTGGCCGCTTCTCATCTTCATCTTCGTCTTCACGATAGGGGAGGCGATCTGGTCGCCGCGTCTCATGCAGTTCACCGCCGAGTTGGCGCCCAAAGGAAAGGAAGGGACCTACATATCGCTCTCCATCCTCCCGTTCTTCCTTGCGAAAATGTTCGTCGGGCCGATGTCGGGGATACTGCTGGAGACCTATGTGCCGGTCGACGCGGCGGGCAACGCGCTGGCCAGTTATCCCGACCACTATATGGTCTGGTTCTGGGTCGGCCTCACCGCCATCATATCACCGGTGGGCCTATTCCTTTTCCGGGGACTGGTCACCAAGCACGAAGCGGCGTCAAAAGAATAGTGATCGTAAAAGGTTAAAACTTTTTTCAATAAAAGGCTTTTTTTCATGGCACCATATCACCGGTTGTTGACTGACACGGTGAATGGAGGATGCCATGAACAGCATGAGATTGTTCGTTTTTTTCGTTTTTCTGCTTTTTATCGCCGCCTGCGGTACGAAAGCCGACCCCAACGGGACCGGCGTCCCGAAGACCGACAAAACGCTTGACAACTACGGCGACGAGCAGATCGGCTACAAGAACAGCGACGCGGCGCGCGCCGCCGAAGAGGAAAAAGAGGATATCAACGCCGGCGGCGACCCGACCGAGGATGAGTCTCCCGGCGACGGTACCTATACCGATAACGCCACCTCAAGCGATTCGTCGTATGACAGCGCCGTCTCCGATTCCGACACCGGCGGCCACTATACCGACGAGATGCTCGGGGAGGAGGATGTCGCCGATGAGGATATCGTTATTTCCGATGACGATGTACTCCTGACCGACGAGGAGACGCGCCGGGTGAAGATGGCTACGACCGACCCGATCCTCGAGAATCCGTACTTCGAGACCGCAACGGTCGACCGCTCCACCTTCTCGATCGATGTCGACACCGGCTCCTACTCGCTGGTGCGCGGCTACCTCAAGAACGGCGAACTGCCTCCCGCCGAGTCGGTCCGCATCGAGGAGATGATCAACTACTTCCATATGCGCTACAAACTGCCCGAAGGCGATCTCCCGTTCCGCCTCTACACCGAACTTTCGACCTGCCCGTGGAATCCGAACCACAAACTGCTGATGCTCGGGGTGCAGGGGCAGGAGGTGGCGCTCGCAGACCAGCCGCCGGCCAACCTCGTGTTCCTCATCGATGTCTCGGGCTCGATGACCTGGTCGGCCAACAAACTGCCGCTTCTCAAAAAAGCGTTCCGGATGATGGCTTCGCAGATGCGCGACATCGACCGCGTCGCGATCGTCACCTACGCCGGCAACGAGGCGCTCGTCCTCGACTCGACCCCGGGCAGCGACAAGGAGACCATCTACGCGGCGATCGACAATCTTGAAGGGGGCGGATCGACCAACGGTTCGGGCGGCATCCAACTCGCCTATGAGGTGGCGACCGAGAACTTCCTGACCGACGGCAACAACCGCGTCATCCTCGCGACCGACGGCGATTTCAACGTCGGCATCACCGACCGGAACGAACTGGTGAACTTTATCGCGACAAAGCGCGACACCGGTGTGTTCTTGAGCGTCTACGGCTTCGGCGAGGCGTGGGACGGCGGCAATTATCAGGACGAACAACTCGAGCAACTGGCCGACAACGGCAACGGCATCTATTTCTACATCGACGGGCCCGACGAGGCGCGCCGCGCCTTCCTCAACGGCCTGTCGGGGTCGCTCCTGACCATCGCCAAGGATGTGAAGCTGCAGGTCGCCTTCAACAAAGAGAAGGTCAAGGCCTACCGGCTCATCGGCTACGAGAACCGCGTGCTGGACAACGGCGATTTCAATAACGACACCGTCGACGCGGGAGAACTGGGGGCCGGTCTTTCGGTCACCGCCTTCTACGAGATCATCCCGGCCGACAGCAGTGAAATAGCGCCCGAACCCCAGCCCGGCACCGTCGAGGAGTCCGACACCGACGGCGAGGTGAGCGACGACGACACCATCATCGACGAGGTCCCGGTGACCGGCGACACCTTCGTCAATGTCCGCATCCGTTATAAAGAACCCGATGCCGACACGAGCGAACTCCTCGAATATCCTTTAGAAGCGGACGATATCAGCCGGACCCTGCCGTCGCTCAAGTTCCTGTTCGCCGCGGGGGTCACCGAATTCTCGATGCTCCTGCGCCATTCGCAGTATCTGCCGACCCGCGACATCGAAGAACTACTGAAACTCGCCAAAGCGGCGCTCCCGGCCGACGCGGAAGGGGCGATCGCCGAGTTCATCTCACTGGTCGAAACGGCGAAAAAACACTTCGAAGATTGATCCGGAAAACTTACAGCACCCGCATCAAGCGGCACTGCGAGGCGTAGAGATCGGCCACCGCCAGCGCGATGTCGTCGGGGAGGGCGACCGCCTGCCCCTTGAGGTTGTTGTCCTTGAGCCACGAGCGGAAGAATTCCTTCGACTTGTCGGGCATGAAGCGGGCCGAATCGCTCGTGAAGGTCTCGTCGATGAGCATCAGTTTGCCGCCGAAGAGGCCCCATTCGATCTTGCCGTCGGCTATCTCGAAGTTGAAGGTCTTCTGTGCGTGGTCGTTGACCAGCCGGAATATCTCGAGCGTTTTGTTCTTTATCTCTTCGGCGCGCGCTTTGTCGCCGACGATCTTCACCATCTGCTCGAACGATATCTTGTCGTCGGTCTCCGATTTCTCGGTCGGGGTGAACAGCGGCCCGTTCTTGATGAGCGCGCCCTCTTTGATCTCGCCGTCGATCTCGGGGGTGTCCCAGATCCATTTCTTCTCTTTGAGCGCCGGGACCGCCGACCCGAACACGCGGAAGCGGCATACCGCCTCGACCGGGACCAGTTCGGCCTTCTTGCCGAGCATCGCGCGCCCTTTGAGCCACGGCAGGTCGCACAGCCGTTTTTCGCCGGTGAGCTTCACCATCTCACCGATGTCGTCGGTCACGAAATGGGTCAGATGCCCTTTCTGATTGAGGAATTTGAACCAGAAAGAGCTTTGTTTGGTGAGGTAGACACCCTTGTGCGGGATGCCGCTTTTCATCACCACATCGAAGGCCGAGAGGCGGTCGGTGGCGACGATGAGCAGATACTCGCCCAGTTCGTAGACCTCGCGCACTTTTCCTTTTTTGAATACCTTCAGGAACGGGATCTCGCTTTCCATCAGGACCTCGCGGCCCGATACTTTGTCGATCTTCAGCATGTTGCTCTCTCCGTGATTTTTCCGGGCGTCAGTCAAGCAGGCCCGATATCGATTTCATGTGGTTGATGCGGTAGATGACCTCGGCGAACAGACGGGTCACATCGACCTCGCGGTACCATTCGTGTTTCTTGACGAAATCCTCGCCGCGCCACACCGCGTTGGTGCCGGCGACGGTGTTGATGACCCCCTCGTGCCACGCCGCGTCGATGTTCTGCACCGCCGAGCCGTTGAAGAAGGGGAAAGTGACCGCCACGTCGATACGGCGCGCGCCGAAATCCTTGAGCATGCGGCAGGCGGCGATGAGGGTGCCGCCGGTCGCGATCATATCGTCGATGATGACGATGTCGCGATCCTTCACATTACCGACCAGCCGCGTCGAGATGACCGTCGAGGCCTTCGAATAGTCGCGCTCCTTGACGATCATCGCCATGTCGCACTTGAGTTCGCGGCTGTAGAAACGGGCCGTTTCGGCCGATCCGACATCGGGGGCGACCACCACCGTGTTGGGTGTCACGAGGTTGTTGGCGTGCAGGTACTTGATGAGTTCCTTCGACGCGTGAAGGTTGTCGAGCCGCGCCTTGCGGAAGAAGCCGACGATCGCCTCGGCGTGGATGTCAATGGTCAGCACGCGGTTGGCGCCGCACTCCTCGAGGAACTGCGCGGTCATCGCGGCGGTGAGGCTTTCGCGCCCCTTGCGCCGCTCCTGACGGCTGTTGGGGAACTGCGGGATGACGGCGGTGACCGATTCGACGTCGCTGTTGTAGGCGGCGTTGATGGAGGTGGCCAGCGCCATCAGGTTATCGTTGACCGACACCGTCGAGAGAGGGTCATCCATCAGTTGGACGATGTAAAGATCGTATCCGCGCACCGGTTCGTGGACGACGCTTTTTATCTCGCTGTTGGCGAAATGGAGCTCCTCGGAGAAGACATATTTGAACTCCTCCTCGATCGCCTTCTTGCTGTATATCTGCTCGATGTGCCTGACCACCTGATCGGCAAAGGCTTTGCCCGAGTTGCAGGTCATGATGCCCAACTTGCCGCGCGACTGTCCCATATCGTTCCTCCTCGTATCGTTCACCGGTCGGCCCTATCATGTACGAACGGGGACGGTTTGACAAGTTTTTCCCTTTTCTAAAGATATCTTCCGCAAAGTTGCAAATTCGCTTTTTACGGTTATAATCGGTCGTTTTTTTCGCGTATGGCCGGAGGTGAAACGGCAATGAAGTTCAACTACAAGAGTCTGGTGATATGGGCGGTGTTGCTCGCCGCGCTGTTCATCATATTCAATATCACGAAACTCACCCAGCAGACGGCGATAGAAGAGATCGACATGTCGACCTTCCTCAACCGGGTCAAGAACGGCGAGGTCAAACAGGTCGAAATAGACGGCGTCGAGTACAAGGGGAGTTTCGTCGACGGCAAACAGTTCGTCGCGATCGGTCCGTCGGGCGAAGAGGTGATGAAGATACTCGCCGACAAGAATGTCATCGCCCGCTATAAAAAGCCGGAGGACAACACCCTCCTGCAGGCGATCTTCGCCTCGTGGCTCCCGATGATCATCCTCATCGTTTTCTTCGTTTTCTTCATGCGGCAGTTGCAGGGGGGCAGCGGCAAGGCCTTCACCTTCGGCCAGTCCAAACACCGCGTCATAGCGAAGGATAAGAACCCGACGACCTTCAAGGATGTCGCCGGGGTGGACGAATCGAAAGAGGAACTCGAGGAGGTGGTCGACTTCCTCAAGCGGCCCGCCGCCTACACCCGGATGGGGGCCAAGATACCGCGCGGCGTGTTGCTGGTCGGCCCGCCCGGCACCGGCAAGACGCTGCTCGCCAAGGCGATCGCCGGCGAGGCGAGCGTGCCGTTCTTCTCGATATCGGGCAGCGATTTCGTCGAGATGTTCGTCGGCGTCGGCGCGAGCCGCGTCCGCGACCTGTTCAAGCAGGCCAAGGCATCCAGCCCCTGCATCGTCTTCGTCGACGAGATAGACGCCGTCGGCCGCCAGCGCGGCGCGGGGCTCGGCGGCGGCCACGACGAGCGCGAACAGACGCTCAACCAACTGCTCGTGGAGATGGACGGTTTCGGCACCGATTCGGGCGTCATCATCATGGCGGCCACCAACCGTCCCGATGTCCTCGATCCGGCGCTCCTCCGCCCCGGCCGCTTCGACCGGCAGGTTTATGTCCCGATGCCCGACGTGAAGGGGCGCGAACAGATACTGCTGGTCCACATCAAGAACATACGCCACGAAGAGGTGCTCGACCTCGCGCAGATCGCGAAGGGAACGCCCGGCTTCTCGGGCGCGGACCTCGCCAATCTCCTCAACGAATCGGCTCTGCTGGCGGCCAAACGCGGCAAAGAGAAGGTCTCGATCAGGGAGATAGAGGAGTCGAAGGACAAGGTGCTCATGGGCAAGGAGCGCCGCAGTCTGGTGCTCACCGCCGAAGAGAAGCGGGTCACCGCCTACCACGAGGCGGGCCACGCGGTGGTCGGCTACTTCACCCCCGGCTCCGACCCGATCTACAAGGTCTCCATCGTGCCGCGCGGCCGGGCGCTCGGCGTCACCCAGATGCTCCCCGAAAAGGACCGCTACGACCATACCCGCGACGAACTCATCGCCCGCATCCGCATCCTGCTGGGCGGCCGCTGCGCCGAGGAACTGTTCCTCGGCCGCAAGACCACCGGCGCCGGCAACGATATCGAACGGGCCAGCCGTCTGGTCCGCAGTATGGTCATGCACTGGGGCATGAGCGACGAACTCGGACCGATAAACTACGGCGACAGCGAGGAGGAGGTCTTCCTCGGCCGCGAACTGACCCGCCGCGCCCACATGAGCGAATACACCGCGGAACGGATAGACCGCGAGATACACCGCATCATCACCGAGGCGCACGACGGCGCCACCGCGATACTCAAGGAACATGTCGCCGAGGTCGAAAAACTGGTGGCGCTCCTGATAGAGAAGGAAACGGTGGAGAAAGAGGACATCGACGCCGTATTCGCCTCCGTTGCCGCCCCCCTCTCCCTTCCCGAGGGCAGTCCGGCATGAGACCGTTGCTGCTCGCGGCGATCGCCGCCCTTTCGTTCGCGGCCTGCGGCCCCATTTTCATCTCTCACATAGATATCTCCCGCAATCTCGACTGGAAACCGGAGAAACTGACGCTCAACGCCGAACTCGATAGTTTCTACGCCGAAGGAGAGGTATCGGTCCTTACCGAAGGGGAGCGCTATACGGTCGACTACGAGATGTTCTGCGCCGCCATCGCGCTGTGGCGCATAGATGTCTTCGGCCCGTTCCATACCCATGGCGCGACCATCATCGTCAAGGAGATAGCGGCGCATGTCTTCCATGACGGCGCGTGGGAGGAGCCTCAGCCGTGGCCGGCGATATCGGCGTCGGTCTTCGGGATGGTGCTTCCCTACAAGGTACTGTCGATCATGGTCGGCGGCCGGTTCGACCTCGACGGAGAATGCGCCGAGACGATAGAGGGAAAAGTCTGCCGCGAGCACGACCTTTATTATCTTCTCCGGCGCGGCGAACTTACCGAGATAAAGAGCGAAGCGGTCGACATCATCTACAGCGACGGCACTTGGCGCGGCACGAATGCCGGCGACAAGGAGCCTTTCTACCTCTGGCCCGAAAAGATCGAAAAAAAAGACGAATTCGATCCCGCGATGTTCACGCCGGAACAGGAAAAGGACATCTTCGACGAGATGTGATCCCTCCCGCGCCCTTCTCAGACCCCGACGGCCTCGCGCATGAGTCGGCCGTTTTTTTTCTTGACAATGTTCACTTCGTCGGTACTATCACTCCGTTTTTTCGATAACTTGACATGTAGGTTGGACGATGGACATTACACGGAGCCTCAGAAAAGAGGACGCGCAGCACAAGTGGTTCGAGATCGACGCCACCGGCAAGACGCTCGGCCGCCTCGCTACCCGCGTCGCTATCATCCTGCGCGGCAAGGATAAACCCTATTTCACTCCCCACGTCGACTGCGGCGATTATGTGATCATCACCAACGCCGACAAGATAGTGCTGACCGGCGCCAAGTGGGACGACAAGATCTACTACAGTTATTCGGGCTATCAGAGCGGCATGAAAGCGCACGCGGCCCGCGACATGGCCGAACGCCGCCCCGATTTTCTCGTGATGCACGCGGTCAGGGGGATGTTGCCGAAGAACAAACTCGGTCGCGCGGTCATCAGAAAACTCAAGATATACACGACCGCAGAGCATCCGCACGAGGCGCAGTCGCCCGTGAAACTTGAGATCTAACGAAAGGAGCATACGGAATGGAACAGTGGTACGCGACCGGTAAACGGAAGACGGCTATCGCCCGGGTGTTCCTGCGCCCCGGCAACGGCGAGATGACGGTCAACGGCAAACAGCTGAAAGATCACTTCATGACCGACGGCAATGTGATCAAGGTCCACGCCCCCTTCAAGGTGACCGGGACCGAGAATCGCTTCAATGTCCTCGCGACGGTCTCCGGCGGCGGTATTGCGGCGCAGGCCGAAGCGATGCGCCACGGCATCAGCCGCGCGCTGTGCGATTATAATAAGGAACTGCGGCCCCCGCTCAAGAAAGAGGGCTTCATCCGCCGCGACTCGCGCATGAAAGAGCGTAAGAAATACGGTCTTAAGAGCGCCCGCGCCCGCTTCCAGTTCAGCAAGCGCTAGATCCGGGTCTTATACCGAGATGTCGATCGTTTCTTCGTCCCTCCCGTCCTCTGCGGCGGGGGGGATTTTTTTATTCTAGGAGGGACACGCCATGAAAGAACGCACCTTCGTCTTCACTTCGGAATCGGTCACCGAAGGCCATCCCGACAAAGTCGCCGATCAGATATCAGATGCGATACTCGACGCGATGCTCGAACAGGACAAATACTCCCGCGTCGCCTGCGAGACCTTCATCACGACGGGTCTGGTGGTGGTGGGCGGCGAGATAACGACCGAAGGGTGGGTCGACATCCCGGCCACCGTCCGCAAGACGGTCCGCGAGATCGGCTACAGCGACACCAAGACCTGCGGTTTCGACGCCGACACCTGCGGGGTCATATCGACCCTCGACAAACAGTCGCCCGATATCGCGATGGGGGTCAACACCACGGCGAACCGTGAACAGGGAGCCGGCGATCAGGGACTCATGTTCGGCTACGCCACCGACGAGAATGCCGACTTCATGCCGACGCCGATACTGCTTGCCCATCAGCTCTGCCACAAACTGGCCGAGGTGCGCAAGAACAAGTCCGTCCCCTTCGTCCTGCCCGACGGCAAGTCGCAGGTGAGCGTCCGCTACGAAGGGCGCAAGCCGGTCGCGGTCGACAAGGTGGTCATATCGACCCAGCACCTTGAGAGCGCTACGCACGCCGAGATACAGGAAGCGATCATCACCAAGGTCATCAAACCGATCATCCCGGCCAGCCTGCTCCACGCGAAGACCGAATATCTCATCAACCCGACGGGCCGTTTCGTCATCGGCGGACCGGTCGCCGACACGGGGCTCACCGGCCGCAAGATCATCGTCGACACCTACGGCGGCTGGGGCCGTCACGGCGGCGGCGCCTTCTCGGGCAAGGATCCGTCGAAGGTCGACCGTTCTGCCTCCTACATGGCGCGCTACATCGCCAAGAATGTCGTCGCGGCGAAACTTGCCAAACAATGCGAGGTCCAGATCGCCTACGCCATCGGCGTGGCCCGTCCGGTATCGGTATTCGTCAACACCTTCGGCACCGCCGAGATAGAGGAGCAGCGCATAGAGAACGCCATCAACGAGGTGTTCGACATGCGTCCCGCCCGGATCATCGCCCAGCACGATCTTCTCCGCCCGCTCTACAAGAAGACCGCGTCGTACGGTCACTTCGGCCGCGACGGGATGCCGTGGGAACGGACCGACAAGGTGAAAGACCTGCTGACCGCCTGCGGATTGTAAGTATCCGGGAACGGGAGGTGTCGGATGCGCGGACTGTTCGTGACGGCGACCGACACCGGGGTCGGCAAGACACTCGTTTCGACGCTACTTGTCCGCGGTCTCATGTCCCGCACCATTCCAGCCATCCACTTTAAGCCGGTACAATCGGGCTTCATCACCGTGAATGGTACCGAATATCCCGCCGATCTCGCCTTTTCGCGGAGTCTCATCGAACCGGAGGGAGACCTTGACGCCTACTGTAAAAAGCGGTCGCTCTTCGCCTTCCGGATGCCGGTATCGCCCGACTTTGCCGCCGAAAAAGAGGGGAAGAGCATCGACCCCGCCGCCATCGTGGCGCGGGCAAACGAGTTGGCGAGCGAACACCTGCTCATCACCGAGGGGGCGGGCGGCGTCGCGGTGCCGCTGGCGCCGAACTATCTCATGGCCGATCTTATCGCCGACCTCGGCCAGCCGGCGCTCATCGTGGCGCGGCCGGGGCTCGGGACGCTCAACCATACCTATCTGACGGTCGATCATCTGCGGCGGCGCGGCATCGGTATCGCCGGCATCGTCGTATCGGGCTATGACGCCGGGGATATCTCGGCCGAACGGAATCTCCGGATGCTCGCGGAGATGAACGGTCTGCCGCTCCTCGGCATCCTGCCGCGCATACTCGGACTCGATACCGAACGGCCCGGCTGGGTCACCCCCGAAGCGGCTGACGCGTTGCAGGAACGGTTCGACTGGCCGCGGATCATTGCCGCTATCGGCGCATGACCGACTTTATCAAAAAAGAGCTCGACGAACTGGCGGCGGCCGGACTCACCCGGACCCTGCGCGAGTTCATTCCCGACCGATCGGCCCTGCGCGGCACGCTTCATGGACGGCGGGTCGTCAATTTCTCGTCCAATTCCTACCTCGGGCTCGACAGCCATCCGGCGCTCAAAAAGGCGGCGCAGGATGCTTTGGAAAAGTGGCCGGTCGGCGCACCGGCGTCACGGCTCATCACCGGCACCGGGCCGTGGGTGAGCGAGCTGGAAGAAAAGACCGCCGCGTGGAAAAAGCGCGAGGCGGCGCTCTATTTCGGGTCGGGCTATGGCACCAATGTCGGCATCATCGCGGCGCTCGCCGACCGCGACACCGATATCTTCCTCGACAAACTCGACCACGCCTCCATCGTCGACGGCGCGGTGCTGTCGCGCGCTAAACTGCAGCGCTACCACCACAACGATACCGCCGATCTGGAACGGCTCCTGAAGCGGTCGACCGCCGCGCGAAAACTGGTGGTCACCGACACGCTCTTCAGCATGGACGGCGATGTTGCGCCGCTTGAAGAGATCGTCGCGCTCTGTAAGAAACATGACGCCCTCCTCATCGTTGACGAGGCGCACGCATCGGGTGTTTTCGGCAAGACCGGCGCCGGGATGATGGAGGAGCGGGGACTTGCGGGGGCCGCGCTCATCGAGATGGGGACCTTCTCAAAAGCGCTCGGTGTTTCGGGCGGTTATGTTGCCGGCGACCGCGCCGTGATAGAGTATCTGGTGAACCGCGCCCGCAGTTTCATCTTCACCACCGCCACCCCGCCGATGGTCTGCGCCGCGTCATCGTCCGCCATCGATATCGTCATGTCGGGAGAGGGAGCGTACCTCCGCGAACGGCTGCAACGCCATATCGCGACGCTCCGCGCGGTCATCCCGGCCGCCGCCACGCAGATAGCGCCGCTTATTCTGGGCGATATCCCCTCGACGATGGCGCGTTACGAACAATTTCTCGAACGGGGGCTGCTCGCTCTGCCGGTGCGGCCGCCGACGGTGCCGTCAGGCACGAGCCGTCTGCGCATATCGCTCTCGGCGGGACATACCAACGCAGAGATCGCCGCGCTGATCGGCGCGCTACAAGATATCTAGAAGAAAAAAAAGAGAAAAAACGGGTCAGGTGCACTCAAGACCGGTCGGGCAGTCGCCGTAGTTGTCGGCGTTCTGGCCGTTCTCATTGCCGCACCCGGACCAGTCGGTCCACACGCAGGTATCGGTGTCGCAGTAACGGATGCGGTATTCGTTCTCCGGATCGCAGCCGCCGCCGCTCCCTTTACCGAGACAGTACTGATCGTTGCTGTCGAATTCGCACTCTTCCCCTTCGGTATCGTCGATGTTGCCGTCGCCGCAGTACGGCGCCATGCCGTCGGCGCAACCGGTGTTGCAGTGGCCGTAGGTGCCGTCGTTGACGGTGTCGTCGCAGTCTTCGCCCGCCAGCGTGTCGATATTTCCGTCGCCGCAGATCGGGCCGGGGCCCTGACAGTCGGCGGCGCAGTAGCCGTAGGTGCCGTTAAGGATGGCGCCGTCGTCGCAGTCCTCATAGCCGGTGTCGGTGTTGCTGTCGCCGCAGCGCGGGCCGGGGCCGGTGCAGATGGCGTTGCAATGACCGTAGGTGCCGTTGAGCGTCTCGCCGTCGTCGCACGCCTCGGTCCCGTTCTCGATGCCGTCGCCGCAGAACCCGGCGGTGTCGTTGTCTGGTCCGGTCTCATCGACTATCACGGCGCCGTCGTCGGTCGGCGTTTCGTCGGTGTCGGTCGTTTCGTCGGTCAGGAGCGAATCGTCATCGGAGACAACGATCTGGTCGTTGTCGGCCGTATCGGGCTGGACAAAGTCGTTGTCGGTGGTGACGCCGTCGTCAACGGGGAGGTGATCGGCGTCGATCAGGTTCCCATCGTCGGTGGTCACGGAGCCGTCGTCGGTTGACGGATCGTCGATCATCGGGTCATCGGAGAGCAGGTCGTCGCCGTCCGCAAGCAACTGGTCGTTGTCGCCGGCGGGCACGGTGTCCTTATCGGGAACGATGCTCCGGGTGTTCTCGCTGCACGAAAAAACCGCCACGCAGAACAGCACATAGTAAAACCACTTCATGACTTTCTCCCTGTCATCATACGCTTACCGGAGCAGTATGCATCCGAAGTTCCCCGAAATCAAGAGTTTTTTGTTTCTTCACCGATTTGACAGATGCCCTGTTTTTTATTAGACTCGCGCCATTCGATGGTTTTTTACCACAACGAGAGGGGGCCCCGGTCATGAAAAAAATGTTTTTTGTGTGCCTTTTCGTCGGCTTGATGCCGACATTGTTGAGTGCCGTACCGGCCTGCTATGACGGCGATATGTGTACCGCGGATATCGATCTGGGGAACGGAGACTGCTATCATCCCCCAGTCGATTGTAATGATCTCAGTGCCTGCACCATCGATTCGTGCGATCCCGCTTCGGGCTGTGTCAATGCGCCGAAGAATTGCAACGACGCCGATCCCTGCACCGATGACTCGTGCGATCCCGCTACGGGCTGTGTCCATGTGTCGAAGAATTGCGATGACGACAATGCCTGCACCAACGATGCCTGCAACCCCGGTGACGGGACCTGTGAAAATCTGCCGCTGGACTGCGCCGACGAACATGACTGCACCGTCGATTCGTGCGATCCCGGCACCGGCTGTGTCAACGCCCTTGCCGACACCGATGTCGTCTGCGCTCCGGCCGCCGGGGTGTGCGACGCGGTCGAATACTGCGACGGTACCCATCCCGACTGCCCGTTCGATCTGAAGCAGACCATAGAGTGCAACGCGAAGGTCGGCGACTGCGATGTGGCCGAGAACTGCGACGGCATCGAGGATACCTGTCCTATCGACGGGGTCGCCGGCGATACCGTCGTCTGCCGCGATGTGCTCGAAAGCGATCTGTGCGATGCCGTTGAGAAGTGCACCGGATCCTCCAAGGATTGCCCCGCCGACGGGGTGGCGCCCGACACGACGCTCTGCCGCGCCGCCGCAGGCAAATGCGATGTTGACGACTACTGCGACGGGACGAACAAGACCTGCGCCGACGAACTGATCGCGCTGGGGACCGAATGCCGCGCCGCGGCCGACGACTGCGATGTGGCCGAGACCTGTCCCGGCGATGCGGCCGACTGCCCCGAGGATGCGTTCGCCGCGCTGAATACCCCGTGCGGCGACAACACCGATACGATCTGCAACAATCCCGATTCCTGCGACGGGAACGGCATCTGTCTCGATAATTTCGCTCCCGACACCCTCATCTGCAACGTCTCCACCGGCGTGTGCGACCCGGCCGAATACTGCGACGGCGCGGGGAACTGTCCGGTCGATCTCCTTGCCGGGACCGAGACCGTCTGCCGCTCCGCCGTCGATGTGTGCGATGCCGACGAGGTCTGTGACGGCGCAAATGTCGACTGTCCCGCCGAGGATTACACCGCGGTCAACGGCGACGAGTGCGCCGACGGCTACGACTACACCGCCGATGAGACCTGCTCCGAGGGGCTCTGCGCCGGAACCGAAAGTATCGGTTCCTGCGAGGCGGCCTACGAGGCGACGAGTCTGCCCTACATCCTCGAAAGCACCACCATCGGCCGTCCGAGCCACATCGACACCTACAGTTTCAACTGCCCGCTGTCGAGCGCGCCGCTGGGCGATGCGGTCGTCCATGTCGCGATGGATTCGTCGAAGGATTACACCATTTCGATCACCCGCACCGGCGGCTGGACCGGCTTCATCGCCATTATCCCGGGCTGCGGCGGGTTCATCAACAATACCACCTGCCTCAACAGCGATTCGGCGGCCGATTCGTTCACCTACTCGCCCCTCATCAGCGGGAACTCCACCATCGTGGTTGAATCCAACAGCGCCGAGGGCGACTTCATCCTCACCATCGAAGAGGTCGTGGTCATCGTCCCCGACGATACCCCGGTCCCCGACGACGACACCCTCCTGACCGACGAGATATTGACCGACGACATCGTGACCGATGATGTGGTCACCGACGATGTGGTCACTGACGAGATCGTCACCGACGACATCCTTACCGACGATGTGGTCACCGACGAAGCGGTCTCCGACGACGGCACGGTGCTCGCCGACGATACCGTGACGCCCGACGACGGGACGATCACGCAGGACACCGATTATCCGATAACTCCCGACGGAAAGGATGACGACGATACCACGGTCACCGACAACACGGTGCCCGACGAGGCGAGCGACACGCTCCTCGGCGACGAGGACACGGTCGTCACCGACACGGCGGTCACCGATACCGACAAGCCGGGTGACGATGGCTGCGGCTGCACGGTGGTGTTCTAGGTTTGAAAAGGAATATCCGAAATATCTTGTTGCCGGTGTTCGTTCTTTTTTTCGTC
The DNA here is from genome assembly GCA_937871295.1 of uncultured bacterium. GTDB lineage: Bacteria > UBP6 > UBA1177 > UBA1177 > JAKLFG01 > CALMRE01. The sequence goes on along the minus strand of CALMRE010000010.1, from coordinate 6,931 downwards.
GCCTGTTCCCCGACCGGCGCGGACCCTGTTGATGAAATCGCCGTCGCCGACGATGTGGTGACTGTCGACGAAGAGATAAAGGACGAAAAGGACATAAACGACCAAAAGGACGAACTGTTCGAAGACGAAATTGCCCCCGATGACGATCAGTTTCTCCCCGACGAGGTCATTATCGACGATATCCTCGTTGATGAAACGCCCGACGAGGATGTGGACGCGGACGCCGGGCCGTGGATGCCCGTTCTCCCCAAGCGGGAACAGCACGGCATCTGGACCGTCGTGTGGCTGTCGGGGACCCCCTGCGAGATGGGTTTTCAGCAGGGGCAACTGCTCCACGACCAGATAGAGAACGGCATCAAGAACTCGCAGTATGTCAAGGACATCAACGGTCAGATACAGATCGCCACGCTGGCGCAGGTCGACAAGTTCGCCGAACTCAATTCCTATCCCGATATCGTGCAGGAGTGCGAGGGGATGGTTGCGGCGGCGGGCGATGTCGGCTGGTCGATGGAACTGTGCCTGTTCATCAACTTCGGCGATGTGATGGTCGAGATCCTCGACTCGCTCCCCTTTGCGGCGCGGATGTCACGCCCCGGCTGTTCGCAGATGATGGTCACCGGCGACGCCACCGCCGACGGCCGGACCTATCACGGGCGGATCCTCGACTGGGCCGAGATCGACTATCTGCTCTGGTACCCGACCATCCTTGTCCGTCAGCCGCACGACGGCCTGCCCCATGTCTTCATCGGGTTCCCCGGCAACCTCTCGCCCTACTCGGGGATGAATGTAGCGGGACTCTCGATGGCCTCGAACGAAGCGGATCCGTTCGACGGTGACCAGAACGACTACAGCGGCCGCAGTCATGTCCAGATGATGGGGCAGATGCTGAAAAAGTCCGCGTCGCTCGACGAGGCGATCGCGTTCATGCAGGGGGAGAACCACATGAGCGTCGAGCAGATCGGCATCGCCGATGCGGGGAGCGGTCGCGCCGGGGTCTTCGAAATGACCGCGAAAAAGACCGCCGTCCGCGAGATGGAAGCGGGTGTCCTCTGGATGACCAACCATTTCGTCCATCCCGACATGGAGGCGCTCGACCTCGATCCGGCCGGCGAATCTACCCGCCGCCGCTTCATGCGTTTTTCGGAGTTGGTGCCGCAGGAGGGGAATGAGTCGCGCTATGGGACCTTTGAACCTGCTGAAATAGTTAAAGTTCTTCGCGACCGGGTCAATCCCGAAACCGGTCTCGAAAGCCCCGTGGGAACCTTCGATAACGACAGTTCTCTGGCCACCAACGGCGCCATCTACGCGATGGTGTTCGACCCCGGCAATCTCCATTTTTGGGTCGCGGCGGGGGCCACCCCGGTGCCGGAACAGGAGTTCACCGGCTTCTCGCTCGGGACGCTGCTCAACTGGCCCGGCGCGACGCCGGTCGATCCGGCGGTACTGCCGTGAAAAAAGAGTTCGCGCCATTTTCGAAGTGGCGGCCGGCGCTGCTTCTGGCGATACTCGTCGTACTGATACTTTCTTTCAATGTACTAAGGTCGAATTTCCAGACGGTGTTGGGAAAGGTGCGCGGTGACCGGACGGTACAGTCGGTCGTGAAGGCCTGCGAGAAGGCGACCGACGAGAACCTGAAGCCGAAGTTCGAGAAGGCCGGGGCTTCGTATCCGCCGAAGAACATCACGCTCGTCGCGCTCAAGACCGAAGAGATGCTGGAACTCTGGGCCGACGGGAAGTACATCAAGAGTTATATGTTCACCGCCAACAGCGGCGATGTCGGGCCGAAACTGCGGCAGGGCGACCTCCAGATACCGGAAGGGATCTACCGCATAGAACATCTCAACCCGATGAGCAGTTACTATCTTTCGATGAAGGTGGGCTATCCGAACGACTTCGACCGGGCGCGGGCGAAAGAGGACGGGCGCACCGCCCTCGGAGGCGATATCTTCATCCACGGGTCGAGCGTCACCATCGGCTGCATACCGATAGGCAACGGGCCGATTGAGGAACTTTTCACGCTCGTGGCGAAGACCGGCGTCTCAAAGGTGACCGTCATCATACTGCCGAACGATATCCGCACCGGCGCGCCCTTCATGGCGCCCGCCGACCCGCCGAAATGGCTCCCCAAACTGCACGACGAACTCAGAAAAGCGATAGCGCCGTATAAACGGTAACGATCAGAGAACGGTCAGCGAACAACCACCATTTTTGACCGAATGATCATCAGCGTCGTTGACCTCATCAGGCGTACTCTCGTTGTCGGATACCGGCGCATCGGTGAAGTCATCATTGTTTTCCTGTTCCGGTTCTTCGTTCAGATCAGCATCTTCGTCGGGTATGGCGTTGGGGTCATCGCCGTCTTTGGTGACGAAATCGAAATCGTTGTGACTTCCGGGGTAGATGTTTGTTAATTCTTTGAATTCCTTATCGCTCATGTCGAGTTCCCGTGCGTTTTCGGAACAGGAAACGCCATGCTCGGCGACCGTGACGAAGCCATAATTCGGGGCGGCGTCACATATCTGAGGGGCAAAGTCGTAAGAAAGAAAAAGATAAGCATAGGTCCCCGGTGCCACACAGGGATCAAGAGAGCAGGAACCGTTGAGATTGGACAGCGAGCAAGATTGTTCGATGCTCAAAGGATCATTTTCCGTCAATTCGAACACTCGATGTACGATGTATCCGTATTTATAAGGTTCTTCTTCAAGCGGATTTTCGCTGATAATTTCAACCTCGGCCCGTAAAAGAGGGGCAATCGGATAGTCGCCGTAATAAGGGTCCCCTTGCCAGTATTGTATTCCTACCTTCTCGTTCTCCGTCCGAAGAAAGAACTCGTCCGGTTGACACGGGTTTGCCCACAGCACGAAGGTCAGCCCGCACAAAAGAAAAATCGCCGTAAGGATACTCTTCATGTCTCGCTCCCCAGAAAGATCATCCGCATGATATCCTTCGGAAAGCATCAAGTCAAGCGGAAAAGTTCAGATATACTTTCTGAACCGCACCACCGAGATGGCGAAGGTGACAACGCCGAGGATGGTGAGGGCGATGAAGTCTTTGTAGAGGACCTCAATGCCGGAACCTTTGAGGAAGAGCGAGCGGACTATCTCAAGGTAGTAGGTGAGCGATATTCCCTTCGAGAGATACTGGAACATCTCAGGCATCGAGTCTATCGGAAAGACGAAGCCCGACAGGTAGATGAAGGGCATCATGATGACGAACATCACCGTCATCATCGCCTGCTGTTGCGTCTGCGATATCGTCGACACAAGCAGTCCGAGCCCCAGCGTGTTGAACAGGAACAGCAGCGATCCGACGAAGAGCAGCCACCCCTGCCCTTTGAACGGGATGCCGAACAGATTGATCGCCACGAGCGTCACCAGCAACACCTCGATGAGTCCGATAAAGAGGAACGGCAACAGTTTCCCGGCGAGCACCGGCAGTTTGCGGATAGGGGTGACCACCAGCATCTCGATGGTCCCGCTCTCTTTTTCGCGCACTATCGCCATCGCGGTGAGCATGACGGTGATGATCATCAGGATGAGACCGAGGAGCGCCGGCACCATGAAATGGCGCGTCTTGAGTTCGGGATTGTACCAGACCCGCTGGCGCAGGTCGACGCCGGGGACCGACGAGACACCGAGCGCCGCCATCCGTTCGACCAGTATCGCCGCCGAGTAGCGCGCCGTTATCTGCACCGCGTAGGTGAAGCCGTTCGACGCGTAGTTGGTGTCGGAGCCGTTGATGAGGAGCTGCACCGCGGTCGCCTCGCCCCGCTGAAGTTTCTCGCCGAAGCCATTGGGGATGACAAGCCCCAGTTGCACGATGCCGCGGTCCATCGCCGGGTCGATATCGCGGTCGGCCGCCGCTTCCACGGTGCGGGTGAAATAGCCGCTCCCGAAGAAATGGCCCAGATATTCGGCGCTCTCTTCACTCCGGTCGTGGTCGCAGACCGCCACCGGGATGTCGTTGATATCGAAGTTGGCGGCGTACCCGAGGATGATGAGCTGGATGATCGGGGCGACGAAAAGGATGGGGAACATCTTCTTGTCGCGCCGCAGTTGCATCAGTTCCTTGCGGATCATCCGCGCCAGCATTTTCCGCATCAGACGAGCCTCACTTTTTTCAGCCGCACCGCCGATACCACGATCATAAAGGTCGAGAAAAGGGCGAGCGCCAAGAGGTCGTACATCCCCGTTTCGAACCCGGCGCCGCGCATCATGATGCCGCGCAGGAGTTCGACGAAATACTTCGCCGGGACCACCACCGTGACCGCCTGAATGACCGGCGGCATCCCCGAAATGGGGAAGATGAAGCCCGAGAGGAGCAGCGACGGCAGCATGCTCGACAGGGAGGCGGCGAAAAAGGCGACCTGCTGGGAACTGGTTATCGTCGAGATGAGTATCCCCTGTCCGAGCGCCGCGAGGACGAACAGCAGCGCCGCGGCGGCAAGGAGCAGCATCGACCCCTTGATGACGACATCGAAGGCAAGGTTGCCCACCAGAAGGATGATGACGGTGCTCACCCCCGCGATGGCGAGGTACGGCAAGGTCTTGCCGATGATGACCGTCACGGCTGACAGCGGCGAAACGAGCAGTTGTTCCATCGTGCCGCGTTCCCGTTCCCGCACCACCGACAGCGCCGTCGATATGGTCCCCGTTATCATGAGGATGAAGACGATGAGCCCCGCGATGAGGAAGAGGCTCGATTTCAGTTCCGGGTTGTACCAGATGCGCCCCTCGGGCGTTATCGGGAGCGATATCTTCCTGCCCATCCGCAGCGCCCAGTCGGCGACGATCCGCTGTCCGTAGGCGGTAGTGTAGGCCTGCAGATAGCCCTGCGCGATGGCTGCCTTGCGCCCGTCGGAACCGTCGATGAAGCCCTGCACCGGCGCCGTTTCGCCCCGTTCCAGCGCCTTGGCGAACCCCTCCGGGATCACGAGCGCCACCATCACCGTCCCGTCGTCGAGCGCCGCGTCGAGGTTGTCACGGTTCGTGAACATCGTCTCGAGCCTGAAATATTCGCCGCCGGTGAGGGTGAGGGTCAGTTCGCGCGACCGCTGCGTCGAATCGAGATCGAGCACCCCGAGCGTCACATTGCGGACATCGAACGACAGGACATAGCCGAAGAAGAGAAGCAGGAAAGCGGGAAAGAAGATGAGCATGAAAAGACTGCGCGGGTCGCGTCCTATCTGAATGAACTCCTTTTTTATCACCGCGTGCAGATTCATGTCGTTTTCCCCGCGATATGAAGGAATACATCCTCAAGCGTCGGGGTCACCTGCTCCACCGCCGTGATCCCGGCGACGCCGGCGAACAGTTCCTCCGCCGGGACCGCCGCGTCGGCCATGACATGGAGCGTGTCGCCGAAAAGGGCCGCCGACTTGACCGCCGGAAGTCGTCGCACCGCCGGGAGGAGTGACGCCGGATCGGCCGCCTGCACCTCGTACAACCGCCATGCCGAAAGCAGTTTCTTCAAACCCGCCGGGGTATCTTCGGCCACGATCTCACCATCGGCGATGAACGATATCCGGTGGCAGAACTCCGCCTCGTCGAGGAAGTGGGTCGTCACGAATATGGTGGTCCCCGCCGCCGAGAACGAATAGATGAGGTCCCAGAAGGCGCGCCGCTGTATCGGATCGACCCCGGCGGTCGGCTCATCAAGGAAGATGATGTCGGGTTCGTGAATGATGGCGCAGGCGAGCGCAAGCCGCTGCTGGAAGCCGCGCGGCAGGTCCCCCGCGAAGGTGTTTTTCCGTTCGGTGAGCTCCAGCAGCGCGAAGACCTCGTCGCGCCGGGCCTTGAGCCGGTCGGGTGCCATGCCGTAGATGCCGCCGAAGAAATCGACATTCTCGGCCGCCGTGAGGTCCTCGTACAGCGAGAACTTCTGGCACATATAGCCGATCCGCCGCTTCACCCCCTCGGGATCCTTCGCCACATCGACCCCGGCGACCAGCGCCGTCCCGCCGCTCGGTTCCAACAGGCCGCACAGCATCTTTATCGTCGTCGATTTTCCGGCGCCGTTCGCCCCGAGAAAGCCGTATATCTCGCCGCGTCCCACGGTGAAATCGATCCCTTTAACGGCGCGGAACGGGCCGAACCGCTTCTCCAAACGGGAAACCTCGATTGCGGTTAGGTTTTCGGTCATGCGCCCCTCCGCCGTTCGGTGAGGAGCCGGATGAAGACATCCTCCAGCGTCGGCTTCACCGCCCGGAATTGCGTCACCCGCACCGACGCATCAAGCGCCTTTCTCAGCGCCGCCTCGTCGCCCTGCGCGGTGAGTTCCGCGTGAATTTTATCGCCGAATATCTGCACCGAGGCGACCCCCGGCGCCGTTTGCGCCAGTTCGTAGGCCTTTTTCAACGGCTCGGCGATGACCTCAAAGAGCCGTCCCGGGAACCGCTCCTTGGCGCCGCGCGGCGTCTCGACGGTGATCACCTTTCCGCCGTCCATGAAGGCGACCCGCTTACACCGCTCCGCCTCGTCGAGGTACGGCGTTGAGATGACGATGGTGACGCCGCCCGCCGAGACCTCGGCGAGGATGTCCCAAAAATCGCGCCGCGCCACCGGATCGACGCCGTTGGTCGGCTCGTCGAGGAAGATGATCTCGGGGGTATGGATGAGGGTGCAGGCGAGCGCCAGTTTCTGCTTCATTCCGCCCGACAAAGCGCCCGACAGGCGGCCGCGGAACCGTTCAAGGTCCATGTAGTCGAGCAGTTCCTTCCGGCGTGCCGCATAGCCCTTCACGCCGTGTATCTCGGCGAAGAAATTGATGTTCTCCTCAACGCTGAGGTCGCCGTAGAGCGAGAAACGCTGCGAGAGATAGCCGATCTTCCGGATGAGCGCCATCTTCTCCTTCACCGTGTCAAACCCAAGCACACGACACGAACCGGCATCCGGTTTCAGCAGGCCGCAGAAGATGCGGATGAGGGTCGTCT
>CALMRE010000009.1 GCA_937871295.1 uncultured bacterium | reverse complement strand
CGAACAGTACGAGAAGGAGCGGGCCGTCATCCGCGGCAACAACGACTACAAACGGATACTCGATATCGCCGACCAGATAGAGGGGCTTTTCCGGCAGACCGGCAAACATGCCGCCGGTGTGGTCATCTCCGACAAGCCGCTGTGGGAGTATACGCCCATCTTCCTCGATAAGGACAAAGCCCTCGTCACCCAGTACGACAAGGATATGGTCGAGAAGGCGGGGCTGGTGAAGTTCGACTTCCTCGGCCTCAAGACGCTCACGATGGTGGCCCACGCGGTCGAACTGGTGCGGCGCAAGAAACCCGATTTCGATATCTCGCGCATCCCGCTGGACGATGCGGCGACCTACAAGACACTCTGGACCAAGAGCTCGAAAGGGGTCTTCCAGATGGATTCGGCCGGTTTCGGCAAGATGATGAAGCAGATGCGCCCCGACCGGATCACCGATCTCATCGCCGGGGTCGCCCTCTACCGCCCCGGTCCGATGGCCTCGATCCCGGGCTACATCCGCCGCAAACACGGCCGCGAGGATGTTTCCTACGACCATCCGCTCCTCGAATCGATACTCAAGGAGACCTACGGGCTGATCGTCTATCAGGAACAGGTCATGCAGATATCGGTCGCGATGGCCGGGTTCTCGATGGGGCACGCCGACCTCCTGCGCAAGGCGATGGGCAAAAAGCAGGCCGACGCGATGGCCAAGGCGGAGATCGACTTCATGGAAGGGGCGAAGAAGCGGCAGGTCGATCCGGCGGTCGCCCAGCGGGTGTTCGAACTCATGAAGAAGTTCGCCGAGTACGGTTTCAATAAATCGCACGCCGCCGCCTACGCGGTGCTCGGCTACCAGACCGCCTACCTCAAGACCCACTACCCGCACGAATTCTACTCGGCGCTGATATCGTCGGAATCGGGTGACGCGGCCAAGGTGCTCGAATACATCTCCGACGCGCGGCAGAGCGGCATCGCCATCCATCCGCCCGACATCAACCGTTCGGAGTTCAGTTTCTCGATAGAGTCGGGATCGATCCGGTTCGGCCTCGGCGCGGTCAAGAACGCCGGCGAAGGGGCGATCGAGGAGATCATAAACGAGCGGCAGAAGAGCGGCCCGTTCAAGTCGCTGCTCGATTTCACCTCGCGCATCAACCAGACGAAGGTCAACAGCCGGGCGATGGAATTCCTCGTCAAGGCGGGGGCGTTCGATTTCACCGGGATCAACCGCGGGACGCTCCTCGCGATACTGCCGATGGCGCTACGCGAGGGCGACAAGCACTTTCAGGATACGGCCAGCGGCCAGCAGTCGCTCTTCTCGCTCATGGCTCCCGCCGCCAAGGGTCCGGCGGCCGACGAGCGCGACGATAAACGGCTCGTCCGGGCGCTGGAGGGAAAGGTCGAGAACTGGGATGTCTTCCATACCCTGACCCTTGAACGCGATGTGCTCGGCGTCTATCTGTCGGGCCATCCGGCGAGCTACTTCGCCCGCGAGGCGCGCAACCTCGGCTTCGAAGATATCGACGAATTCCTCTCGGCGATAGAGGAGGCGGGCGGCGGCCCCCGGACGAAGGTCTGGCTGCTCGGCACCGTCACCACCGAGATAAAACCGCAGAAGGGGCGCGACGGCGACTACTTCCTGCGCGGCGTCATCGAAGGACACAACGCCGCCATCAACTTCACCATCAACAGCATCGACAGCACCACCAGCCCGCTCATCGAGAAGCTCAAAAGCCCCCTGCCGCTCGCGTTCCGCGTCTCGCCGCGCATCGTGCGCAACGCCGAGGAGGGGACGATAGACCGGATCGAGGTCTCCATCGACGATCTGGCGCGCAATGTGCTCACGCTCACCGAATATCTCACCGCCGACGCCGACCGGGCGGCCCGCGCCGTCATCGACGCCCCGTGCGAGGTCGTCGGCGCCGCGAAAGAGGTCATCAAAAAGCTTTGCACGCGCAGTGCGGTCGACGAGACCGAATTCCCGCTCGCGGTCAAACTCTGCTATCCGGATAAGGGCGGGGCGGCCTACATGGAGCGGAATGCGTGGCTGTCGGAGGAGCGGATCCGGATGCTCAAGGATCACTTCGGTCCCGACCGTTTCTACTTCGTGCGCCGTCAGGGTGCGGGTCAGTAGCGGTTAGATCTCGCTTGCCGGTTTTCCGCGTATCTCGGTGTTGAGCGCCTTGATGAATTCCATCGACAAGAGCAGCAGCAGGATGCTGTAATAGACCCACAGTATCGCGGCGGCGAACCAGGTGGCCGATCCGTAGACGATGCTGTAGGAGGAGAGTTTCGTGATATAGATGTTGAAGAGATATTTCGCGCCGTTCCAGAGCGCCGAGAAGAGGATGGCGCCGCTCACGACCGCCACGAACCGTATCCGCGCCGCCATCGTGAAGGAATAGACGAGGATGCTGAAGAAGAGAATGATGAACACCGTGATGAGCGGGATGCTCCACAGGAGGCCGTTCCCGGTGAAGAAGTCGATGAGCGGCTGGACCGCCGGGAACTGGTCGCGCATGAGGGTGACCACCGACAGCACCATCGCCGAGAAGTAGTGGAGGAAGAAGAGAAATATCGTTATCGCGACGATGAGGAGGAACCCGATGAGCCGCGTGAAGACGAAGTGGATGGTCTTGGTGCCGAAGATGCGGGCCAGAGAGTCTGAAAGTGTGGCGAACAGGAGCGACGCCGATACGGCGAGCGACAGGAATCCGACGGTCGAGAGGCTCGCGGTGTGGTGCGACAGCGACAGAAAGCCGACCACCTGTTCGTCCTGCAGGTAGGGGACGACCGTCTTGAGGTAGCCCTTGACCGCTTCGGTCAGCTCCTGCGGGGAGGTAAGGGGGGTCGAGAGGTGGTCGATGAACAGTCCCATCATCGCCCCGACGATGATGAGGAACGGAATGAAGGAAAGGAGTGCGTAGAACGATATCGCGGCCGAGTTGTCGAGACAGCCGTCGTCCATGAACCCTTTCCCGGTGTTCCAGACGATGCGCAGCGGACGGCGCGCGTCGATGTAGGACAGAAAGCGGCCGACCAGAGCGGCGAAGCGCTGGAGATGTCTGTTCACGACGCGGAACCCTTCTTGAATACCATCTTTATCGGGACGCCGGTGTAGCCGAACTCCTCGTAGAAGCGGTTCATGAGGTGCCGTTCGTAGGAGAAATGGATGCCCGCCGGCTTGTTGACCGCCACCAGCACCGTCGGCGGTTTGGTGGCCACCATCACCGCGCGGTGGAAGATGACCGGCTTATGGAACTTGGTGAGCGGCGGCGGGGTGTGCTGTATCGTCTTCATCAGCCACGCGGTGAGCCGTTCCTCGTCGATGCTCTGCGAATAATTCGCGTATATCTCGTCGATGAGGGCGATGAGTTTCTCTACGCGCAGTTTCTGGAGCGCCGATATCGAGATGATCGGGGCGTAGGGGGCGAACTTGATGCGGTCGCGCAGGTCCTTGACCATCTTGTCGTAGGTCTTGTCGTCCTTGCTGACGGTATCCCACTTATTGATGACGATGATGATGCCGCGGTACTTCTCGTCGGCGAGCCCGACGATCCGCAGGTCCTGATCGGTCGCGATCTCGGCGGCGTCCATCATGAAAATGACGATGTCACTGCGGTCTATCGACCGGAAGGCGCGGACCACCGCCGCCTTTTCCATCGTCAGCTCGATGTTCTTCTTGCGCCGGATGCCGGCGGTGTCGATGATGCGGTAAGTGCGGCCGTTGCGGGTGAAGAGCGAATCTATCGGGTCCATCGTCGTGCCCGGAATGGGGGAGACGAGCATCCGTTCCTCGCCGAGGAGCGCGTTGACGAGCGTCGATTTCCCGACATTGGGCCGCCCGATGACGGCGATGCGGGTCTCGTCGGCGCGCGGCGGCAGTTTCTCGGCGATATCCTTGCGGGTCCAGAACTCCTTGGTCATCGTATCGAGCAGATCACGCACCCCGTAGCCGGTGGTGCCGGAGACCGGGAAGACCTCGTCGGCGCCCGCTTCGTAGAATTCGGCGGCGTGCGGTTCGCGGTGTTCGTCGTCCACTTTGGTCACGACGAACCAGTGGCGGATGCCGGTGCGGCGCACGATGTCGAGTATGTCGCGGTCGGCGGGATGGAGCCCCGCCATGCCGTCGCCGATGATCAGCACGCCGTCGACCGAGGCGAAGACCTCTTCGATCTGGCGCCGGATGCCGAGCGTGATGGCGTCGCCCGCCTCGTCGATGTGGAACCCGCCGGTGTCGATGAGGGTGAAGGGCTTGTCGTCGTAGAGCATTTCTTCGTAGTGGAGATCGCGGGTGACCCCCGGCCGGTCGTCGATGATGGCGGCGTTCTTGCCGAGTATCTGGTTGAAGAGGGTCGATTTGCCGACATTGGGGCGGCCGACGATGGCGATGAGCGGCTTTATGTTGTTGATACTGCGCGGTGTCACTTGGTGTTGTTCTCCTGCGGATAGCGTTTCTTGATGGCGTCGAGTTTCTTGCGCATCTCGGGGGCGTCCTTCAGCGTCTGGACGAGCAGTTCCTTGATGAGCGCTCCCTGCGACTTGTTCTTCATCCCGTCGTTCATCGCGACCATCGTCCGGTTCCACCACATGAGGGCGTCGCTGACCTCCATGAGTTCCATTTTGAAAAGGTTGATGTAGAACGACCGGGTGTCGGTCGGCATCTTCTCCTTCTGGAAGCGGGGAAATTCCTTTTTGGTGATGTCGGCCACCCTGTTGTCGTCGAGCAGGGTGAAGGCCTCGCAGATATCCTTGACCATGCCGAAGGCCTCGGCGACCAGCGCCGTTCCCGCCGTGGTGACGGCGCGGTCGTCGGGGTGGGTCGCCTTCTTCTCGATGGCGGCGTAGAGGTCGATGTTGCTCTTGGCGGTCTGGGCGACCGTCCGGCAGACGGCGAGTCCTTCGTCGCGCGTGGCGATGACCGATTCGTAGAATTTCACCTCGGCGGCGCTCGGCCCTTTCTGCGCCTGCCCGAAGAGCGGCAGGGCGGTCAGCAACAGAAGGAAAAACGCTGTTTTTCTCATCGCACTTCTCAACCTCTCAACAGTCGCTATCGGCGACGCTCAACTCCTGTTCAACAGAGCGAACACGCCGGTTCGCCTCTACGATTCCTTCTCGAAGCCCATTTTCTTGAGCGCCCGTTCGCTCGCGAACCAGTTCTCCTCTATCCGCACATGCAGTTCGAGGTGTATCTTCTTGTTGAAGAGCGTCTGCAGTTCGACCCGCGCCTGCGTCCCGATCTCCTTGAGCATCCGCCCCTTCTCGCCGATGACGATCGCCTTCTGACTCTTGCGCGCCACATGGATGGTGGCGTGGATGACGAGCATGTTGGCGACCTGTTCGTGTTCGGTTATCTGTTCCACCACCACGGCGGTGTGGTAGGGGAGTTCGTACTGGAGCAGGCCGTACATCTTCTCACGGATGATCTCGGCGGCGAGGAACTCGTCCGACTGGTCGGAGGGGTCCTCCGCCTCGAAATACTGCGGCCCGGGCGGGAGCAGGTTGGTGAGCGCCGCGAGCAGTTCGGGGACGCCGGTGCCGTTGAGAGCGCTGATGGTGAAGGTCCCGGCGAAGGGATACTGTTTCCCGATCACCGCGAGCGTGTCGTCGGCCCGCATCTTCTTGACCGCGTCGACCTTGTTGGCGACGAGGAAGACGGGACACGCCACCTTCAGTTTACCGATGATCTCGAGTTCCTCCTTCCCCGGCCCCTGTTCGGGGTGCTGGGTGGTCACATCGACGAACAGCAGCACCGCGTCGGCCTCGTGCGCTTTGGAGTAGGCGGTGCGGTTCATCCAGTTGTTGAGCATCTTCCCGAAATCGTCGGCGGTGATGCCGGGGGTGTCGACGAAGACGATCTGCGCGTCGTCGGTGGTATGGATGCCGCGGATGGCGTTGCGGGTCGTCTGCACCTTGGGCGAGACGATGGAGATCTTTTTCCCGAGCGCGGTGTTCAGAAAGGTCGATTTGCCGGTGTTCGGCGCGCCGATGACGGCGACGAACCCGCTGTGGGCGAGGGTCTCTTTCAGCACTGTTCAGCCACCTTTTCGCCCGCGATGGAGCGTGTTATGAACTTTTTTATCTTCTTGAGGTCGCTGCCGAACCGGCCGAGCGCCACCATGAGTTTCACGAGCGTCGCCTCGCGGGTCATGTCGGCGGCCGATATCAGGCCGTAGAACTCCGCCTTGGTCGCCGCTTCGTAGAGGTGCAGGTTCACCTTGCCGGAGGGCGACTGACTGCACACGACGATGGGGAAGGCGCGTCCCGACGCCTCTTTGAACAGATCCTCGAGCCCCGGATTGTCGGAGGGGATGTTGCCCGATCCGTAGGCCTCCAGCACGATCCCTTTGACCTTTTCGTCGCGGATGACCGGAAGGAGCATCGAGAAATCGAAACCGGGGAAGAAGGGGACGAGGAGCACCCGTTCGTCGAGCGCCGTGTTGAGGGCGAAGATGCCGGTCGGTTTGGGGAGGAAGAGCCGTTCGAGCCGTTCCAGTCCGATGCCGAGCTTTATCAGTTTCGGATGGTTCGGGCTGTAGAAGGCGTCGAAGTCCCATGCGTCCCGTTTTTTCACGCGGTTGCCGCGGAAGGCGGCGGTGTGGAAGACGACGACCACCTCGTTGAGATTGCCGCGCAGCGCCACCTCGATGGCGGCGACGAGGTTCTGGAGGGCGTCGGAGCGCTTGTCCTTGAGCGGTATCTGCGAACCGGTCAGCACCACCGGCTTGTCGAGGTTCTCGAAGAAGAACGACAGCGCGGCGGCGGTGTAGGCCATCGTATCGGTGCCGTGGATCACGACGAATCCGTCAAAACCGTCGTACATCTCGGCTATCTTGTCGGCGATGAGTTTCCAGTGGGCGGGGCGGAAGAGCGACGAATCGATGTTGCAGAGCTGGAACTGCTCTATCTCATCGTCGAAGAGGGGGTAGACCGACTTCTCGATATACTCGAAGGCGTAGGTGCCGGGGCGCAGTTTCCCCTGTTCATTCGATTCCATGGCGAAGGTGCCGCCGGTATGGAGTATCGCTATTTTGCCCATGGCCGCTCCGTAACCGCTGTCAATCGAGTTGCTTTTTACCTATTTCACTGCGTTCGACAAGTATTTCCCGCAGTATTTCTTGGCCCTTTTCCGTCAGCTTATATTTTTGTAAGCGACTGTTCGGTTTGTCGGGAATGGTCATTTCGATCAGCGTCTCATCCATAAGCCGCTTGATTTGCTTGTGCAATTCTCCCGACACCGTTTTATGTCCGAGACTTGAAGCCAGTCCCGACTTGCCCGCATCAGCCTCTTTCAACAAGATCATTATCTTGGCTGCTAATCCCGACTCTAGCCGCGACTCTAGCCGCGACTCTAGCCGCGACTCTAACTCGCGATCCTTCGGACGGTCGGGTGCCGGAAGGAATATCGTCAGCCGGAAGCGCATGCCGAGCTCGTCCATCCGGGGTTCGGAAAGGCCGAGGTCCCGCGCTTCGTCAAACATCCGACGGATACCGCTTCCCCATTGTTCGATCAGTCCCAACTCTTTGAATGTTCTTCCAATAACGCGGTTGCGTAGCTTTGAGACGCCATGCCGGATATCTTCAATGGTCAGTCCGGGCAACAGTATCCCGGGGTTTTCTATCTCGATCCGGTCATCGAAGAACGATATGCGGATGGGCGCTCCCTTTTGGGAATAGTCCGCATGGACCACGGCATTGATGACCGCTTCGCGCAGAATAGAAAGGGGAATATTCCAGACATCCCGTCGTTTGATTTCCGAAAGGTCGGCCCGGCGCATAGCATGTTTTTTCAGGAAGTCGATGGCCTTTTCGATAGTGAGAGGCAGGAGGTCATGTATCTCGAGCGTATCGGAAATATAGCGTTTGTCTTTTCCGGCGAATCGTCCGCATTGTATCCATGCGTCCGGGAATATCCGTTCCCGGTCCTTGCTGAACAGCAAGAACCCACCGATGGTAGGAACAAGCCGTTTGCCGTGACGAACGACAATGCGAAGCGTTTCCAACTCCTTTTCCGAAATGGTGCGTTTGTCTAGGAATAGTCCGGATATCGCGGGAAGGTCGATGGTCTCTGTGCCGAAGTCGGGAAGAGGTTGTTCGTCGTAACTTTCACCGGCTGCTGTGCGTCGCAGGTCGGCGATCAGATCGGCATCGGCCTTTCGATTGGTCGAACCGAGCCGTACAAAAACGCCTTCCGTGCCTTGAGAGGTCAGGAAATGGGGACGAAGCGGACTGGAAAAGACTTCGACGGCCAATACGGTCTTACCCTGCCGAGAAAGAATATCAATGTCGGGCAACAGGCGCGGTTCTATGTTGTCCGCTATGAGATTGCAGAGGCGTTCCTCTTCGATCAAAGGATTTTCGACCCCGATGATCTCATGCGTTCCATTCGCAATGCCGATAAGCAGTATACCGCCGGAGGTGTTGGCGAAAGCGACGAGTGTTTTGAGGATATTCTGGGGTGAAGAGAGGTCTCGTTTGAATTCAAGCGTTTTTCCCTCTTCGCGCTTTAGGAGGACATCAATGTCCGCTACCACCTTCTTTTGCTCCGTAACCGCTGTCAGTCGAGTTGCTTTTTACCTATAAGATAGTGAAAAGGCAAGTTTATGGTCGCGGGCGGCGGGGAAAGAAGTTGCGATTCCGGACCGGTGTCGGTATAATTGGTGCGTCGATGTGATCAACGATAGCGGAGGTGTGTGATGAAAGGGATCGCAGTATGGTTCCTGTGCCTGTGTCTGGCGGTCGTTATCGCCGCGTGCGATTCGAACAAGAAAAAACCGACCGGCGATGCTGACCAGCCGGGAATCGACGGCGATACCATTGCGGCCGATGAGCCGGGGAGCGACACCGATACCGTACTGGTCGACGAGGACACCGTCGTCACCGACGAACCACCGGTCGACGCCGACGCGCTGCCGATCGACGAATTGCTCAGCGACACCGATACCGCCGGGGGCGATGAACTGCTGACCGATACCGACGGCTACATCAATCCTGCCTGTTCCTCGATAGGCGAGACCTGCGTGACCGGCATTGACTGCTGTTCCGGCGCCTGCGAGAAGAACCCGCTGGGCGATTTCGTCTGCATCGAGGCCGATTTCTGCGTCCCGACCGGCGGCGACTGCGTCGTGGCG
The DNA here is from genome assembly GCA_937871295.1 of uncultured bacterium. Classification (GTDB taxonomy): domain Bacteria; phylum UBP6; class UBA1177; order UBA1177; family JAKLFG01; genus CALMRE01. The sequence goes on along the minus strand of CALMRE010000009.1, from coordinate 21,187 downwards.
GCCGACTGTTGTTCTCTGGGCTGCAACGGCACGATATGCATCGATCAACTCTGTCTGGTGAGCAACGAGGCCTGCAACAACCCGGCCGAATGCTGCTCCAACCGCTGTGAGGGGAATTTCTGCGCCAGCGGCGGCGCCTGTTCGCCCGCCGGCGAGGCCTGCTCATCGAACGATAACTGCTGTTCGCACAATTGCGCCGAGGCCTCCGACGGCAAGATGCGTTGCATGGGGCTCGGCGTCTGCAGTTCCGAAGGAGAGGTCTGCGTCGAGGACGGTGACTGTTGCAACTACCAGTGCACCGAGCAGAACCGTTGTCTCATACAGAACGAATGCGATGTCGCCGGCGAGGCGTGCGACGATCCGAAGTCCTGCTGCAGCGGTGTCTGCGCCGATGACGGTAGCGGCTACCGGTTCTGCCAGTCGCTCGGCGGCTGCAAGGTGTTCGGCGAACTCTGCCGGTCCGACGCCGAATGCTGCAACAACCCGGCCAACGGCGGCCCCGGCGTCTGCGTCGAGGTGGCGGAAGGGATAGGGCGCTGCGAGAACCCGACCGGCTGCGCTCCGGCGGGCGAACTGTGCGGCGAAGGCTACCACGACTGCTGTCCCTGCGCGACGCCGCAGGATTCCCCGGGCTGTCCGAACCCCAACGGCGATCTGTTCTGTCAGGAGACGATATTCGGCGTTTCGCGCTGTTTCTCGGCCAACTGCGTCATCGAGGGCGGCTCCTGCGATTCGCCCGAAGACTGCTGCGGCGGGGTCTGCACCGACAGCGTCTGCGGGCCGGGGTTCGCCTGTCTCGACAATCTCGCCCCCTGCGCGATGCCCGACCAGTGCTGCTGCGGCGTCTGCGCCCCGGCGGAGAGCGGCGATATGGTCTGCTGTCCCGGCGATGTCGAATGCATCCCGTTCGGCGACCAGTGCACCACCGACCTCGACTGCTGTACGGGCAACTGCAACCAGAACGGCATCTGCGGTCCCGATGTGTCCGAGTGTTCTCCGCTCGGCGGCTACTGCGAGATCGACGCCGACTGCTGTTCCGGTTCCTGCAACGACCTGACCAATACCTGCAACGATCCGTTCCTGTTCTGAATAGTGACCGATAGCGGGGGTGACTTCCGATGAAACGACGCATTCCGTGGCCGTTGTTTCTGTGTCTGTCGCTGCTGCTTCTCGTCGCCTGCGACAAGGGGAATGAGGCCGCGACCGACGACACGGTGACCGACAGCGACACTGCCACTGCCGACGAACTGCTGAACGACGCCGACACCGCTCCGGCGACCATCGCCGAGCAGACCTTCGGGGCCTTCGCGCCGTGGTCGTCGCCCGTCGAGGATTTTCGCGCATTCGGCGTTGATAACGAAATAGCCGGTTTCACGCAGGAGATAACCGACCTCGCCGTTTTCAAGGATACGCTCTGGTTCGGCTATGGCGACGCCAATCTCAACTTCGGCACGAAACTGCTCATGATCGGCGATATCGGCATCCAGTTCCGCTATTTCGACAGCCCGGAGAACGGCACGGCGAAGAACGATCTCAACAGCGGCGACGAGATGATAGAGCACTTCCGCCAGTTCGACGGCGGCCTGTGGTACGCCGGGGTCGATTCAACCGATCCCGACGAACTGACCTCGCGGCCGCTCATCGGCGGCAACTTCTACCGTCACGACGACGACGGCTGGAAGAAATTCCGCTCGGTGCCGGGCGGCGAGCATGTCCACGACACCGCCTTTTTCGACGGCCGCATCTTCACCGTCGGCTCGGGGGCGGCCGACCGGACCGAATGGGAGGCGGGGAACATCTTCCGCTACCTCTGGGAATCGTCCGACCGCGGCGAGACCTTCACCGTCACCCATCGCATCGGCCATCCGACGCAGGGCGGCGCGGGCGATTCGCGCTTCGTCCACCTCCTGCCGGTGGGCGACACGATGTACCTTTTCGGCTACTGGAGCGACTTCGCGCAGAATCAGCTGAATGTCGCCAACGCCTACTACGACGGCACAACGGTGACCGAATTCGTCGCCGAGGACGACAACCTCCTCAAAGGCATCTGGCCGACCGGCACCCTGTCGCTTCCCGACGGCAATGGTCTTGTATGGGGCATCAATGTCGATGCGACACCGCTGAAATACCAGATCTGGTGGGTAGGCATGGATGGCAGTGTCGCGCAGATGGACATGGGGGATATAACGGTAATAGATGTCTTTCTCAATGCCGAGACGGAAGAGTTGATGTATCTTACCCATGCGGGGACCGCCTATGCCGAGTTTCCCGATCCGGTCGAGACGACGGTGTTGGTCGCCACCGTGGTGGACCCATGGAAGGCAAAGGAGATAGCGACCTATAACGACGCCGTCCGCATCGTTTCGGTCGCCTACTGGCAGGGATATCTCTTCGCCGGCACCAACGATTGCCGCATATTCCGGGCGTCGGCCGCCGATTAACCACGAAAAAAACGGGCTACTATCTTATCAATCTGTCCAGTGTACTTGACAAATAACGATAGATTTTGTACACTGCACTGAGCAATATGAGGCGAGGTGCCGCTATGCTTCAGAAATTATTCGCTATCCACAACTCGGTTCTTGAAGGATTCGACTCGACCCGGAAACGCTACCTGTACGATCGCATCAACTGGGATGTGCAGGCGCTCTGCGTTACCGGAGCGCGCGGCGTCGGCAAGACCACCCTCCTGCTACAACACTATAAAGAGCGCTACGACGATCCCCGTCAGTGCCTCTATATCTCGGGCGACAGCATTCATGTCGCGGCGCTCGGTCTGTTCGACAGCGTGCAGAAGTACTTCGATCACGGCGGCAAGGCGGTCATCATTGACGAGATACACAAATACCCGAACTGGGCGCAGGAACTCAAGAACATCATCGACACCTTCCGCAACCGGAAGATACTGGTGTCGGGCAGTTCGTCGCTCGACCTGAAACGGGCGAAATACGACCTGTCGCGCCGCGTGGTCTACTACGAACTGAAGGGCCTCTCGTTCCGCGAGTACCTCGCTTTCTCTTACGGTCTCGACCTGCCGTCCTCTCCGCTGGATACCGTTCTGCGCGATCATGTCGCCATTGCATCCGACCTCTCGGCGCGTCAACCGGTACTGCAGCGGTTCAAGGAGTATCTTCAGCACGGTTTCTATCCCTATTATCTTGAAGGGGTGAATGAGTATCCGCACCGCGTGATGAACACCGTCGAGAAGGTGCTGTTCGAAGATATCGCGGTCATCGACAATCTTACGCAGGCGAAGCTGCCGGTGCTGAAAAAGATGCTTTGGCTATTGGCTTCCAGCAAACCCTTCATGCTGAATCTGAGCGGGATGAGCAGGGACCTCGGCATTACACGGACCTATGTCGCCCACTATCTCGAACTGCTCGAACTGGCGGGGCTGGTGACCCTTCTTACGCCCGATGCGAAGGGGGCGGCGCTGGTGCGCAAGAGCGGCAAACTTTATTTCGACAACACGAACCTTATCTATGCCATCGAAGGGTCGCTTCCCAACGATGCCGAAAGCGGCACGCTGCGGGAGACCTTTCTGGTGAACCAACTGCGCACGAAGCACGCGGTGACGCTCCATGACAAGGCCGACCTCATCGTGGACGGCGATCTGGCCGTCGAGATCGGCGGTACTTCGAAGAAGAAGAAACAACTGCGTGGCGCGACCAAGGGGATCGTCGCGATGGACGGCGTCACCGTGGGAGCGGGCGACACCATACCGCTCTACCTGTTCGGGATGCTGTATTGACCTGAAAAAAACCGGTTGACTGTCCGTTCGGACGGCCTTATACTGAAATTGTGAGGGACAACCGAGAGGAGGAGTGTCATGAAACGCTTGGTGTGCGCGGTGGTTGCCGCGATGATGTTCATGGGCATCGCCTATGGACAGGTGGATGTCGAGACGAAGGTCATTTACCAGAAGGTCACGAAGATCGACGGTGAGGGCGTCGACATTAGTGCCGGGATCAAGATGCCAAGCATCAGTTGGCAGAATGTGCGCATGCCGTACAGGGGCATGGACATGATCAATCTCAAGAAGGACTTCAACAAGGAACTCATCGCTTCGACCGACAAACTCTGATCGGTCGATCTTCTTTTCGTACAAATTAGCATTTTCTATTTCCTTGTTTTTTTCAGTGCGTAATTTAGAATGCATTGTTCTTTAAGAACCGAAAGGTGGGAGATTTTGATGGTTCGATTGATTTTCTGTATCGTCTTTTTTTTACTGTTATGTGGGTGTGCCACCGATGAGAAAGGTGACATTTGTGAAGAAAAGGATAACCCGTGCGACGATAATGGTGATCAATCGGCAACATGCTCTTTGACCGAAACTCATTATGTCTGTGCATGCTCGGAAGGTTTTTCGTTTGATGGAGTATCCTGCAAAAGATTATTTCCCAATGCACGTTCTCGCCATGCAATGGCTTATGACAATAACAGGCTAAGGCTCGTGATGATGGGCGGGGGGACTGGGTATTCAATTTACTATGGGGACACATGGGAATGGGAAGGAAATATGAATCTCTGGTTTTCATTTGCTCCGGGCGTGGCTCCTTCTGAACGATCTCGCCCAGCGATGGTATTTGATAAAAAAAGAGGGAAAGCAGTTTTGTATGGTGGAGGCAATGCTTCAAAGAAGTATATGTCGGATACTTGGGAATGGGACGGAGCAAATTGGGCAGAACGAACTATGTCCGGTGGAAATCCGCCTGCGCGTCATGCACATGCCATGGCTTACGATGAGGCAAATGAAAGAACAATCTTGTTCGGGGGAATCGTATGTGGCAGTGATGATTGCACCTATTACAGTGACACATGGGCATGGGATGGAGAGACTTGGACTCATATGGCTTGCAATACCCCCGGTAGTCGTGATTTTCATGCTATGGCATATGATAGTGCCAGAGGAAGAATTGTTCTTTTCGGCGGGAGAGAAGATGGAAAATACGATAGAGATGAAACATGGGAATGGACAGGATCTGATTGGGTTTCTGTAAGTACCGGCACAACTCCGGCTGCGCGGAGATATCATGCTATGGCTTTTGACTCCAACCGACAACGAACAGTTTTATTTGGTGGTGCCAATGAAGACTCTGATGAACTGAACGAAACTTGGGAATGGGACGGAGCTTCTTGGATTAAAATGAATCCGGATCAAAGCCCTTTACCACGAGTAGGTCATGCAATGGTTTATGACGATACGCGAAAGCGAGTGCTGTTGTTCGGTGGTTATTCTGACGATACGAATACGTTACTTGGCGATTTTTGGGAGTGGGATGGGACGAACTGGGCAGAAATTAAGTGACTCATTAGTATTCGTGATGAAAACTCTTTATCTCGTATAGATCGGCGTGATGTCGATGGGGATGTCCTTGAGTTTTTCGAGGGCGTCGAGGATCTCCTTGCCGGGATGGGCCCACTTCTTGACGAAGGCGGCCGCTTCATCCGGGGTCGCCGCCGCCTCGATGCGGCACAGCTCCTCCAGCAGTTCGTCGGCCGTCGCCGCGAAGTTGGCATCGTTGGTCGCGAACGAGCCGTCGGGGTTGACGGTGATGACGCCGCGTTCCTTCATCCAGTTGAACTCTATCACATTCGCGCCGCCGTGCGCCTCGTGGACGCCGAACCGCATCGAGCGGAAGAGCCCCGCGAAGAATGAATCGAGCAGCGGCCGCGTGCCGAACGCCGGGACGCCGTACTTGCCGCCCATCTTGAGGAGCAGGACGAGGCCGCCGGTGTCGGCCTTGGCCTCTTCGATGGTGGTGTAGGCCGAACCGATGGCCGCCGCCACCTTCGTGCCGTCGGCGCGGTAGGCGGGGCCGAGTCCGTGGCTCACCTCATGCATCAGCACGAAGAAGAAGTAAGGGTCGAACTCTGCCGTGATGCGGTTATCCGATATCCGCTTGGCGATGACCGATGTGCAGGTCTTGAATTTCGCCTGCATGATATTGTAGATCATCACCTGTTTCCAGCCGACATTGCCGCGTACCCACGGGTCGTTCGGCAGATTGAAGGCGCTGGTCATGATGCCGTGGAACGCCTCGCCCGACGCGTAGAGTTCGTGCGCCACCACCATCGGCGCCATCCCGCCGACCGCCGCTTTGGCACCGGCCGGCATCGGGAAGACCGCCGATAGTTTGTCGAGGTTGTTCTCTATCTCTTTGAGCCGCGCACCTTTCTCATGGTCGACCGCCAGCAGGAACCCCTCGTAGGTCGACTTGATGCCCAGCACGCCGTCGGCATAGACCTCGAAGGGGCCGAAGACGAATTCAAGCGGTGCGTCGGTGAGCTTCACCCATTCGGCCTCGGTCTCCTGATATTTGCCGGTGAGGAGACTCTCGCCGCGGTTGAGGATGTACTTCTTGAGTCCTTCGTGTTTGACCAGAGCCGCCGCTTTTTTCAGGTGACCGGCGAGTTTTTCCAGTTCGGGGCGATAGTATTCGTGGTAGGGGACGGCGATGAGTTTGTCGCCCTCCTTGCGGATGACGGTGTAGGTGTCGCGCATCTTCTCCTGCGCGTCGGCGGGCAACTTCGCGATGGCCGCTTCGAGCGCGGCGGCGTCCATCCCGTCGGGATAGAAGGCGCACCCTTTGGCGCGGTCGGGGAGGTCGTCGGGATAGACGGTGGCGTATTCGGCGAGCTGGTCCCACGGTCCCTTGAAGCGGTTGTAGAACCGTTTCTTTTCCTCGTCGGACCCGGCCATCACCTTTTTCCAGATGCCGGGGAGCCGTTCATCCTGCTGGCGCAGATAGATGTCGGTCACCACATCGAGCGCCGCGATGAGGTGCGGCAGGGCGTCGCGGATGTCGTCGGTGAGCTGGGTCAGGTCGTAGCCGACCTCGATGTTCTTGAACTTCGAAAGAGCCTCGGCGGCGCGGGTCATGGGAACCTCCTTCAGTGGTTTTCGGTCGGGGAAGAATAGCGCGGGGAGGGGGGGAAGTCAAAAGAAAACGCCTGCGCGATTAGTTTAGTTGAAATCGGCGAAAGTTCCGGTACAATGCCCGGCATGAGACCGACACTCCGTGAGATAGTCGTCGCCTTCACGCGCCCCGCCGCCTTTCTGCCGTTTTTTGTACTGCTGTATCTGTTCGGTGCGCTGACCGGTCTGCTGGAACGGACGGTGACCTGCTTCCCGATGTCGGTCATTACCACCAACAAAGCGGTGGCCGAGAAACTGGCCGACCGGCCGGGGAACTGCCGATCATCGCTCGAGATCGAGAAATTCATGATCGAGAGTCCGATCTTCAACGACACCGATCTGCCGCCGGTGCGCGATATCTACATGGTCTTCCTCGAGGCCGATTATACGGCGTGGGAGGAGGTCCGGCGGACCGGCGACGCCATCGCCGAGATGAACCCGTTCCTCAAACGGATCGCCGAGCTCTACCTCGCCGGGCGGCTCAAGATGCTGGTCATCGCCTTCATCGTGGGGATCATCGTCGCGGTACTGACCTTCCCCTTCGCCCTGCCCCGTCGGAGTCCGTTCCGGCGGCTCGATATCGCGGCGGGCGTCGCGGGCTGGGGTGTTTTCGGGGCGCTTGCGGTCGGTGTCGCCTTTGCGGTCCACCCGGTCTTTCTGCCCGCCTATGCCCTGACCACGGCGGCGGGGATACTCTTCGCCCTCGTATTCCGGATACTGCTGAAGAAACATGAATCGAACGGAGGTCCCGTATGATCCCGCGTATCCTTTTTGTTCTTTCCGTTCTGTTTCTGGCCGCCTGCGCTTCGACCGATCCGCAGGAACGGCAGCTGCCTCCCGCCGCCGCACCGGTCGCCGCTCCGGCGCTTGAGGCGGCGCTGATGGAAAAGAGCACGGACACCCCGGCGTGGAAGAACGAAGGTCACTTCGAGGCCGACGGCCGCCACTATTTCGTCGGGAGCGCGGCGGGTATCGGCGATCGCGACGAGGCGAAGGGCAAGGCGCTGTCCAACGCACTTTCGAGTGTCAGCCGCTGGATACGGGTCGCGGTGAAGGCCGAAACGAAGAGTTATCAGGAACAGGTCGGGAACGCGGCGGGCGGCGTCCTGATGGATACGTCGAAGGAGTCGGGGGCGCTCATCACCGTGCGGCAGTACGACGAAGCGAACTATACCGAGACCTGGAACCGCGGCGGCCGCATCGAATACGACGCCTTCGTCCGGGTGGCGATCACGGCCGACAACATGAAGAAACTCCAGATCGAGGCGGCCGGCATCACGGCGTGGGCCGTCGCGCCGGGGAATGCCTGCACTATCACCCGCGAATCGGACACCTTCATCCGAGAGACCGCTGCCCGCAAAGGGTGGAAACTCGCCCCGACGCCGACGACGCTTACCGCCGAGGGCGACATCGAGAAACTCTTCGTCGAACCGAAGGATGCCTATTTCCTGCTCTTCCGGCCGCTCTGCGCGACGGCGCAGGGATCGGTGACGGCCAAGATCGCCTTTGAACACTACGCCCTCATCGAACGCTCCACCGCCAACACGATAACGGCCGAAGCGACGGCCTCGACGCAGGCCGAGGCGCTCAGGAAGGCGGAGGAGGCGATGCAGAAGGCGCTTTTCTCCTACAGCGGGGCCCTCTTCTCGCCGCAGATGCCGGAGGTCACCGCGCAGACGACGCTGTCGGAACTCGATGTCGAACTTCTCCAACTGTTCGAGAAGGCGAAAAAGGTCGACGCGGAGGGGTGGCTCCTTCCCGCCGCCGCGATGGCGAAGTGGCAGGAACTGGCCGACAAGCCCGATCCGAATCCCTACAAACAGACGGCGCTTGACCGCGTCACCCTGTGGAAGAAATATCAGGGCGATCGCACGGCGCTCGGCGAAAAACGGAAACTGGACCGCGAGAAACTGGTCAAAGCGTTGCCGCTCACGGTGGTCTCGTTCGACGAGAAGGTCCGCTATCTGCGCGAATATCTCTACGCCTACGGGACGCTGTTCGGCGCCGACGAGACCTTTGAACTGATCGATACCCTGCCCGACAAAGCAGCGGCGAAGAAACTGAAAGAGGGACTCTTCGACCCGGCGCTGGTGGGAGAATGGCAGATCGCGTGCGACCGCAACGACGGCGCCGCCTGCTATTTCCTCGGCGTTGCGCAGGGAGCGTCGGGCGAAAACGCGCTGCGGAAAGGGTGCGACGCGCAGGTGGGAATGGCGTGCCACGCCATCGCGAAGAGGGCGAAGTCCGATACCCGCTACCGGAAGGCGGCCGAGGCGGCCAAGAAGGCCTGTACCTACGGCGTCAGCAACTCCTGCTTCCTCGCCGGGATGGTCTACTACGCCGGGGCGAGCGATGTGAACGCCGACATTTCTGCGGCGCGCGGCCTGTTCGAAAAGGCGTGTGAGACGGGGAACAACGGGGGGTGCGCCTACCTCGGCTGGATGTACGAGAACGGCGAAGGGGTCACCAAGGACCGCGACACCGCCAAGCAGTACTACCTCAAAGCCTGCAACCTCGGCCACGCCAAATCGTGCGAACGGGCAGGCGACTGAAATAACTGTTTAAAATTATAGGGAATCGCTTTTGCTTAACGATATGTTAGGTAGATTGGATTAGGGAGTCTTCCATGCGCAAAAGTCTCTTGATCATCGTGGTACTCGTATTCGCGTGCGGCCTGCTTTCCGCCGCCCCGAAAAAACAACTCCCGGCGTGGGAGACCGAAGAGGAAAAGGCCGCCTCTCAGGCGAAAAAGATACCCTTCAACCTGCAACTCCGCACTCCGCCGCAGGAGATACCCTACGGCCCGCCCGAATACGGCGCGATGGCGGGAGTGGTCATCCAGATACCGACCGGCTGGTCTCAACTGGACGATTACTACGGCGCCATGGCGCAGGGGATCGTCGCCGCCGGCGCGAAGCCCTACATCATCGTCGCGAACACCAGCGAGAAGAACAGCGTCATGACCGATGCGCTCACCCCGTACGGCGTGGCCGAAAGCGATGTCGAGTTCTATACTTATCCCTACGACGCCAACTGGACGCGCGACTACGGTCCGTGGATGATCTACACCAACGGCCGGACGGCGCGCGCCGTGGTCGATCACCACTACTACGACGAACGCTCCAATGACGACGCGATACCGGTAAAACTCGGCGCGGCTTGGATCGACGAGGTGTTCGTCTCGGGCTTCTACACCGAGGGGGGCAACTTCATGACCGACGGACTCGGCACCTGCTGGATGTCGACCGGCGTGTTCGAGAAGAACAACCTGCAGGACACCGAACAGAACCGCGCCACGGTCGCGCAACTGTTCAAACAGTATGTCGGCTGTGACCGCGTCTTCTTTCCCGTCTCGATACCGGGCGAAGGGACCACCCACATCGACATGTACTCGAAGATACTCAATCAGGACACCATCATCGTCAGTTACTCCAGTTCCGAATGGGGCGCCGATGCGGGCGAACTGGCCCAACTCGAGACGGCGGCCGAACTCTACGGCTCCATCGAAAAGCCGGGCGGCGGCAAATACACCATCGTCCGCATCCCGATGACCTACGGTGGTTCGTGGTTCGGCACGACCTACTACACCCACACCAATTCGCTCATCGTCAACGATCATGTCCTCGTGCCGATCTACGGCAAGGGTACCGACGAAGAGGCGCTCCAGATCTACCGCGACCTGATGCCGGGCTACACCATCATCGGCATCGATTCGAACGAGATCATCCCGCAGGGGGGCTCCATCCACTGCACCACCATGCAGATACCGCCCGAACAGTACAAAGAATGCGGCGACGGCGTCATCGCGGGCGGCGAGGAGTGCGAACCGCTCTATCTCGGCGGCGAGACCTGCGTGACGCTCGGCTACACCTCGGGCGATCTCGCCTGCAATGACGACTGCACTTTTGACGAAACGGACTGCGTGACGCTCGAATCGTGCGGCAACGGCACTATCGACGCGGGTGAACTCTGCGACGGCAACACGATAGCCTGCACCGATATCGCCGGGAAGGACTACATCGACGGTACGGCCACCTGCCAGCCCAGCTGCGGCGCGTGGGATGAATCGGACTGCAAGAGCGACACCCCCGACGACACCCCGCAGCCCGACGATACGACCGAAGGCGAGTTCCCCGATGACGCGTTCCCCGAAGGTCCCACCGATATCGATGACCAGTCCGACCTCGAACCCGATGTGCCGAGCGACTTCGATTTCGCCGGTAGCGACGACACCATCCCGGCCGACGCGCCGGCGTCCGACGACGACACCGTCATCGTCCCCGACAGCGGCAAACGGGCCGTGGAAGCCGGCTGCGGCTGTTCGGTGCTGTTCTAGGATCCCTATGAAACACCACCGCAAGGAACTGTCGTTCACCACATCGACGCGGCGCGCCTTCATCAACATCACCGCCGAGGTCGAACGGGCGGTCGCCGAGAGCGGCGTGCAGGAGGGCTTCGTGCTCGTCAACGCCATGCACATCACCGCGAGCGTCTTCATCAACGACGACGAACGGGGGCTCCACCACGATTTCGAGCAGTGGCTGGAAAAACTCGCCCCCGAGAAACCCCATTCGCAGTACCGGCACAACGGCGGCGAGGACAACGGCGACGCGCATCTCAAACGGCAGGTGATGGGGCGCGAGGTGGTGGTGGCCATCACCGGCGGGCGGCTCGACTTCGGCCCGTGGGAACAGATATTCTACGGCGAATTCGACGGCATGCGCCGCAAGCGCGTCCTCATCAAGATCATCGGCGAATAGCGATTCAACTTCCCGAAAAGCCGATTAATTCAGGCCATTATCGTTGCATTTATTTCGACCTGCGCTACAATCTCGGGGTCGGTCCTTTCAAAACAAGGGGGAAACCATGAAGATCTTCCGGCTTTGTATCGTGCTTCTGCTGAGTATGGCGCTTTTTGCCGCCTGCGACGAGAAGAAGAGCGACAAGAAATTCACGCCGATCACGGCGAAAAAGACCATTTCGGCATCCGCGGGCGGCGTTGTCTCGACTCCGGGCGGCGAGGCGAAGGTGGAGATACCTGCCGGGGCACTGGCGCAGGACACCGAGATAACGATCACCGAGAAGGAGCCGGATGGTTATCCCGAGTCGGAAAAACTCGCCAGCGCGGTATGGCACTTCGGGCCCGACGGGTTGGTGTTCGAGAAGCCGATAACGATGTCGATAGAACTTACCAAAGCCACCGGGGAAGGCGAGGTGGCGGTCATCGCGGTCCACCGCGCGGAGGCGTGGCATTCAAAAGGGTGGGACGGCCAGTTCGCGGCGGGCGATCCGATCATGGCGGGCGACCCGATCATGGCGGGCGACCCGATCATGGCGGGTGATCCCATCATGGCGGGCGATCCCATCATGTCGCAGGTCGGCCACTTCTCCGATTTCGCGGTCTATGTCCATCCGAAGGAAGAGAGCGACAGCGACACGGTCGGACGGGACGATAACGCCACCGACGACATTCTGCCCGACGCCGATACGGTGAAAAACCCCGACGACCTGCTGGGTGAGTGGGAATTTACGGCCGACAACGCCCACATATCGGTGATGAAGGGAGAGACCGACGATTATATGCTGGATATCGGTTTCAACAGCACCGAGGAGTTCTACTATTCGCACGCCGGGACCTTCGACGGCTACACCTACACCGGCGATTACACCTACTGGGACGGTTCGACCGAGAAGACGGCGGCAATGACGGTCGTTTTCACGCTGACCGACCCGAATACGGTCAATGTCGTCATCACCGCCGAAGCGCCGATGGGTAACCGCACCCTCACCGGCGGCGTGCGGCCCGTTCCCGACGAGGATACGGTCATGCCCGACGACGATTCGGTCGCGACGATCTGCGGCAACATCCTCGTCGAGACAGGCGAATCGTGCGACAGTAACAGCACCCTGTGTGCCGACTCGCTTTCGGGATCGACCGGCACGGTGTACTGCTCCACCACCTGCGAATGGGATCTTGATCGCTGCATGGTGGACACCGCCTGCTACGGCGGGTCCTATTTCCAGTATGTGTCGACCTTCGACCTGTGTGTCCGTCGCGCCACCGGCGTGCCGCCGACCGAACAGACGGCGTGCTACGATGCGACCGGCCTTGTCTCCTGCCCGCTGGCGGCCCAGCCCTTCGCGGGACAGGATGCCCAGTACTTCAGCGGGAACACCAAGTTGCTCATGAACTATACCGAATCGGTCTACGACCAGACGACCGGACTGACGTGGCAGAAGACCTTCGTGAGCGACTATTCGCTGGATGGTTATTGTTCATCGGTCGACGGGTGCACATGGGCAGAGGCACAGGCCTTCTGCGCGGCGCAGGCATGGGAAGGCGCAAGCGGCTGGCGTCTGCCGACCGACCGTGAGTTCGATACCATACTGAACTTCGGCATGGAGCCGATGTTCGATGCCGACTCGTTCTTCAACATACCGGCCAATCAGGGTATCTGGACATCGGTCGAAGTGCCCGGCAATACGGCGCAGGCGTTCGAGGTCTACAGCCATTCGGGTTCCTTTGAGCCCTACGACAAGGCGACCGTCGCGAAGGTGCTGTGCGTCAACGGGACCTACTATCAGCCCCTGATGCAGGCGGTATCCTACCGGCGCAACAACGAGCCGCTCTGGGGGGACGACACCACCGCCCTGATGTGGACACCGGTGCTCAATGCGACGGCGACATGGGAACAGGCGCTGGCGGAGTGCCTCGCGTCGACCTACGGCGGTTACGACGACTGGCGTCTGCCGACGGCCAACGAACTGCGGACCATCTATGACATGACGGTGGGCGACTTCACCTCGACCGAATTCCCCGGCAACTGGCAACTCGAACAGTGGACCGCCACCACCGCCGGGTACAGCGCGGGAGCCGCCTATGTGGTCAACGGCATGAACGGTGTGCGGTACCCTTCCTATAAACTCGGCGCCGTCGGCGTCCGTTGCGTCAGGTAGCGGCGCGGCGCTTTTCCCTTCCATTTACTGGAAAAATGCATCGGGCGGTGTATCATAGCGCGATACCGGTCCGCTGACAGTTACGGAGTGAGGCATGAAACAGGAAAAGCACGGGGCGAACGGCAACAGCATCTTCTTCACCGACGGCAAACTGCTCGGCAAGGACCTGAAGCCCGACTTCGAGAAGGCGATAGAGTACCTGCTGGTCAAGGACCGCACCACCGTCAACTCGCGCGACATCTACTTCGCGCTCGCCTTCGCCATCCGGCACCGTCTCATCCGCAAATGGCTCCGGACCCAGTACGAATACCGCAAACAGGACGCCAAACGGGTCTACTACCTCTCGATGGAATTCCTGATGGGCCGCCTGATGGGCAATATGCTGACCAACACCGAATACTACAAGGAGTGCTCCGAGATACTGATGCAACTCGGCTACAATCTCGAAGATATCCGCGATGTGGAGCCCGACATGGGGCTGGGCAACGGCGGTCTGGGGCGGCTCGCGGCCTGTTTCCTCGACTCGATGGCCACGATGAGCCTGCCCGCCTACGGCTACGGCATCCGCTATGAATACGGCATCTTCAAGCAGGAGATAAAGAACGGCTGGCAGATCGAACTGCCCGACAACTGGCTCAAATACGGCTGTCCGTGGGAGATCGCGCGGCCCCATCTCGAATACCGCGTTCAGTTCGGCGGCCGCGTGGCGACCGAACAGGACAAGGCGGGACGCTTCCATTTCAATTGGGTCGATACCGAGGATGTCATCGCGCTCGCCTACGATGTGCCGGTGCCGGGCTACCGCAACAACACCGTCAATAACCTGCGCCTCTGGCAGGCGAAGGCGACCACCGAGTTCGATTTCTCCAGTTTCAACAGCGGCGACTATATGGCGGCGGTCGACGGGAAGAACAAGTCGGAGAACATCTCGAAGGTGCTCTACCCGAACGACAATGTCCACGCGGGCAAGATACTGCGGCTCAAACAGCAGTACTTTTTCGTCTCGGCGACCCTGCAGGACATCATCTACCACTTCAAGAAGGCATACGACGACTTCCGCGAGTTCCCCGACAAGGTGGCCATCCAGCTCAACGATACCCACCCGGTCATCGCGATACCGGAACTGATGCGCCTGCTCATGGATCAGGAGGGGTTCGAATGGAACGAGGCGTGGGACATCACCACCCGCACCTTCGGCTACACCAATCATACGATACTGCCCGAGGCGCTCGAAAAGTGGGATGTCGAACTGCTGGGGCCGCTCCTGCCGCGCCAACTCCAGATCGTCTACGAGATCAACCGGCGGTTCCACAACGAACTGCGCGACATGGGGCGGTTCGACGACAACGCCATCGCGAAGATGTCCATCGTCGAGGAGGCGACCCCCAAGATGGTCCGGATGGCCAATCTCGCCATCGTCGGCAGCCATTCGGTCAACGGGGTCAGCCAACTCCACACCGACATCCTGAGGAACGATATCTTCCGCGATTTCTGCCGCTACAATGCGACACTCTTCAACAACAAGACCAACGGCATCACGCCGCGCCGCTGGCTCAAGAAAGCCAACCCGTTCCTCGCCAACATCATCTCCGACCGCATCGGCGAAGGATGGGTGACCCGGCTCGATGAACTGCGGAAACTCGAACCGTTAGTTGAGGACGCCGAGTTCCGCGAACTGTGGCGCGAGGCGAAACTGCTCGCCAAGCGGCATCTGGCCCGCTATATCAAGGAGACCTACGGCGTCGCGGTGAACCACAACTCGATCTTCGATGTCCAGATAAAGCGGCTCCACGAATATAAGCGGCAACTCCTCAATGTGCTCCATGTCATCACCCTCTACAACCGCATCAAGGCGAACCCGTCGGGTGATTTTGTGCCGCGCACCGTCATCTTCGGCGGCAAGGCGGCCCCCGGCTATCAGGTGTCGAAACTCATCATCAAGCTCATCAATTCGGTGGCGCAGGTGGTGAACAACGACCCGGCGGTGGGCGACCGGCTGAAGGTCCTCTTTCTCAAGAATTACTCCGTGTCGCTTGCCGAGAAGATCATCCCGGCGACCGACCTTTCCGAGCAGATATCGACCGCCGGCTACGAGGCGTCGGGCACCGGCAACATGAAGTTCATGCTCAACGGCGCACTCACCATCGGCACGCTCGACGGCGCGAATGTCGAGATGGCCGAAGAGGTGGGGATGGAGAACATCTTCATCTTCGGCCTCAAGGCGCATGAGGTCCGCGACCTCAAGAAGCGCGGCTACAATCCGCAGGAATACTACCAGCGCGACGCCGAGATGCGCAAGGTGCTCGACATGATCAACACCGACTACTTCAACAAGAACGAGCCGGGCATCTTCCAGTTCCTCTACCAGAACATCGTGCTGTTCAGCGACCACTACTGCCTGCTGGCCGACTACCGGGCGTATGTCGATACGCAAGAGAAGGTGAGCGCGCTGTTCAAGGATCAGGAGGCGTGGACGAAGAAGTCGATACTCAACACCGCCCGCTCCGGCAAATTCTCCTCCGACCGCACCATCATGCAGTACGCCAATGAGATCTGGAAGGTGAGCCCGGTCATCATCCCCGACGAATAAGCAGAAATCTGCTTCGAAATAAAGATTTTCTTTTACATCGAATCGCGCATTGCTATACTTTCGCCGGACAACGGAGTTCGGAGCCCATGCGCCTGTTCCTATTTATAAGCGTTCTTATCGCGGCCTCTCCGCTCTTCGCCTTTCCCGACTGCATCAACAAAGAGCCGGTGACCGAGGAGTGTCTCAAGACGGTCTATGAATCGGGCGAGGAGGAACTCTACCTCGAATTCTACCCCAAGGTGCAGTTCCGTGAGAAAGAGGGCGCCGCGGCGCGCCGGGTGCTCGCCCTTTACCGCACCGGCCGCGAACTCGAGATTCCGGCCGCGCTCAAGGAACTTCCCGAAAAACGGCGCAAGACGCTCCTGTTCCGCTATCTCGCCTTCCGCGCAGAATTCTCGGCGAAGAAATGGAAGGCGGCGCGTAAGACGCTCGAAGGGATCGCGACCGACTATCCCGCGTTCTACCGTGAGCGGGCGCTCGGCTGTCTCGAAGGGGACATGTTCCTTGCCGAGCGGAAATGGAAGGATGCGCTGTCAAAATACACCAAGTGCCTGCGGGAGGACAAGAACGAGGCGGCCGCCTTCAACCGTATCGTCGCCAAGGAGCAGGGGAAGGGGGCCGACGCGAAGTTCATTCCCGACTATCTCGCGTTCCTTGACGAGATGGGCTATGTCGCCCAGCGTCCCGCCATCCGCGAACGGCTCCTGTCGATCCGCCGCTCTCAAGGGCTTCCGGTCGAAGGATCGCCGCTGTTCGTCAAGTGGTTCGCCGCGATGCGCAAAGAGGGACTCGCCGACGAGTTCTACTGCGAGGTGCTCACCGAGATGGGCTATCCGATGTCGCTCGAGGCGGGGCGCTATCTGGTCGGCAAGAAACGCTACAGCGACGCGATAACGCTCATCGACCGCGAGATAGCGAAGTGCCCGCACGAGGAATGCCGCTATTCCTACGGCTGGGAGAAGTTCCGCATCCTGTCGAGCAAAGGGGTCCCGGCCGAAGGGGCCGCCTACATGCGGTGGCTGGCCGAAAGCCTCTCGGGTCAGCGCAAGGAACGGGTGCTGTTCCACGCCGCCGTCTCCTTCATCGAGTCGAACAATACCGCGGCGGCACGGGAGATACTGGAGGAGACGGTCTATCAAAATCCTAAGTCGGCGTGGTTCCTCCAGTCGCTCTACCGGCTCGGGCTCATCCATCTCATGGAGGGGAACGAGTTCTATGCATACCTTCTCTGGGGCAACTTCGTCTTCGCCGCGAATTTGAAGCCGCGCGGTGCGGGGGTGGGCGATTCACTGCAGACGATGCAGTCGCTGACGCTCTTTTACGACCGGCTGTTCAACTACTACCTGTTCAGCGGTTCGAACGACTACGAATGCGGCGCGCAGGACGACGGCGACTGCACCGCGAAGGATTTCATATCCTACTACGACTTCCTCTACTATCACCTCGCCGCCGCGCCGAAACTGGCGGCGGTCAAACAGCCGGCCGCGAGCGACGAGTCCCGCCGCGCGAAGTGGCGCGCCGCCCTGCGCACCTTCGACAGCGATCCGTATGAGGAACTGCTCGACGCGGTGGAAAAGGCGCCCGCCGCGTTCCGTAAGGACGAGACGGTCGAGAGCATGGCTTTCTTCGCGCGGCACCGGCTGCTCGACGGCCTCCTTTTCTATGAACGCTACACCCGTGCCAAGGATCTCCTGCCGGCCAACGCCGGCGATCCGGTGGTGCCGTTCGTCATGCGCAACCTCGCCCTGCCCATCTACAAGGCGGCCGAAAAGTACGCCCGCATCATCGACAGCATCTACGAGGCGATAAAGGCGTCGCTCAAGTTCGCGCCGCAGTACGGCGACACCGACAAATGGAAGATACTCTACCCAGTGCCGCACTTCGACGCGGTGATGCGACTCTCCGAGGAGTTCGCCATATCGCCCGCCTTCCTCTATGCCATCATGCGGGCCGAGAGCTTCTACCGCGACTGGGTCGTGTCGGGGGCGGGGGCCATCGGGCTCATGCAGATCATGCCGTCGACCTTCCAGAAGATATCGGGGCAGTCGGGCATCAAGGTCAAGGATCCGTTCAATCCGTACGAGTCGCTCAAGGCGTCGGCGTGGTATCTCTCGAAACTGCTCAAGCGGTTCGACGGCAACATCATCCTCGCGGCGGCCGCCTACAACGCCGGGCCGAAGAAGGTCGGACAGTGGTATCAGCAGTTCGGCGATCTGCCGGGGATGTCGTTCATCGAACTCATCCCGTATCAGGAGACGCGCAACTATGCGAAGCGGGTCGCCCGCTTCTACGAGATATATTCGTATCTGTACGAAGGGTCGTTCTATCACTTGGAGCTGGGAGAGCCGTTTGAGATCAAGGAAGATCCTACCGTGGTTGATTTTTAGCATCGCCCTGTTCCTCACGGCGGGCGAGAAGGGGGGCGACGAGTTCCTCTACCTCCATACCGCGTCGTTCAACTTCCATGACGGCGTTCCCTTCATCCGTGTCCATGTGAAGGACCTTCCGGCGCCGCTGGCGGTGTCGGGGGCGGTCCGGTTCTCGTGCGGCGGGAAGGAGCTGTCGGCCGACGCGGCGACCGTGACGCTCACCGGCTATATCGCGCCGGTGGTCCGCTACCGGGTGGCGATCGAGGAACTGACCGGGGCGGCGCTTTCCGGGTACCGCGACCGGGTCGTGCAGGTGGCGACCGAGACGGGGCGGCCGGTGGAGCTCTTCATGACCGGCGGCATCTTCTCCATCAGCGAGCGGCGTATCGACAACCGCGAATACTACATCGCCCTCAAGGAACTCTTCGATAAAGAGGCGGCGGTGAAACTGCAGGATGAACTGCGGGCCGAACTTCCGGGCCGTCAGATACTCGCGCTTCCCTTCTTTGTGACTCCGTCGCAGGCGACCATTACCGTCGAGGGAACGGGAAAGAAACTGACCTGCGACCGGTTCGTGAAGCTGGAGCCGACCGGCCCGGCCACCGCGACAGGCTCGGGGCAGGCCACGGCGGGCGGTCTTACCCTCGGCGGCCACGCGGCGCAGTTCTTCTACGGTTCGGCCGACGGGACGCTGGGGCTGGTGGTCGAAGAAGATGTCGAAAAACTGCTCTACCGCATCCTGCCGGGCGAGATGTTCGCCTCGGCGCCGGCCGAGACGCTCAAGGCGCAGGCCATCGCGGCGCGGACCGATATCTTCATGCAGCTGGGCAAACGGCATATCGGCGATCCGGTCCACATCTGTTCCGAGGTCCACTGCCAGAAACTCGATTGGAAGAATGACGCGGTCGCGCCGAAGTTCCGCGACGCGGTCGATGCGACGCGCGGCGAGATACTGCTCCACCGCGATCTCTATGTCGCCCGTGCCCCGTACTCCTCCTCCTGCGGCGGCCATTCCGAGAACATCAAGAATGTCTGGTTCTCGGCCGAAAAGGAGTATCTGCAGGGTGTCTGGGACACCGATAAACCGCAGAAGTTCAACCTGACGCGCGGGGTCGAGGTGCGCAAGTTCCTAGAGACCAAAGAGGGCGAATGCGGTATCGCGCTCAATAAGAAATTCCGCTGGCAGAAGGATATCCCCGCCAAGAAGATGGACGAACTGCTGGCATCGCTCGGCGTCGGCCATGTCACCGACATCAAACCGCTCGAACGCGGCGTGTCGGGCCGCGTCTGGAAACTGCTCATCACCGGCGACAAGGGGGAAAAGCCGGTGTGGGGAGAGCTGGTGATGCGGCGGCTCATCGACGACCTCCCCAGTTCGCTGTTCGCGGTCGACTACGACGAGAAGAAGAAGCTCTGGAAGTTCACCGGGGCGGGGTGGGGGCACGGCGTCGGCATGTGCCAGATGGGGGCCATCGGCCTCGGACAGAAGGGGAAGAAATACCGCGAGATACTCGGCCGCTACTATCCCGGCACCGTCGTGACGAAAATTTATTGAGAAATACTATGAATATTCCGGTGGCGCTTCGGTCTGGCTCTCTGAAAAAGCCATACTAGGCATGGAGGGTAACATGTTGTCACTGATCAAAAAGTCGCTCATCTGGATCGTCAGCGGTACGGCGTCGATCATCCTGACAGCCTGTTATGGCCCGCCGACCGATCCCGCTTGCTTTGTACAGTTGAAGACGGTCGATCCAAACAATGACCCCATACCGGGGCTTGCCGTTTCGAGGGCTGAGTATGGTCAGGATTCCTATACTTCAAGTGATGGCATTGCATATTTGGATGGCGCTTGCCATGCGGACATTGTAGTGACCATTACAGATGTGGATGGCGCGGAGAACGGATCATTTCTAACAAAAACGGTGGGCTTGTCAGAACTGAATGTAGATGAGCAAGGTGTATATGTCGTCGTCATGGAGTGGGACGGGACTCCCGTGACTGATGGCCCCGGTTTGCCCGATGCGAATTAGTGGAAGGGGGAGGGAAACATGTTGTCACTGATCAAGAAATCACTCATCTGGATCGTCAGCGGTACCGTGTCGGTCATCCTGACCGCCTGTTATGGACCGGCGGTATGTCTCGAACACCGAACTCTGACAAAAAAGCTCACTTTTCTTGACCCGCAGGGGGCGCCCATACCGGAACTTAAAATAATGACAGGGTTTGATGTGTCGGAATATTTTACCGATGCAAATGGGCAGGTGACCGTATCTGTTTCAGGGCCTGCGTGTGGTTCCGTATAATGGCCCCGACTTTTCAGACACAGGAAAAGGAGTATAACTGTGCATGAAA
>CALMRE010000008.1 GCA_937871295.1 uncultured bacterium | reverse complement strand
TGCTGGAACGGATCCTGCCGCCCGAAAAATATCTTTCGGCCTTCTTTCTGTCGGTCAACCGGCCGGCCGGGAAGATATCGTGGGTGAGCGCCGGACATCCGCCGGCGATACTCCTGCCCAAGAACGGCGTTCCGCTCTTCCTCGAAGGGGAGGGGGAACTCATCGGCATCAGCGGCGATTCGCTCTACCGTGTCAGCGAACATCCCTTCTGCCCCGGTGACCGCGTCATCCTCTATACCGACGGGCTGGTCGAAGGCAGGGAGAACACTTCGGTCTGGGCCGCCGAATACCGCACGCTGCTGCCGGTGGCCGAGGCGCTTGCCGCAGCGCCGCTCGATGAGTTGCCCCGCCTGCTGGTGGAGCGTTACCTCTCCGGTAAGGAGCGGACGGAGGATGATATCATCGTGTTGTGCGTGGATTTCTAGGGGCGGCTATTCTTCGCCCGAGTTCGGGATCTTTCCGGGAACGATGATGAATACATCGCGGGTATCGAGCGTCGCGCTGCCGCCGATGACCAGTATCTTGGCCGTGAAAAGGTGCGCCTCGGGATCCTGATTGTCGTAGAAATCGTTCCGGAAGGTGACATCGTAGGTGACCTGCGTGCCGGGGTCGACCATCAGTTCGCCGCCCACCTCCTGTACGCCGTCGGCCGGATCGGCCGAGAGGAAGTCGATCGCCTTGATGAAGTTCTGCGTGTCGACATTGTAGATGTTCGCGACCGATTCCTTGCCGGTCGAAAGGGCCAGCGCGATGGTGCTGGTCAGTTCGGTGACCGCCGCGACCACCTGCGCCGACAGGTCGGTGCCGCCCGGCACGGTGCCGTCGGGGTTGATCTTGTAGATGAAGGGTTCTCCCGCGGTGTTCTCGGAGCCGGTGCCGGTCGCCACCTGTTCATAGTAAGGGTTGGGGCCGGTCAGGATATCGGCCGACGAGTCGATGCCGATGAACTTGGCGTTCTTGACATTCATCGCCGCGATCGCCTCGGCCAGCGAATGGCCGGTGCCGACATACCATGAACCGTCGATACCGCCGGTGTAGTAATCGTCGGGCACCACCGGCAGATCGTAGCCTTGGAACGGCTCGTCGGTGACCATGAGGAATATCGGCAGTGAATCATTCCGGAAGCAGGCGCCGCCGTGGGTCCCCGCCTCGCAGTCGGTGACCGCCGGAATGGCGATATCGTCATAGGTATAGGTGGGAGTGCCACGCGTCTTTTTGAGCCGTATCTGGGCCGTGAGTCCCGCGCCACTGGCGGCCTGATAGAGCGCCTCCTCCTGCGGCTCGTACCAGCCTTCGGTGTTGGCCAGCGCGTTCAAGGCTATCTGGACATCGAGCGCCGTATCGGTGACCCGCTGTTCCAGCGTGTAGGGGGCGTCCTCCCAGGTGCCGAAACTGACCAGCCCGAAGTGGGTATCGGGTATCGCGATCTGGATATTCTGGATGACCGAACTCATGTTCGACTTGAGGTTGTTGATCTCGTCGTTCATCGAGGGGGAGAGGTCGATCAAAATGACGACATCGGCCATGCCGACATCGGTGGTGAACTGCAGAGTATCGTTCTGCGCGGGGTCCTCGTACGGAAGGACCACATAGAAATCCTCGGCCGGGATGCTGCTGCCGCCGTCCAGCGGATTCGAACCGTAGGCGACCTCGGCCATGTCGGAAAC
>CALMRE010000007.1 GCA_937871295.1 uncultured bacterium | reverse complement strand
AACTCATGCCGATGCCGGTCCTTACGATTACAACGCGGATATTTCTGAAACCGTCGTCATTGTGAACAATGTCTATAAGACGGTTGCCGCGCAAGTCGATATTGACCTCGGTAGTGGTGCTGGTGTTGCCCCCATAGACGACACCAATGATGCTATCTGGTATGCTATCGTCATTGCGGAAGCGGCTGGCATTATGACTGTCGTTCCCGTTGCCGGTACTGCGGCTCCGAATGCTACTGCCGTTGCTCCTACCGATGGTGCTATTGACACCGCAGTCGGACATTCCCGCTGGATACGGATTTCTCATGTCAAGATTCGCAGAGCTGGCGCGGCGACCTGCTCTTTTACCGCCGCCGACGATGTGAAGCCGGTTGTGTAGTTCCTAGTTCTTTGACACTGTGACGATATGGGAGTGGCGGGACTCCCATTCAAGGTAGTGGCCCTCCCGCCGGGGTTCACGATATGGGGAAAGGAGGGGTAGGTCGAAAGGCTGGCCCCTCATCCTCAAAGGAGAATTGAAGTGGCAGTAGAGATCGTCGGGATATTCGATGCGACCGTGAAAGACCACGGCCTCAATGCGACAAAGAACGGTGCGCCTTACCTTTGGATGCTCTTTGAGTGTACGAAAGAGATAACAAAAGACGGTGGCCGTAAGGCTGTTGCGCCATTCAGCGTTGAAGGTAGATTCTGGCTATCATCGAAGAAAGCCGTAGAGTTTACCTTGAAGCAGATAAACGGCGCTTTTGAGATCGGTCTTAACTTCAAGCAACTCGACATGATGAATGCCGGTACTCTGCGTGGCAAGCCGTGTGAAGTGTCATTGGAAGACAAGCAACTTGACAATGGTAAGGTGAAGCGTCAAGTGTCGTTCGTCAATAAGGTGGGCAACTCGACTGACCACCAGAATTCTCATAGCGGCAAGATCGGTGTCGATTATGTGATGAAGTATGTCAAAAGCCAGATGACGAATAACGGAGTGCCGCCGGAAGCTGGTAACGGTGGTGTTCCCGGTGCTGGCGAAGGTGACGACGACTTACCTTTTTGATAGGTGTTGACGATGGCGCAGTACGGCAAAACATTCAAGCAGTGGTTTGAAGATTGGCTTGCATGGCTTATAAAACAACGGCCAGAAACGACGAGTGAAGCGTCGCCATATCAGCGGTTGGATTCTGCCACCTGTATCAGCGCCGTCAACTATTGCATTACCGATCTCGTACTTGATGCCGAACGCCGGTATAAGGCTGTCGTTACCTACAAACTCGACGAAGACACAAACCGGTTCCATTTACCCTACGAAGTGGCGAAGGTGTTGGGTTACTACAATACGACTACCTGTGACTTTGAGAAGATTCCCGACGAATCGGAACTGTCACAGGCTATCCGTCGCGAAAGTGACGACATCATTTACA
>CALMRE010000006.1 GCA_937871295.1 uncultured bacterium | reverse complement strand
CGGCCATGTCGGAACCGCCGTCGTCGTCGGAATCCTCCTTGAGCGGGTCGGTGCCGAGTTCCTTTTCCTTCAGGTCCGAAAGGCCGTCGTTGTCCGAATCGCCGTCCTTGAAGTCGTAGATGCCGTCGCCGTCGGTGTCGACCGGCGTGGCGGGGTTGGCGCCCGCTTCAATGGTGTCGGAGATATCGTCGCCGTCACAGTCGGTGTCGAGATAATTCTTCGTCCCGTCCTGATCGACATCGCCGTTCCCTTCGTAGATATCGAGTATGCCGTCTCCATCGGAATCGGTGTCGAGATAGTCGGGGATGGTGTCGGCGTCGCTGTCGAGCGGGGCGGTGGGGTCGGCGCCCGCCTCGTCGGCGTCGCTGATCATGTCGTTGTCGGCGTCGTTGTCGCGGTAATTGGCCTTGCCGTCGCTGTCGGCGTCGCCGGTCCCTTCAAGGGCGTCGGGCACCGTGTCGCCGTCGCTGTCGGTATCGAGATAATCGGGGGTGCCGTCGTTGTCGGTGTCGAGCGCGAGACCGCCCGGCGCTTCGACGCTGTTGGAGATGCCGTCGCCGTCGCTGTCGGCGGTGGGGTCGATATCGCTGTCGGGGACCACATCGTTGTCGTCGGGCGTATCGATATCGTCGGGAAGCGGACCGTCATCGGTCGGCGGGGGAGTATCGTCGGTGGGCAGGTGATCGTCGGCGACCGGCAGGCCGTCGTCGATCTTGGGCGCATCGTCGCCGGAGATGTCGCTGTCTTCATCGGTATCGCCGGTGTTGTCGTCGTTCTCGCTACCGCCGTCTCCGCAGGAAACAAGGAAGAACCACAGCGGCAGGGTGATGAACAACAGCCACAGAACATTTCTCTTCATGACCACCTCCGGTTTCAAGGACGGCCCATTGTAGCACAAAAATCCGGCAAATCAACCCGATTTATATGATTATTTTGATAGGGAACGTCCGATGCGCTCAGAGCAGTATCACGCCCCATTCGGTAACGGTGAAGCCGTCGCGGGTGAAGAGGGCGGGGTCGTCGGGCGGCTCGATGGTGACCGGTTCGGCGGTCGTCTCGATGACATAGCGGTGCCGCAAAAGGCTGTTAGGCGTCACCGAGAGTTGCAGATCCTCAAGGGTGCGGATGACCGCGTCGTCCTGCGGATAGACGATGAGATAGCCCGGTTCGGCAAGGAGCGGCATCCACCATTCGATGAAATCCTCTATTTCCTGCCCGACGAAACCACGCGCCGCAAGGTCGTTGCGGAAGAACTGTTCCATTTCGTCGGTCGGGACGAGGTAGCCCCGTTCGCGCTGCCAACCGTTGGGCTGAACGCTCTCGTAGAAAAGGAACCGCCACTGACCATCGATCATGCCGTCGGGCGTCACCCGGACGCCCCAGCCGTCGTTGTAGAGCGGCTCCGACACCGTGACGCGGCCTCCCTGCGGGAAACCGATCTTCACCGCGATATCCAGCGGCGAAGTGGGGTAGAGATAGATGTTGGGCTTGGCGTCGACTCCCTCACAGTGAGCATGCCATTTACCTTCGTCATCTTGATAGTCGTAACATACCTGGTTTGAGGGGCAATCACCATTCGATACCCATTCGCCAGTTTCATTGCATGAGTAAATACCATCTGTGCGGCAAACGCTTTCACCTTGCGAACAGATTCTTTTCTGACAGGTTGCGTTGTAAGCGCCATTCTTGTAAGTTTCAGAACAGAGCTCGGTACCATCCGTTTTACATTGTTCGGCATCTACTAATATCTCGTTCTCACAAGCACTAACGGATGTTTTCCACTTACATAAAGTGTCGTTTAATTTGCATTCGGCCCCCTCAGGTTTTGTGTCCTGCAAACATTGCGCATTGTATTTGCCGGTGATGTTGTCCCAGTGATCGTAACAACGCCATCCATATATGGCATCATTGCAGGTCGAAACATACTCCCAGCCCATTTCAGAGCAGATGTTTATAATGGTCCCTTTTGTAAGAGAATAACCGCATCGAGTGTCTCCATTGCGGCATATTGCGCCATCGTTATTTGCTGGATCGTTTGTCCCGTCGCACGCCGCGATAAGAAGAAGAGCCGAAATAATGATGATCCACTTCATGCTGTCCCCCCGATATCCGCTATTCGCAGAAGCACTGATCCTGACCGGCGTTGGAACTGTACCCGCAACCGACCGCCGCGGTGTACCCGAGATCGACGCAGGCGTCGGCGCACAGAGAGCGTTTCCAGAAGCCGCCCTCGCAGTAGTAGATCGCCGCGGTGCCGTCGCAGGCGGTCGCCCCCTCAAGACAGTAGACCGTATCGTCGTCGGAAGTGGGATCGCGGTCGTAGAAGGTGACGGTACTCGTCTCCTCCTCGAACACCCACACCACCACGGCGGGACTGACGGTGAACAGGAGCGTTTTGTCGTCGAGTGAAACGACCTTGCTCTCGCCGGGGGCGAGGATGAAGCCGGTCCACGTCTGACTGTTGGGCGCTATGGTCAGCGTGTAGGTCGATTCGTTGACGAAGGTCCCTTTGTAGGGCACCTCATTGATGTTGTCGCAGGCGCAGAGCATGAGCAATAGGACGGCGGCGAACATACTACGGACGGACATCGAACCCTCCCGGTGGGTGGCAACGGGGCCATCCTACCGTTTCTTTAGTAAAAAGGCAAGAGCGGAATTATTAACCGACCTTGACCTTTTCATAGCGTTCTTTGAAGAACGTGTCAAAGACGCGGGCGACGAAGGTCCGCTCGGCGTCGGTCGCGTCGGGATCGTTCAGGAAGCGGCGGGCCGCCTGCGACGCCTTCTGCACCTCGATGCCGTACTGCGCCGCGAGGAGGTAGTAGGGGTCGTTGCGGAAACCCGACTGCTCAAGTCCGGTCAGCGCCCCCGGCCCGCGCAGACGCAGGTCGTATTCGGCGATCTTGAAGCCGTCCGAGGTCTGTTCCATGAACGCAAGCCGTTCGACCGCCTTTTCGGTCACCTGTTCCCCGGCGATGAAGGCGGCGAAGCTTTTTATCGCGCCGCGTCCCACCCGACCGCGGAGCTGGTGAAGCTGGGCGAGGCCGAACCGTTCGGCATTTTCGACGACGATGAACGAGGCATCGGGGACATCGACCCCGACCTCGACCACGACCGTCGATATAAGCATCCGCGCCGATCCGTCGCGCAGCATCGTCAGGATACGATCTTTCTCCTCACCCTTCATCCGCCCATGGAGAAGCTGTACTTTGTCCCCCAGAAGCGCCTTAAATTCGTCGTAGACGGCGGTGACCGGGGCGAGGTCGCTCTTGTCCGACTCTTCGACGAGCGGACAGATCCAGTAACCCTTCTTCTCCTCGGCCGTCACGATGGAGACGATATGCTCGACCACCTTGGGGCGGTTGGTGTAGGGGACAAAGCGGCTCTTTATCGGCAGACGGCCCGGCGGCATCTCGTTCAAGACCGATATCTCGACCCCGCCGTAGAGGGTGAGGGCCAGAGAGCGCGGGATGGGGGTGGCGCTCACGACCAGCACATCGGGCTCGGTCGCTTTGTTCATCAGTTCCATCCGCTGGGAGACGCCGAAGCGGTGCTGTTCGTCGATGATGATGAGCCCGAGGTCGGGGAGCGCGTCGAGATTCTCGTAGAGGGCGTGGGTCCCGACGATGAGTTTGGCGTCGCGGAAACTTTCGAGCATCTCGCGCTTCTTCTTGCCGCTCTTCCCGCCGACGGCGAGCGCCGCGGCGACGCCGGTCGTGCATTTCGCGATGGTATCGTAGTGCTGACGGGCGAGAATTTCAGTGGGGGCCATGATGACGGCGCGGTAGCCCGACGAAATGACATCGAGCGCCGCGAGGAGCATCACCATCGTCTTGCCGCTCCCCACATCGCCCTGCAAAAGCCGCATCATCGGCTCGGGCGAGGCGAGATCGCGCCGTATCTCGGCAAGAACGCGTTTCTGGGCGACCGTCAGGGTGAAGGGGAGCGCCTGCTCGAGGGTACGCGCTTCGTCGGAGTTTATCGCGATGCGACGCGGTTTACGCCGGTCTGCGCGGCTTCGTTCGAGATGCGACCCATACT
>CALMRE010000005.1 GCA_937871295.1 uncultured bacterium | reverse complement strand
GAGGGCGGGGGGTGCTCTAGCTTCTCTATGCGGGCCGCTTTCACCTGCGCGAACTGGCGGCCGACCCAGTGGGCCGCCTCTATCTCGGCGGTGGATAGCGCCAGCCGTTTCACGATCTCTTCGGGCGCGAGGCCCGCCAGATCGACATATTCCTGTATCCAGGAGAGCGATAACAGCATCGTAGGCCTCCCTTAGAACTGCGTGAAGAAACGGAGATCGGCGCCGTGGAACAGGCGGATGTCGTCGATCCCGTACTTCATCATGACCAGCCGTTCCAGACCGAGCCCGAAAGCGAACCCGGAGAACTCCTCCGGGTCGATGCCGCCGTGGCGCAGGACATTGGAATGGACCATGCCGCACGGCATCAGTTCGAGCCAGCCGCTCTGTTTGCAGACCGAACACCCCTTGCCGCCGCAGATGAGGCATTTGATATCGAGTTCGAAGCCCGGTTCGACGAACGGGAAGAAGCCGGGGCGCAGGCGCACCTCGACCTCCTTCTCGAAGATGCCGGTCAGCAGCGTCTTCATCGAATAGA
Source organism: uncultured bacterium (assembly GCA_937871295.1). Taxonomy (GTDB): domain Bacteria; phylum UBP6; class UBA1177; order UBA1177; family JAKLFG01; genus CALMRE01. The sequence continues at coordinate 20,319 of CALMRE010000005.1, read as the reverse complement.
TGAGATGGGCGACCGAGATGTTCTTGTCGACCACCATTCCTTCGATCTGATGGAAGGTGTGCTCGTGGCTCGCGTCGACCGCTTCGTTGCGGTAGACCTTGCCGGGGGCGATGAATTTGAACGGCGGGGTGTGCGAGAGCATTCCGTGCACCTGCACCGGCGAGGTGTGGGTCCGCAGGAGTTTGCCGTCGGTGAGCCAGAAGGTGTCCTGCGAATCGCGCGCCGGATGGTCGGGCGGTATGTTGAGCTTGTTGAAGTTGAACTCCTCCTCCTCCATCTCGGGCCCGTCGAGCACCTCGAAGCCCATCGAGATGAAGATATCCTTGACCCGGCGCCGGATGACCGCGACCGGATGCGCCGCGCCGCGCTTGAGGCCGCTGGGCCACGAGAGGTCCTGCCATTCGGCCGCCAACTGCTTCTCTATCCCGGCCCGGCCGAGCGTCGCCATCCGCGCCGCGATGAGCTTTTCGAACTCATCCTTGAGGGCGTTGGACAGTGCGCCCACCTCGCGCCGCTCGTCGGGGGTAAGGTCCTTCATTCCTTTCAGAACTTCGGTCAGCGCCCCCTTCTTGCCGAGGAGCGCCACGCGCACCTTTTCGGCCTCTTCGGGGCTCGCCGCACCGTTCAACTGCGCGGTGAACTCGCCGCGCATCTTTTCGAGTCTTTCTTTCATCCTGAGCTCCTTTGCGCAAAACGCAACAACGCCGCAACAATACCACACTCGCGCGATATTTCAATATAAAGGAAGACACGCGCGCGAGTTTCTTTGCCAAAAACCAATTTTATGTTATCATCGCCTGTTCTTCGGTCACCAAGGGAGGCGTACATGACGATGAAGATAGCGTTCGTGGGCGGCGGCGATGCGACGCTGGCGTTCCTGAAGTTCTTTGAGAAGATACCGGGCGCCGAGGTGATGATCGTCACCGACGAATTCCGCGACGCGCCGGCTCTGCGGTACGCCGCCGAGCGGCAGATCCGCGTATCGACCAGTCATCTCGACGCGGTCAAGCATCCCGAACTCGATGTGCTCATCGAGATAGCCGATTCGCGGGCCGACATACTCGCCCTCATCCGCGAACATCTGCCGAAGCGGACCACCCTAATCACCAGCGATCAGGCGCGGATCGTCTACCACCTGCTCTCGTCGGTCATCGAGGGGGAGTTCTCGGCCATCGAGGACCGCTTCATGCGCAACATCAAGGATATGAAAAAATCAATCGCCGACTTCTCGACCATCACCAAGAACATCGACATCCTCGCCATCAACGCATCCATCGAAGCGGCGCGCGCCGGCGAGGCGGGAAAAGGGTTCGCGGTGGTCGCCAGTTCCATCAAAGACCTCGTCAAGAACAGCCGCGACACCCTGCAGTATGTCCGGTCGGTGCTCGAAAAACTGACGCTCATTCACAAAGACATGCAGGATACCCGTCAGGCGCTCAAACCGAAGAACAGCGACGATACCCGGACCTACTGACCGCTCCCCGCAAAGAAAAATCTTTTCATCTCCGGCGTCGGGAAAGCGATGTCAAGGACGCGCCGCGCCGTATCGGTATCGGCGCCCCGCTCGACCGTATCGTAGAATTCCAGAGAACGCATCTTCACTTCGTCCATCGTGCCGCTCCAGTCGGCTTCACCCCTGAACCAGCGCAACTGCAACTCCTCCAACTGCTCCAGCAACCGGCCGTAATCGCCGCTGATGCGCTGTCGCTGCTCATCGTCGAACCCGTTGCGCGCCAGATTCATGTCCAGCGTTTCGCGCCAGACCTTGAAATTCACCCGGTTGGCGTCCTTCAGAACGCGCTCCTGCCGCTCCTGCACCGCCGCCACGGCGGCTCGGGCGCCCCCGCCGCTCTTCAGCGCATCCACTTCGGCGCGGAGCCGTTTCATCTGCTCTTCCATCGCGGCGGCCGAAAAGACCTCTTTCACCGGCGTTCCTTCCGCATCGGCCGACTTTTCGCGAAACGACGCCAGTTCCTCCTCAAGGTAGTCGACCCGGTCACGCAGGGCGGACAACTCTTCGGGTGTCGCGCCGCCGCCCGCGCGAAGCGTGACCATGAGCGCCGTCACCGAAACGACGACCGAAAGAACGGCGAGCAGTCCCGCCGCAAGCAGCATACGGTCACTTTTCATCAGCGCAGAATCCTCCTTTTTCGAACAGTGTCCGCCACCAATCCAGCGCCGTCTGGGTGAATCCGGCCTTCAAGAGGAGCGCGCGCGCCTTCTCATTTCCGGCGTTCCGCAGCAATACGATGAGCGGCTGTTTCTCTTCATACACGAAAGCCCCTTCCGACGCCCCGAACGCCGCCTGCCACGCCGCTCGCCCCTTTTCGTCGTCCTGCGGCGCGGGAAAGCACGAACCGCGGTACAGACCGGCCATGATATCGCCGTCGGAGGCAGGCCGCGCCGTCACCCGGACCGATGAAGAGAATGATTGGGTGAACCCGCGCGTTGAAAAGGTGAGCGGCTTGTCGGACAGAAAGATCAGCGGCATCCCCTCCTGACGCTTTTCTATGGCGAACAGGAAGGCGTAGACCCCCGGCGCGAGTGTCACCTCGATCTTCGCGTGATCGGCCGGGCCGATGAGCGTTATGGTCCCTTTCTTCTCTCCGTTGACCGTTACGGTCCCTTTCGCGATGCCGCCGACCGACCAGATATAAGAACTTTTCTGCGCGACATCCAGATAGAGATGAAAATACTCCTGCCCGCCGGCATAGCTTTTCGTCACCGTCACCGGCACCGTGGTGACCGCGCCGCGACCCTTGAGCGGCAGATGATGGCTCGCCAGAAAAAGGTCCTTGACCGCATCCCCTTTTTCCTTCGACATCCAGACAGATGCCTCGGAAATCGGCAGATAGAAGACTCGGTATAGATCGGCCGGCGTCCGTACGGCCGCCGCAAGAGAGATACAAAAAAGTAAGGGGAGCACCAGCAGTGCTCCCCTTGCGAGAATACGGTTCATGAGAATATACTTACTTGATCTCTTCGAGCAGAGCCCGCGATTTCAGGAAGTACTCGTCGGTGGCAAGCAGGCTCTTGAGCAACTGCTGAAGCATTTTCTTTGCCTTGGTCCTGTCGGACTCCTTGATGCCGAAGGCCTCCCAGTAGATCGCCTTCGCCTTGGAATTGATGGCATTGAGCCCTTCCTTGGCGGTCTTGTCGTTCCTGTTGAGGTAGAGCGCCTGCACGAACAGGTCGCGCGAGGTCGCCAGATCATTGTCATTGAGTTTCGACAGGCCGTTCTTGGCAAGCACCTGCGCCAGCAGACCCTCGATCTTCTGGGTCGCTGCGGTGAGTTCGAGATCGCGCTTCGACTCGACCTTATAGGACTCCTTATAGCGCGACTGGATGACCTTGAGTTCCTCTTCGGATATCTTGTCGAGTTTCTTCTGGTACTCGGTCTCTATGGAGGCCTTCTTCTTGCGGGCATCTTCCTTGTCCTTCGCGGCGTCCTCTTCGCGTTTCGATTTCATCTTGTCGAGTTCTTCGCGAAGTTTCTGCTCGTCGTCCTTCATCTTGCCCTGCTGTTTCTCCCACTTCTCTTTTTCCTGCTGGAGTATCCCCTGCCGCTTCTCTTTACGCTTATCCTTTTCGGCCAGCAGTTTATCGCGCTGAGCAAGCATGGTCTGTTTCTGCTTCTCGCGATCGTTCTTCTCCTTTATTTCCATCTGTTCGTACTTATCGACCACCTTGCGCTTGTTCTCGTCGAGCACGGCGGTCTCCTTCTGCTGCCGCTCGCCCCACGCCTTTTCGCGCTTCTGCCCCTCGGCCTGATTCTTGACCTTGGTGTCATCGAGTTTCTTCGCCCAATCGGCATTGATGACCGCGATGTCGTTCGTTATCTTCTCAACATCCTTGTTCAGGTCGGCGATCTTCTGACGGGTAGAAGCAGTGCGGCCCTCAAAGGCCTTTTTGCGGCTCTCCTTCTCCTGTTCCCACTTTCTGTATTCGTCGTCGCGCTTCTTTTTGCGATCGGCGATCTTGCCGTCGCGATCCTTCTGCGCATCGGCGACCGACTTGTCGATGCTCTTCTTGAACCGCTCCTTCTCGGCGAGGAAGGACTTGTAGGCCTTCTCGGCGACCGCCTTCTCCCCCTTCTTGGTCTTATCGAACTTCTTGTTCTCGTCCTGAAGCCGCTTGTTCTCGGCGACATTTCTCATGTCCAGTTCGGTCGACTTCTCTTCATAAGCGGCGTCTATCGCCATGAGGGCGTTCATAAGTATCTCTTCCTTTGCCGCCTCATGCTTTTCCAATTGTTTGGTCACCGCGGCGAGTTCTCCGTTCATCTTCTTGAACTCCTTTGCCCTCTCGGCGGCCATCGCGCCGACATCTTTCTTGATGGTCTGGGCAAAACCCTTTTCGATCGCGGCTTTTTCCTTGGTCACGGTGCTCTTTTCCTTGGCGAGCGCGGCGGCCTTACCGGCCTTTTCGCCGGCGAGTTTCTTCTCCTCGCCCTTCAACGCCCCCTTCTGTACGCCGTACTTTTCGGATATCTTTTTCATCTCGGCCTTGAGCATCGCGTCGAAGCCCTTGGTCTGGCCGGCCGCAGCCTCTTTCTGTTTCTGCAATTCGGCTATCTTGCCCTTTGCCGCCTCTTCTATACCCTTCATCTTGCCGGCCTTCTCGGCGGCCAGCGCTTTTTTCTGACCTTCCAGCGCGGCGATCCGGTCGGTGAAGGGCTTGCGGGTCTCGTCGAGTTTCGTCTTGTCGACCTTCGCGCTCCGCTTCTCCCAATCCTTGATCGACTTGCGGACATCCTTTATCTTCTTTTCGATCTCGGCGATCTCGGCCTGCACCTTGCCCTTTTCGGTCTTCGATTCGCCTTCTATCTTCGCGGCAAGCGTTCCCTTTTCCTCTTTTATCGCCTTGAGTTCGGCCGCTTTCTCGCCCTGCACCGCCGCCTGACGCTGCTTGACCGAAGCAAGGATCGCGGCAACCTTCTTGTCTATGGCGCCCGCCCCCGCCTTGAGCGCCTTTTCATCCTTGGACGATTCGGCCTTCTGCGCCTTGACCGCCTCGGCGACCTTCTTCTGGTGAAGCTTGAGCGCCTTGTCGCGGTCGCCTTCCAGCGCCTTTATCTTTTTGCGGATATCGATGGTCTCCTTCGCCTTTGCCGACTCCATCTTGTCGAGCTTTTCCTTGTTGCCGGCGATCTGCCGCTCGTACCCCGACTTCTTCATCTGGATGGTGCGATTCGCCGATTCCTCGGTGAACTTGAGTTTGCGGTCGAGCGACGCTTCGTCCATCTCTATCTTGCGCAGATTGGCCTGATGCTCGCGCTCCGCCTTCGAAAGTTCCGGCTTGTTCCCCTTGAGATCCGCCTTACGGTCCTGGAACGACTGGATCTCATTGGTTTTCGCGACACGGACGGCCTCGAGCAGTTCCTGTATCTTGTTGACCTCTTCGACCTTCTTATTGTCGAGCTCGGCCAGCTCCTGATTCATCTGCTCCATGATCGAATCGACCTGATAGGGAGCCATCTGTTTGGCGTATTTTTCGTCTATAACCGCAAGGTCGCGGTTGAATTTCTCTATCTGTTCGTCGAAACCGCGAGAGATCGCCGACTCTTCCTGTCCCATTTTGCCGAGCGTCTTGCCGAACTCCTCTTCCTTGGCGGCGTTGGCCTGCGCCTGCTTGTCGAGATCGGCCTGCATACGGACCCGTTCGGCGTCGGCCTCCTTCTGGACCTGCTCCTCGACCTTCGCGAGCCGTTCGGCGTACTTGTTCTCTATGCCGCCCGCCCGTTCGTCGAGTTTGTTCATCTGCTCGGCCTTCTTCGCGTCATACTTGGCGTCGATCTCGGCCTTGCGCGCCTTCTTCTGGTCGAGATCGCCCGACAGCGCCGTCTCCTGCGCCACCAGTTTTTCGATCTCCTTGTTGACTATCTCGCCCCAGTTCGCCTTGAGGTTCTCGGTCGCGTCAACGAGCTTGTTCTTCTCGTTGTTGATCTCTTCGTCTATCTTGGCCCCCTTCTGGGCGTATTCATCGTCGATGCGCGCCTTGACCTCTTCGGCCGCCGCCTTTTCGCGGTCGATCTTCTCGTCGAAGGTCGCAGCGTTCTGAAGGGCCGCTTCGTTCTTCTGGCGCAGTTCGTTCTCCTTCGCGTTCTTCTCCGCCTCTTCGGCTTCGGATGCCTTCGCGAGGGCGTTCTGTATCTGCGCCATCTTGCCTTCGTATTCCTGATCGAGCTTCGCGAGCTCATCTTCGGCCTTGGCGAGGCGCTTCTCGAGTTCCTGAAGTTTCGCCTCCTGCGCCTTGGTGAGCTCCTCCTCCTTCTTTATCTTCATCTGTTCGGTGTCGTCGCCATGTTTCGCGACGGCCGCTTCAAGCGCCTGTTTCTTGGTGGTCAGTTCGGTGAGTTTCGCCTGATATTCCTTCTCGGCCTTCTGCTGCGCCTGCGTTTTATCGGTGTTGTATTTGGTGTCGATGGCGGTCCGTTCCTTCTCGATGTCTTCCTGGAACTTGCCCATCTTCTCGGCCGACTTGGACATGAACTCCTCGATCTCCTTGTCGAACTTGGCGATCTCGGACTGTTTCTGGGATTCCTGCTGGTCATATTTAGCGAGCTGGCTGTTGAGCTGGTCGAACTTTTTCTGGTAGTCGCGTTCGACCTCGACCGCGTATTTCCGGTCCTCGTCCTCGTTCTTCATGCGGATCGATTCGAGTTCGCCCATCTTGGCCCGTTCGGCCTTGTCGAACTCATCGTTCATCTCCTGCAGTTTCTTGTCGGACTCCTTGATCTGATCCTCGCGCTCCTTCTTCTTCTTCTCCTGCTCCGCTATGCGCGCCGTGACCTTCTTGCCTTCGACGTCCTCCCATTCTTTCTGCTTGTTGTAGTAGGCGTCCTTTTCTTCCTGTATCTTTTTGCGGATATCGGCGTACTTCTTCTCTATCGCGTCGAGTTCCTTCTGCTGGGCATCCTCACGGCCTTTGTTGGCGGTCTTGATGACCCCCTTCTCTTTCTGCTCGATCATCGTGATCTGGCTCTCGAGTTTCACGATGTCCTGTTCGATCGTGGAATCATCCTTTTCCCACTGGTATTTGAGCCCCTGCACCTTTTCCTTGAGACCCTTCTCGGCCTCCCGGGACATGGCGACGAATTCCTGCAGTTTCTTTTCCTTTTCGGCTATCTTCGCCTCGCGGTCCTTGATGCGCTCGTTGATCCACTTGTCGATACCGGCCTGCGCCTCGAGACGCCACTTGCGGGCCTCCTCTATCTTGCGTTTGAACTGATTGTGTATCGAATCGACCGCCGAAAGATCCGATTCGTTCGGCTTACGGTAGAGCACCCGTTCTATGTTCTCTTTCTTGAGCACCATCAGTTTGTAGGCGGCGTCGCGCACCTGCCCGTCGAGTTCGAGGATGGTCTTGAGAATACGCTCCGCTTTACTGAAATCGCTCCCGGAAACGGCATCCTCGGCGGCCGACATACCCTTCTTGATGTTGACGATGTTCTCGTAATGCTTCTTGGCGTCGTCGTTCTGACTGCATTTGCAGTTCATATCGTTGGCGGCGCGATAGAACGATTCCTCGGCGCCCGACAGGTCGCCCTTTTTGTAGAGTTCCATGCCGCGTTTTATCTCTTCCTTTACCTCGGAATAGGAGACGGTCTTGTTGGAGGAACGACTCGACTTGGAGGCGGAGGAACTCCCCGAATCGGACCCGCCGGCGTATTTGCCGACCAGTTTGTTGGCGGCCGACAGCATCTGCGCCGCGACATCTTCCTCATCGGAGTCATCGTCGTATTCAACGCTCTCGGAGCCGTATTTCTTGCCGGCGCCCGACATCAGGTAAACGACGATCGCCTCTTTCGATATCTTGCTGATGAGATAATAGGGGGCCTCGGCCTCCTTGGCCACGCGAAGCATGCATTTGAGGTCGTCCTTGCAGCGGGCGGCATCCTTGGGCGACAGTTCCTTGTCATAACTGATCGCCTTAACGCCCTTTATGGACGAAAAGAGCAGAGAGAAATTCTCGAAGACCGCGTCGGCCATTTTCTTCTCGTCCGCCTTTTTGGCGGCGATCGGCATAACGATCATCCGCTCCTGAGCGGCAAGCAGAGAAGAAAGTAACAGAACCATAAAAGCGACGATGATCCCTGATCTTTTCACGGAAGCCTCCTTGATTGCCCTATCTATCTGAGTTTGTTAAACGTTTTCAAATCTCCTATCCTCTTCGTCGCGAAGAATATCCATCCGAGGCAGAAAAGTCAACCTTTTTATGAAGTTTTGTCATCCGTCGACCACCTTTTTCAGCACTTTTTTGTAATCAACCACCATCTCTTGGAATTTCTTCAGTTCGTCCCCCTTGAGATAGTCGTGATAGGTCTCGTGATACTTGAATGGATCGAGCAGTTTTCCCTTGGCGCCGACGCTGATCTGGTAATGGAGATGCGGCAACGCCGCCTTGCCGGTATTACCGCTCTTGGCGATGAGGTCTCCCTGTTTCACTTCCTGCCCCTGCTCGACCAGCCGTTCGGAGAGATGGAGGTACTTGGCGACATGAACGCCGTTACGCGCCGTGAGTTCGACCGAATAGCCGTTGAACCGGGTCTGCCAGTCGGTGCGGGTGACGCGGCCGTCGAAGGTGGCGTAGGCGGGGGCGCCGGTCGGCGCCTTGAAATCGACCCCTTCGTGCTTGGGGGGACGATCATCGAAAAGCGTGATGACGCCGGCCTGTTCCTTGATGGGGGGGTTCTTTATCCGTTTTTCGCTCATCTGGCCGTCGCCGTAGTAGTATTTGTGATAGCGCTCCGAGGCGGCGCGGTAGGCATAGAGATCGATGAATTTGTTGTAGCGGTTCGAAAAGTAACTGACCGCGAGCACCTCGAGTGAATCGGGCATGTCGTCGCGCTGTTTCAGTTCGTCGGCCGGTATCATGCGGAAGATGAACGAGAGGGTGTCGCCCTTCATCACCTCGCGGTTGAGCGCGAGGTCCCAGATGAGGATGCGGCTGACATGGACCGACAGGATCTCGGCGAGCCGCGGGAAGTCGAAGCGCGTCGCGAGACGGGCGATATCGGGGTCGGCGGCGAAGGCATTGTAGAAGTTGTCGGTGATGGTGAGCCAGACCGGTATCGGCTCGCCGACCGCCGGACCGGCGGGGCTGTCAGGGATCTTTTGGGCGGCGGGCGTTTCGGCATGGGCAAGCGCCGGCTCGACCGGCCGGTCGGCCGGAAGCGGCTTTTCGTCGACGCCGATGAACAGCGCGACGGCGAGTATCACATTGACGAACAACGATATCCAGAAAAGCGTTTTCCAGCGTTTCACCTGCGGATTGGTGAACAGGTAGCTCACTTCACTCTCCCGAAAAGAGCCGAGAAATAGACCGAATCGGTCTCCGAGAGTTCGAGCGGCCGCGCCGTCCCGAATTCGCGGTACAGGTCGTATAGTACACTTTCGTTCTGTTTTTCATAGAAAAAAAACGCGAAATCGGCGTCGCGCAGTTCGTTGGTCCCCTGAATGTCGTTCCGGAGGTGTCCTTCCCGCTTGAGATAGAGGAACGAGTTCCAGTTGAGTCCTTCGGCGTAGCCCATCACGAAGACCCGCGCGCCGGGCGGGGCAACGGCGTTGAGCACCGGGCAGAGCGGCAGGATGTCGTAGCCCCAGAAGTTGCGCTGCATATAGTTTTCGGCCGCCCCCTGCGCCCCGCCGATGAGGGCATTGAAGAAACCGGCTCCGTGCATGACGAACTTCGCGTTGGGGACGATGAGGGCAAAGAGCGCCGCCGCGACCACGAGCCCCTGCGCCGTCTCTTTCCGCAGTTTCGGCCACCGGCGGGCGAGCTGCGCGGCGCCCTCGAGCACCACCGCGAGCCCGGCGGTGAGCAGTATCGGCTGGCCGGTGAAAAAGTGCTTGATGCCGCCGAATATCGGGACGCTCGGAAGGGCGATCAGGAAGATGGGGAAGAGCGCGCCGATGAAGAGAAGCGCGCCGATATGCCGCTCGACCGGCGTGCGGCCGCGGCCGAAAAGCCAATAGAGGAACAGCGCGATCGCCGCGAAGAAACATACCAACTGCGGCGCCGGCGTAGTGAAGAAGGTCATCCCCCACGGATAGGAAAAGGGGAACGGCGCGACCGACAGTTCCTGCCCGAAGTAGTAATTGGTGTAGTTGACATGGTAGGTATGGAAGGCGAGATAGTTGCCGAACCGCTTGACCGTATCGTACCAGAGCCACGGCCACGAGAGGAAAAAGACCGGCAGCGACACCGCCGGCATCAGCCACAGCGGCAGCGGTACGGCGCGGAAGAACCCGACGAAACCCTTATGCCGCGCATCGAGCGACCGGTAGTGGAGGAAATGCATTACCAGCCACAGCAGCGCCAACAGCGGCGGGATGAAGTAGACGTTGTGCTTGGTCGCCATCGCCCAGCCGAACAGGACCGCGATCCAGAAGGCCAGCCCGGCGCGCCGCTCGACAAGATAGATCGCGTAGAGGATGAAGGTCGCCGCCCAGAAGAAAAGTATAGGGACGTCGAAGCAGGCGAGGTGGCTGTGGAAGAAGATATGCGGCATCGTGAACAGGAGCGGCACCGAGGCGATCGCGACCATACGCGAGAAGAAGCGGCGGCCGAAGAGGTAGACGAGGAAAGCGGTCGCCGCCGCGAAGAGCGCCGCCACCAGCCGTATCGAATCGACGAACGAGAGCCACTGCAGTTTCTTGTAGAAGAGGAAATGCGACAGGCCGAAGAGGTTCTTGACGAAGGTCGGATGCTCGCTGTTGAACTCGAAATAGCGCGTTATGGTCCGCTTGCTGAACGGCTCGGCGAACTGGCCGCGGCCGAAACTATCAAGCGAGAACTGGATATAGTCGGCGGTCGTCTCTGCCGTCCGCATGTAGAACCCCTCGTCGCGCACGAGCCCCACCAGATGCGAGGTGAGCATCACGGCGAGCAGGACGACGAGCGCAAGCGAAAGGGAAAGGATCCAATCCCATTTGTCGAAGCGGGCGAGCGTCATTTTCCCAGATACCCGTTAAAAACGAAGTGGCGCGCACCGTCGAACTTCACCCAGAAGGAAAGGTCGATCATCTGCGCCCCCTCGGGGAGCGCGATGCGGTGGCGGTAGAGCTTCTTTATGTTCTCGTTGTCGTATTTCAGCAGTTCTTTCCCGTCGACCGTGACCGCGACGCGGACCGGTTTGCCGTTCTCCTCGCGGTAGGCCCTCTCAAGGAAGGAGGTGCCGATCACCAGCGCGGTCGCCCCGACCGTGTTCTCAAAGACCACATGGAGCGTCCTCTCGGTGCGCGGGTGGGCCCAGTTCGCCTTCTGCCATCTGCCCGCCATGAGGGTCCGCTGCGGCCCGACATACTGCCACTCCTGATTGCCGCACTTCCAGCGGTCGCGGTCCCACGAGCAATTGTCGCGGTTCCCGTTCGCGTCGGCGAAGTAGACCTCTTTGGCCTGCGCGAGGTCGTCGGTGAAATCGAACAGTTTCGCTACCGCGTCGCCCGCCGGCTGCGCCTTGATGACCAGCGATCTCCCCGCAGGGAAGCGGCCCTGTTCCCGGAGCGCGAGCCGGTCGCGGAGGTCGTTCCACCGTTCTTCGGAATCGACCACGAACCACAGGACATTCACCCCGTTGTTGTTGAGATCGCTCAACTCCTCTTTGGTGAAGGCGTGGAGCGTGTAAGATATGTCGGTGATGCCGTCGCGCAGATAACGGGTGAAGCCGATGTCCCAGTCGGGGGCCGGGAAGATGATGTCGCCCTGCCGGAATTCGCGGTTGAGCACCTCGGCGATGAGCGGCTCATCCTGCGCCGTGAAGCCGTGCCGGTCGGAAAGGAAGAGCCAGAAGATGCCGGTAGTGAGTATCGCCCCGACGAACAGTATGAAGAACGCGGTGGAAAGGCGTGCGGGCATCGTTATTTTCCGGCGGTGAGGGTCAGGTTGATGTCGACCGCAGGGGCCGAATGGGTCAGCGCCCCGACCGATATGAGATCGGCGCCGAGCCGCGAGAGGGCCGGTATCTTATCCAGCGTCACGCCGCCCGATATCTCGGTGAGCGCCCGCCAATTGATGGCGGCGACAGCCTTCTGAATCATATCTTCGTCCATGTTATCGAGCATGATGATGTCGGCGCCGGCCGCGAGCGCCTCTTTGACCTCGGCGAGGTTCGTCGTTTCGACCTCGACCCGGACCAGATGGTGCGCCGCGACGCGCGCTTTTTTCACGGCGGCGGCGATGGAGCCGGCGGCGACAATGTGATTGTCCTTGATGAGCACTCCGTCATCGAGGGCGAAGCGGTGATTGCTCCCGCCGCCAACCCGGACCGCGTACTTTTCGAGCGTCCGCCAGCCGGGCGTCGTCTTGCGGGTATCGACTATCTTGGTCTTCGACTTTTTATCGAGCGCCGCGACATACCGCTGGGTCAGTGTCGCCACCCCCGAGAGCCGTTGGAGAAAGTTGAGCACCGTCCGTTCGCCGGTGAGTATCGCGCGGCAGGGGCCGCTCACCGTGGCGACGATATCGCCTTTCTTCAGCGCCTCGCCATCCTTCCGCGCGGAGACGATCTTCACCGCCGGATCGATAAGGCCGTAAATGTATCCGATGAGTTCGACGCCGCACAGGATGAGCGGCTCCTTGGCTTTGATGACCGCCGTACCGCGCGACGCCGCCGCGATGGTGGCGCGGGTGGTGATGTCGCCGCGGCCGATATCTTCGGCGAGAGCGAGTTTTATCAGTTCGGCGCTGGCGTAGGCAGGAATCGTCATCACCCTATCTCCGTGAGCCGTTTCTCAAGGTGGGCTATCTTCCCTTTCAGGTCGGCGTGCTTCACTTTTTCCTGTTCGACCAGTTCGGGACGCGCCTTGGCAAGGAAGCTCTCGCTCCCCAGCTTCTGCTCCGCTATCTGGAAATCCTTGCGCAGTTTTCCCAGTTCTTTTTCGATCCGCTTCACCTCTTCGCCGAAGTCGACCACGCCGGCAAGCGGCAGGTAGAGCGTCCCGAGTTTCACCACCGCCGATGCGTCGGTCTTAGCCGGTTCGTGCACCGTGGTGTAGGTCATGACCGAGACGCGCGCCAGTTTTTTGAGGTACGATTCGCGCTTTTTAAGCGCCTCGATCGCGGCGGTATCACCCGTCACGAGGATGACCGGCACTTCGAGCGACGGCTTGACATTGCTCTCGGAACGAATGGTGCGCACCGTCGTGATGAGTTCGATTATCCGTTCCATCGCCTCGGCCTCTTCCGCGAAACGCGGGAAGTCGCCCCCCTGCGGGAAGTCGGCGATCATGATGCTCTTTTTGCGGTTCGGCGTCGTGAAGGGCAGATTCTGCCACAGCTCCTCGGTGATGAAGGGCATGAAGGGATGGAGCAGGCGCAGGCTCGCGTCGATGACCTTGAGGAGTACCTTCTTGGTCGCCTGTTTCTCCGCCTCGTTGTCGCCCGCGAGGGTCGGCTTGGCCAGTTCGATGTACCAGTCGCAGAACTCGTGCCAGAAGAAATGGTAGACGGTGCTCGCCGCCTCGGTCAGCCGATAGGCCTCGAGGTTGCGATTCACCTCGTCGGTCACCATCCCCAGTCGCGTGAGTATCCATTTGTCGGCCGGCGTGAAGGCATCGTCGCGATAGGTCGCAGGATCGAACTCTATAACTTCGTTCTCGCCGAACTGCATCAGCGAAAAGCGGATGGCGTTGTAGATCTTGTTGCAGAACCCGGCATAGCCCTCTATCTGGGCGGTCGAGAGTTTGAGGTCGCGCGCCTGCAGGGTCATCATCGCGAAGGTGAACCGCAGGGCGTCGGCGCCGTACTTGTCGATGATCTCGAGCGGATCGATGACATTGCCGCGCGTCTTGGACATCTTGTGTCCCTTCTCGTCGCGCACCATCCCGTGGAAATAGACCTTATCGAACGGCACCTCGCCGCCGAACTTGAGCCCCATCATGATCATCCGGGCGACCCAGAAGAAGATGATGTCGAAGCCGGTCTCCATGAGGGTCGTCGGATAGTATTTCTTGAAATCGGGCGTCTGGTCGGGCCAGCCGAGGGTCGATATGGGCCAGAGCGCCGATGAGAACCAGGTGTCGAGCACATCGGGATCGCGGTGGAGCTTGGCGCTCCCGCACTTCGGGCACTTCGCCGGGGCGCTCCGCGCGACGATGAGTTCGCCGCAGTCGTCGCAGTACCACGCCGGTATCTGATGACCCCACCAGAGCTGGCGGCTGATGCACCAGTCCTTGATGTTGTACATCCATTCGTAGTAGGTCTTCTTCCAGTGGTCGGGAAGGAATTCGATGCGCCCCGATTCGACCGCGTCGATGGCGGGCTTGGCGAGCGGCGCTATCTTCACGAACCACTGCTTGGAAAGTATCGGTTCGACGGTGGTCTTGCAGCGCTGACAGCCGCCGACCGCGTGTTTGTGCGTCTCCTTTTTGACGAGCAGACCCTTCGCGGTAAGATCGGCCACCACCTTCTCGCGCGCCTCGGCGGTGGTCAGCCCTTTGTACTGACCGCCGTCGGCGGTGATGCAGCCCGCCTCGTCGATGACATTTATCTCGGCGAGGTTGTGCCGTTTGCCGGTCGCGAAGTCGTTGAAGTCGTGGGCCGGGGTCACCTTCACCGCGCCGGTGCCGAATTCGATATCGACCAGTTCGGCGTCGCCGATGACCGGTATCTCGCGCTCCATGAGCGGCAGTATCACACTCTTGCCGATGAGGTGGCGAAAGCGCGGATCGTCGGGATGGACCGCAACGGCGGTATCGCCGAGCATCGTCTCGGGGCGGGTCGTGGCGACGGTGAGGAACTCGCTCGTCCCTTTCACCGGATACTTGATATACCACAGCGCGCCGTCCTTCTCCTCATGATCGACCTCGAGGTCGGAGAGCGCCGTGCGGCAGCGGGGGCACCAGTTGATGATGTAGGTGTCGCGGTAGATGAGCCCTTCTTCGTACAGCCGGACGAAGACCTCGATGACGGCGCGCGACAGCCCCGCGTCCATCGTGAACCGTTCGCGGCTCCAGTCGAGCGAACTGCCAAGGTGCCGCAGCTGCTCCGATATCCGGTTGCCGTACTGTTTCTTCCACTCCCACACTTTTTCGAGGAACTTCTCGCGCCCCAGTTCGTGGCGGCTGGTCCCCTCTTTCGCCAGTTCGCGCTCGACCACCATCTGGGTGGCGATGCCGGCGTGATCACAGCCCGGAAGCCAGAGCACATCGTACCCGGCCATCCGTTTGTAGCGGCACATGACATCCTGAATGGTCACCGTCACGGCGTGGCCCATGTGGAGCGAACCGGTGACATTGGGCGGCGGAATAACTATGCAGAAGGGCGGTTTGCCGCTTTCGGGATGGGCGGCGAAGTAACCGCGCTCTTCCCATTCCTTATACCATTTCGACTCAATGCCTTGATGTTCGTAGCGTTTACCGAGTTCCATACCAAATATCTCCGCAGGAAAAAATAACGCCCGACTTTTTTACCTATGGTCGGTGAAAAGTAAAGTTAATTATTGGTGTAGTGCGCGCGCGAGGGAATTTTCCCCTTCACAACACGAAATCGAGATAATTCTCGGTCGTGACCGATCGCCATGAGGACTGCGGATAGGCGCCCGCCCACTCTTTCGGCGGTAGAGCCTGCTCTTTTTTGTACTTTATCTCGATCCCGTCAAGATGTCCGTCCACCTCTTCGATAAGGTCTATTTCCTGTCCCTCGTAGGTGCGCCAGAATCGAACCTCGCCATAGAAATTCTCATAGGAAAGTTTCTTGAGCCGTTCGCTCACCACGAAGTTCTCGAAAAGAGCCCCTTTGTCATCCCGGTCGGCAAGCCGGTTGAAATTAGAGATGAGAGCGTTCCGCACGCCGTTGTCCCAGAAGTAGTATTTCGCCTTGCCGGTAACCTCGTTGCGCAGGTTGCGCGAAAAGCCCGACAGACGACGCACCACGAAAACCTTTTCCAGAAGATCGAGATAGCGGCCGACCGTCTTCGCGTCGATCGAAAGTTGCGTCGCCAACTCGTTCAGTGACACCTGCGAACCGACCTGAAAGGCAAGCAGTTTCAGAAGATCGAGCAGTGCGCGGGGCGACCGGACCCGATCCAGCGCGAGGATATCCTTGAACAGATACGATTCGGTAAGTTCCCGAAGCACCTCTATCTTATCGGCCCGTGTCGCGGCGACGGCAACGGCGGGATATCCGCCGAACAGCAGAGACTCTTCGAGTCGCTCTTTCAGTTCGTGACGGTTATAGCGCTTGACCAACTCTTTTTGCGCCAGCGGAAAAAGGGTAATGGTCCGGCGGCGGCCGGTGAGCGGCTCCCCCGTTTTTTGCGCAAGGTCGAAACTCGACGAACCGGTGACGATGATTTTCACTTCGGGGATATGGTCCACGATGATCTTGAGTCCCGCACCGATCTCGGGGATGTACTGCGCCTCGTCTATCGCAATGAGTTCATAGCCGGCGCAGTAGTCTTGTATCTGACGGATGTCGTGTGAGGAGAGCGCTTCGGCGGTACGGAGATTCTCTCCCGAATCGAGTTTGTAGCGCAGGCCGCACACTTCCAGATAGTTCTTCAAAAGGGTTGTTTTGCCGACGCGGCGGGGACCATAGAGGATGAGAACGCGCCCCTCCCGCATCTCGCTTCCCAGTTCCTGATAGTGCCGTTCGAACATCTTCCGTCTCCCCAAAAGATCTCGGCTAGGGTAGCCGAACTCCCCATTTTTGTCAAGAAATCGGGAACGTCACTCCGCATTTTCTGCCGAAAATCAGGAATGCTACTCCGGATTTTCGGCCAAAAATCGGGAACACAAATGACTCTAAATCATCATAACTATCTAAAACATATTAACATATTATTCAAACCGTCAGATATACACTTATTGCAACCTGCCTCCCCCCAAAGGCACTAAAGCGATGAGGAGAAGTCAATCAGAAGAAACTATTCGACTTCCATCGGGACCACATTGAAAACGAAGTCGCTCGAAAAGCCCGACTCCGCTTCGGTCACGGTGAGCGCAACCTCTCCTTCCTCGATGAAATAGAAGTTCTGCGGGCCGCCGACGCCCCATTCGTCTCTATCTTCGTAGACATAATCGACATTTTCCCCCGGCACCACCATCGTTTCATCGTCAAAGGTATATGCGCAATCGAAATTCCCCAGCAAGCGTTTGCCGTAACTGTCGAGCGGCACCGGCAGAAATACGACTTGAGACCCCTTCTCGACGGTGAACACATCGCCCGCCGAGTCTATAAGGGCAAAATCCTCTTCCCACGGGCCGCGTACTTTGACGAGCGGATCGATCTGCGCTATCTCCTTGAAGGTCAGCCTGATGCTGTCAATGAACGAGTCCCCTTCGTGCACTCCCTCGTAGGCATTGATGGTCACCGTGCCCGCTTTCGTCGCCTTGATCGAAAAGCCCGGGACGCAAGAGCCGTGACCTTCGGGGCACTTTTCCGTATCGGTGATCACCGTGACCCCTTCGGTGTCGGCGATATAGATGGTGCGGGAGAAATCGATCGAACTTTTATTCTGTATGATATCGACGCTAAGGTGGTGGGTGACCCCGGCCGCCAGCGCGGCATTATCCAAGGATACCGTCCCCATTTCGTAATCGGAAAAATAAGAAAAACTCAAAATCCCCATATCGCCGGTCGTGCTCGTGATGTCGCCGCACGCGACCGTCAGAATAAGAAGCGCCGTGAACAAAGGACGAAACATTTTTCTCATGACAGCCTCCCTCTCTTAAAACACCAAAGAACACCCGCAGCCGTTGTCGGCGGGCTTTTTCGGCGGTGTCGTATCGGCATCGTTTGTAGCGGTATCGGTCACGGAATGGTCGGTCGTGATGATATCGTCATCGGATAACGCATCGTCGTCAGGGGTATCGCCGCCGCCGCATTCGGATTTGGGCGGTTCGGGACACTCTTCGAATGAGGGGCAACTTATGGAGAGGCCTACTTTTAAAGGTATTCCTCCGTTGGTTTTATATCCCTCCGGGTTCTCCGAACTCTTTATCAACGCAAGGTTGGGAATGAATGCGCCGCCGGGTTTAGGCAATCCCGCTTTCAACAGCACCTTGAAACGGACAAGTCTGGTGTCTACACAGACCTTCGTGTTCTGATCACAGGGCGCCATCGAATCGGCGACTTGATATCCCTCTCCAGAAAGAGGGATCGTATCTTCCGGGCCATCGGGGATTGTCATCCAGTCAAGGCCATTGCCATTCTCGTCAAATTGAGTTGCCATCTCCGTTGTGCCGGGAATATAGTTCATATAATCGCTCAGATCATCGACAACAACAACATTGTGGACAACGCGGGGTCCCCAGTTCTGCACTTTTATCAAATAATAGTAAGGGCGGTCCTGACACACCGTCCAATCATAACTATCGGTATCTTGGCACGAACAGAAATGCTTTTCCCGGCCATCGGGCCAAGTTGTCGCCTCTTCCGGAATGTCGAAGTTCGCCTCTCCTTCCACCGCGAGGAGGAGGAAGTTGGTGAAGAAGGAATCCTGATTGGCGTTGAGCGTGACGGTCAGCGTATCGGTACCCGCCGGGAACTGTCCGGCCCACGGTTCGGTCGCGCCGTCGATGTAGAATGTATCCATGTCAATGGCGTACTCGATCATCTCCCCATCGCTGGCATTGGGTCCCGGACCCGGACCGACACAGGTCTCTCCTTCCGTCGGATCCAAGCCGTACACCGAAGAAATGGAATTGAACACCTCGGTGTAGTAGAACGGCTGTCCCGCATTGTTCCCTTGGGTGAGGTAGTTACAAGTGTTCTGCAGATCGACCGGTTCGCCTTCCGGCCCGTTCAATTGGAGCGATTCGGGAATGGTGGAGTTCGATGGATTGATGAGCCCGCCGTCCCCTTCGTGGGTGTTGAGCGTCAGCAGTATCTTCGGATCGGCCGGCAGCGTGAAGCCGGTGAGCTGCCACGGCACCGAAACATGCTGATAAACGGCGACCCCGTTATATAGATAGATGTCACGCGAAGGGACCTGTGTCGATGTATATATTAGTATTATCGACCAATTGGCGACCATCATGGAGACATTAAGATAGGCCGGGTCATTGGTGCACTCAAGTCCCGAAACGATATAGAGACCGTAGAGCGACGACCCTGCCGGTTTTCCCTCCTCGCGGGCCGCGACCTGCAACTGTTTGAAGAAATCGGTCACATCGACCCGGTGGGTGAAAAAGCCGCGACTACCGTTGGCGTCGCTCTGCTGAAACGATTCAAATTCAAAATCCTGCTCGTCGCTCAGCCCCGCCTCCCGGCCCACCACATCGACGCCGTCGTTCAGCGCTTCGTCGTTTTCATGCATGAAGTCGAGCCGCACCGTGTTGTCGGTAAGGTCGTTGATTTTCGCCGTCGGCTGCGCGGCGGTCCACACCAGAAAGGCCCGTTCGATGACGGCATCGTAGGGCAGGTGCGTATCGCCGAGTTGGTAGACGCTCTGTTCGCTACATGCGTCGGCCTGCGGATTGTACATGTCGCCGGCGGTGTCGTTGGCGGTGTTGAGATTGAGCAGTTGCGACTTGAACATGACATGGTAGCCGTACGGCCCGTCGGTCCATTTGAGTTGCTGTCCGTCGAGCACGGCAACAGCGGGCCCCATCTCCAGCGCCCCGGCGCTGAACGGGACAAGGAAGACGGATATCAGAAACAGAGCAACCATGTTCCGCATGAGAACCTCCCCCAAGAACGGGACTAGAATACCACCAACGCACAGCCGCCGCCATCTTTTTTCGTGTCGGTGTCGGGGGTGGTCGTGTCGTCGGTCGCCGGTTCGTCGGCAACGACGATATCTTCATCGGCATTTATTATCGTGTCGCTGTCGGTGACGGGCTCTTCTTCACCGCCGCCGCATTCCGATTTCGACGGCTCGGGGCATTCCTCGATAGGTTTGCATTCGCCAAAAGGGCTTGTAAGCGGCACATTCGTATTGGTCGCGTATTGTATCTCGCTTGCCGCTTCCTTTATGTACGCGATATTATCTATCACGCAGTTCTTCGGTGCATTGTTCGGCTGAACCTTGAACCGGATGAGCCGCGTATCGGTGCAGGTCATGGTGTTGATGTCGCAGGGGAGCATCGCGTCGGCGACCTTGAACCCGTCACCTTTCAACGGACATTCTCCGTCGGGTCCGTCGGGGATCGGCGTCCAGTCGGTCCCGTCGCCGTTCTGGTCGAACTGCGTCGCCATCTCGGTGGAGCCCGGCACATAGAAGATCATGCCGCAGGCCTCGGGGTTGTCTATGACCATGACATCGTGCGCCGTGTCGTCGCCCCAGTTCTGCACCTTTATCAGGTAGTAATAGGGACGGTCCTGACACACACCATTGTGATCCTCAGGATCCTTGACGCACGAACAAAGATGCTT
>CALMRE010000004.1 GCA_937871295.1 uncultured bacterium | reverse complement strand
AATCCCAAATTCGCATCGTAATCTATTTTCTCCTGTACACACGCCTTGAGTGCCGGGTCCTCAAATTCTCCCGGTTTGAGTTTTTCGTTGTCGCAGCCGGTGCAGGCGGTGAGGAGAATCAGGATAGTCAACAGGTACGGTGTTCTTTTCATCTCCGGTCTCCGTTCATGCTTCCCGCCCTGTCAAGGGAGGGCAAGGGAGGGTTTTTCGGGAAATATAAAACCCCCTCACTCCCCCTTGACAAGGGGACGCTTTGTTGTTTCTCATTGCATCGCATTCATGATCTGTCCGAGGGTGAACAAGTTCAAATCGAGCGGTTTAATGGGTATGATGTTTCCGTAGTCTCTGTCTATCAGTGGCTTGAAGTTGGCGAAGGTCTTCCGGTAGGTCACCGGGATGCCGATCACCTGCGCCTGAACCTTTACCTTCAACGAGGCATCGAACAGCGTCAACTTCGGCGTCAGGCTCGCGTTCAGGTACAGTTTAGCCGCCAGATCACCGTCGACGAATTCGGCCCACGCGGAGCCGAGCCTATGCTTTTGCGTTTTCCGTCGAGAGATTTTCGACGAGGTCGAGGCGTGATGAGGAGGAATAGGAGCACCTATTCGTCCGAAGAACAACGATGAGATCGACGAAAAGATCCGGAGGAAATAGCACTGGTATCGGCTTGGTTTCGCGTTATGTGCCTGTATCCGAAGCGGCGCTCTGAAGTTCACAAACATCACTGGCACTTTTCAGGATGTTGCGCCGCTAGAACAGCCCCACTGACACCAGCGTTAGGTAATTGTGTTTGTATATCCTCAAATTGCTTCTCATCCGTGATGCAATTGCCATTGATTGACAACATAGTTATTTTCTTACAACCATACAACGGAGTTATGTCCTCGATATAATTGTCTATTAAAGAAACATTGTTCAATTCCGTCAATCCCGACAAGGACTCCAACTCTTTTATTTTGTTGTTGCTAAGCTTCAGAAAGGTCAATTTTGCCAGAGTGCTCAGTGGTTCCAACGATTCAACTTGATTGTCAACGATAGCAAGCCAATTAAGATTGGAAAGATTCTCGATTCCTTTGAGGCTTTTTATTCCGCCTCCATAGCAGTCCAGCGTATCAATCTTCTCATATTTGTTTGGATCGTCTGCCTTCATAGTTCCAACACCGATCGCGTAATCTATTAAATCTTGTACACACGCCTTGAGTGCCGCATCTTCAAACTCGCCCGGTTTGAGCTTTTCGTTGTCACAACCGGTACAGGCGGTGAGGAGAATGAGGATGGCCAACAGGTACGGTGTTCTTTTCATCTCCGGTCTCCATTTTTAAGAGGGCGTCCCGCTGGGAACGCCCCTACGATTCGGTTCTCGTTTCATTCCCGTCATTGCATCGCATTCATGATCTGTCCGAGGGTGAACAAGTTCAAATCGAGCGGTTTAATGGGTATGATGTTTCCGTAGTCTCTGTCTATCAGTGGCTTGAAGTTGGCGAAGGTCTTCCGGTAGGTCACCGGGATGCCGATCACCTGCGCCTGAACCTTTACCTTCAACGAGGCATCGAACAGCGTCAACTTCGGCGTGAGACTCGCGTTCAGGTACAGTTTAGCCGCAAGATCGCCGTCAGCGAATTCGGCGCCCAGTAACGCCTGTATCCGAAGCGGCGCTCTGAAGTTCACGAACATGATATTGCCCTCCACGCCGAGGAAGAAGCCCACGAATCCGAGGTCAAGCCCCAACCCGCCCGCGATGTACCCGTCGCATTTCACATGCGGGGTCACGCCCAGTCCGGCGGTGAGCCCCAGCGTCTGTTGCCCTCCCTTGGCATCGTTGGCGACCATACCATAGTCGGCGTAATACTTCAAGTAGACATCGACGGTGAGATGTACACCCCACTGAAGCATGACGGGAACGATACCGATCATGTTCCAGTAACTGTCTTCATAGGGAAGGTCGACCAGAGAGTGTTTTTCTCCCCATTCTTCGGGGTTGTCGCCGGCGCCGGTACTGTTCTCGGTGCTTTCGGGGTCGCCGAACGCAAGACCTCCTTCACTCTGCGCTTTCTCGACGAGCGCCATTATCTCTTTTTGCGCATCGACGAGCGCTTTTTCGATATCCTTCTGCACTTTTTCGAGATCGAGTCCCGCTTCGTTGGCGGCCACTTCCGCTATCTTCTTGTAATCGCCCGATCCATAGGCCGCCAGAATCATCGACACCTCTTCGGGCAAGAGGTCGTCGAGCAGTCCTTCTATCCCCGTCACTTCCAACAACTTCTGTTTCACGATGTCGAGTATCGCATCTTCAATACCGAGATTGATGCTCTTGGCATAGAATTTCTGATAGAGTTCGAACTGTTTCAGTTTCGTGTTGCCGTTCGTGTCTTTCGTGTGGTCGAGGAACCAGTTGCGGGCTTTCTGTTTGGCGCCGTCGAGGCGAGCATACTGGCATAGCGCCGGATCGCCGGAGGGACCGGTGCATTTCGGGTCGTCATCCGGCAAGACGCTTTGCGGGAATCGGGTGCTGATGAAGTTGGTGGCTTCGAAGATATTCTCTTTGCTGTTGAAGTACTCCACATCGGCGCGGCTGTGCATCACGAATTCGCCGTAGGGGAGCATCATCAGTTTTTCAATGATGATCTCGGTCATGCGGGCCATAACGCCGTTCATGAGGCTCATGCCGAGGTCTTTGGCGCGGTCTTTCAGTATTTCCGGATTTTCGGCTACATTGCCTATGCCCTCGACAACGGCCTCGAGGCTGTCGACCCGGCTCCCGAGTGTACAGGTCCCGGTGCAATTGAGCGCCGTTTTCAACGCTTCGCTCTTGATCTCGCGATTCTCTACATGAGTTTGGATACAATAATCGAGAGAATCCTCTATGAACGATTTGTAATCGAAGTTGCCGCTGAGGATCTCGTTGAGGACCTCGAAGTTGAATTGTTCGGCTACGGCGGAGATATATATCTCCATAAGGGTGGGTATATCGAGCATGGAGTTACTGAGCGCGGCGGTAAGCGCAGTTGAAAGGTCCCCGGCATCCAGAGTAATGCTGGAATTTTGAAGGTCATTGATCGCGGCAATCGTTTCGAATTCGTCGTTGACCAGAGTGGAAATATCGCCCGCGGTTATTGTGTTGAGCGCTGTGGTTAGAGTGGCGAATTTGTCCTGGAAGGAAGCTTGGAATTGGTTCGCTTTGCGTTCAAGCAATCTCATGAGGGCGCGTTGGACGAGAGAAAGATTTATAGAGGGAAGGGTTAGGTTACTGCTACCAGTTGCGCTATATGTAATGGTTATCGAAAGCGAGCCGGAATTCTGATAAGCATCGGAAACACTTCGAGCAACCTGAGTTTGAATCTGCGAGAAAAGGGTTTGAGCAAAGGTTGTGTTTGATCCTATGTGTCCGTCCGGATCCAATAATTCTGAATACATGCTTGAGTTAATAGTGGTCCACTGGGGAATTGGTATAGAGCGGGCCATTTCAAGGACATTTTGGTAATTGAAATATTTTGCTGGATCGTTGGGATTCTTTATGACCGTTTGTATGGTCGTTATTATTTTATCTCTTACATTATCTCCGCCTATCGCGCCACTAAACCATGTCGCAAAACCAGAATTTGCATCATACGGATTTTTTGTAAGATCATAGAACAACTTGAGTAAAGGATCACAATTTGTACCACAAGACAATGCGCCCGAGGTATCGAATGTAAGCGGTTTTGCGTTCTTGATGAGATTTTCAACCAACTCGCGATTCATCATAAACTGCTTTTCAAGCGTTGGTTTGTCGGGCAATCCTTCGGGAATCGTGCCATTGAAGGTCACCTTGACATTCATCGTTATGAAATCGATGAGTACCTCTTGTGCCATGAGTCCAAAAACCTCTTTGGAGAGAGCCTCTGCCTCTGCTGATGTAATCGTCCCCGTCAAATTGCCCGATTTTAATCCTTCAATCAGTTCTTTGATGGTCGATACCATCTCACCGACCTGTTTGACCTGCCCTTTCACCTTGGCGACATCGTTCTGTATCGCCTTCTGGACACTCTGCGCCCGGGCAACCGTTTCATAGGCGCCGGTTGTACTTAACGCATTCTGAAGCGCCTGTTTCACTACCCGTTCTGCAAGAGCATAGAGGAAATCCTCCGGATCGACATCGGGCAACATCGACATCGCCCCCTTCTTCATCCGGTTCGGATTGAAGCCCTTGAACATGTTTATGAACTTCTGTACCGCCGTGATGAGCCGCCGCGCCTCTCTGCCCGCCTCGTTCTCGTAAAGCATACAGGTGGGCACTTCCTTGAGTCCTTCCATCACCTCGCGATACAATTGCGCCATAAGCGCCGGATCATCAACGAAAGTCTGCGGATCGATCATACGGCAGGCCGCGACTTCTTCATCGGTAAATTCCGTGTCGGGGTCAGTCCCTATGACGCAGAGCGTCGTGATGAGTTCGTTCAGCACCTGCGCGACGAGCGGCTCGAACTTGCGCAGATCGGGTATCGGATTGAGTTTGTCCCAATCGACATCGATCTGATAGATGCCGCCGCCCGCGATGTAAGAGTACTCGATGCCAACACACTTGTTGTTGCGGATGGTTTCATACTCCGAGAAGTACTTCTTGATGCTGTCTTTGCGTTTCTTCTTCTGAGTCGTAGTCTGCGTCCCCGGCGCGCTCGGCTCCATCTGCATGACGCGGGCAAGTTGCGCGACCTTGAGCTTTTCCTTGTTTTCGGCAAGTTGTTTGGTCACCTCCTTGACGCGGCGCGTGATCGTCCCCTGTTCCGCTCTCCACGCATCGTTGAGCATGATGTAGGCTTCGAGACAACGGGCACCCTTATCGGTGAAGTCGGCGGGCCATGTCGTGTTGCTTCCACTGTTGAAACAGCGCGAACCCGTTTCGGCCTGAATTGCCCCGACGGACGAGGAATCGTAGGCGTTCCATGACTCCGTTTCGGCGTTATAGCATTTCAAAACGCTGCCATCCATTTTCAGATCGCATAGGTTGGCGCCATAGTGGAAAAGGGTGGCAGCCACATAATCAGTAGCATTATTGTCACCAAAATGAACACCCAAATCTATGGCTCGTTCTTTCGTCGATTTGGGGTTGTGTGTAGTATCGGTAGAGACCTCTTCCGGAGGGTCTTTCTTGAAGGCAGTGTAGGCATCGACGAATGCCTGCACATTGTAAATATCTTCCTGCGCAAGATCGAACGAGAGGGCGAAACGGGCGTCCCGTTCGGCGGCAAGAGAGCCGGTCTCATGCGTCGCCTGCTTGTAGATGGTGAGCCGTTTCATTCTACCGGCCCACTTGTGATCGTAGTTGCCGTCGCCGTTGTAAAGAGCGCCGATGACGAAATAGTGTCCGTCGGTATTCGATTCATGGACCGGGTCGGTGAATTTTGTGTCGACATTTCCTTCGCCGGTCTTGATGCCGTTGCGGTATATCGTTATCTTTGAGCCCGAACTTTGCTCTTCGACGACGACCACCAGATGCATGAAGTCATTTGTCCCCGGCAGAGGGGGAAGTGGTCGTTCGTCTATGACCGTTTCGTCAATCTGATTGAGCATGGAGATTGTCTGTCCATTATGGAGAGGACTATTCATACGAACGAATAGTTTGGGACTTTCCTGCGAGGAGAATTTGGCGCAACCGATCTCGAACTTGACATTGTCGTTGTTGTCGCTGCCGATCGATTTCGAGAAAATGGAACGATAGACCTCATTGGTGGTATCGGTGTCGGTAAGCGTGGCGCAATCGCCGGGCGTCAGATACATATCGATGGTAAATGAATTTTTGACCGCATTCGGGATGGTATCTCCCGACCACGTCCACAGTTCGCTCAATGCCAAACCGCCTTTCAATATCAAGGCACCGCTCGCTATGCCTATCCCGGTCGTCTGATTTTCGATATCGGAAGTATAAGGCGAAAAATCCATTTCGCTCCCCGACACGCCGGATACCGATTTGCCCCGGTAATAGGAGGAAGTGATCTCTTCCAGCCCGAAGGTGTTTTGATATTCGAAATTCCAATATGCTTCTATGGTCTCTCCCAGTCTGGTCACGACACTCGGGGGCAAGGTGCTTCCCTCTCCTTTTGCCCGCGTGTACAAGGTTCCCATCGCCATGTTCTCATAGCCCGGATAGACGCCGCCATATACGGCCGCCCATTCGGGATGGAATACCGTGAATTCCGGTACGTCGGTAAGATTCGACGAGAATATCGCCGCGTCGCTCCGGAAATAGTCCATGCATTTCTTGTAATCGCGCTCCATGGCCGTCGGCGGAATGAGTGTGGGCAGTTGATCTGCGAAGCTCTCAGCGTCAAGATCGCACGGGGTCGTCGTGGTAGAGGTGGTGTTCAAACAGTCGAGCGTAATACTCGTTCCCTCCGTCCCCGCCGCATCAACCGGAGTAATGACCAGATCCCCCGCCGCTTGTTGAAGCGTCCACTCTATCCGGTCGTCGATCTCTTCGAGTACCTGTTCCAGCAACTCTTCAGTATCGCCGCGGACATAGGCTTCGCCCGGAGCGGCATGTTCATTCTGGTAGGCGTCCTTGCCGTAATGATAGCGGCTCCAGAGTTTTTGGGCCTTTTCGGTCTCGAGGAAACGGTTGTCGCGGATATCGGCTTCTACCGTTTTCCATAGCTGTTCCCGTTCGACCTCGGTCGCCGCTTCGACGGTTTCCAGATAGGCGACGGCAGTGCCATTCGTCGCGGGATTGTACATCGCCCGTATTTTCGGGTCCAGAATCTCTTCGAGTTTGGTCACTGTCGGCTTGTAAATACTGAGATTTTTAAGAAGTGTGGTCGCGGCAGGGGTGATCTCGGCAACATCGTAGTTGATGGGACCGTCGTTGGGGAATTTAGGAAGGCTGCCATGTTGGAACTGTTTGACGAATTCCCGCTTTTCGTTCCACAAGATTTCGGCATTGGCGCGGTATTTCAGAAGTTGCAACAACCGATCTTTCAGTTTCTTCGAATACTTGAGTTGTTCGAGCGCCGATTCATCGTCCGCGATATCGCTCTGATAGTCCGCCGCCTGTGTCTTGTAGTACTGAAGATCGGCCCGTTGATAGTCGGGAGCGCCCAAAAGGACATCGGTAGTGCCGAGCGACAGTGTGGTGGCGATATTGCGGAGCATGCCGTTCACGATATGAGGTCTTCCTTCGTCATCCTTCAAACTCTCTTGCTTCTGATCTATTTGGTAGATAACCTCCCAGAACAGATTTTTTCCTTTCGTCAGACGAAGAATATCCGAGCCATCGAGGTTGCTGTATTCCTGCCAGATATCGTTCGCGCTCAGCACATAACATTTCGTGTTGCTTCCGAACAACGGATGACAGGTTATGTTGCGGTAATCGCCGAAACGGTCTCTTTTGTTCGCGGCGGAAAGTTGATTGCCGGTCCCTAACTCGGCAAAGGAGATCACCTCTTCCCCGAAACTTTCCGGCCAATACGCCTCATCGTTGTTGAAAAGCATCCCCATGAATTCTTCGGGGTACTTCTCATAGGCGGCGAGGATATCCATCGATCGGGTAAAATCGAAATACTTCTGATAGACGTACTGTTCGCACGAACGGATCGGTTCGGTGGGAGACCAATCGGCTCGAGGTATAAGATTGACCTGCATCTTCGCAAGGACCTTGCTGAAGATCGAGCGATTCGTCTGGAACAGCGCTTCCGCGGATATCGAGACCGGTGCGGCGGGCAATCTGTTGGTGAATGCGTTCTGGATCGTATCCTGTAACGAAGTTTCTCCTCCCACCAATTCGATCGATTGCAATCCTTGGAGATCGAGCATGCCGACATTGGTGACCGAAGTATATGTGCCGGGGACATAGACGATATTTGCGGTGGAAACGCTTTCGGGGACCATGGTTACCTTATGCAAAGCCACATTCTCTAGAGAACCTTCGCCATAATACTGGACGGCGCCGATGTTTCGGATATCGGCGGTCAAGCCGAACATGTCGGAGGACATATACGGGTCGCCCGGATAGACCACGGCATCGGAAAGTTCCTTGAATTTCAAGTTCACGGGACGGATGAAATTCTGGATGACGGCCTGAGCCCGGTTCATATGCCCGACGAATGTGCTGTGGCTGCCATAGCCGCTCATCGCCGGTTCCGGCAAATCGATATAGCGGACCGCTTTCCCGTCGGGGCCGATGACCTCTTCGGTAAGAACTCCTTTCACTTGCTGCAATGCGGCGTATTTTCTTTCCGCCGGATTGCTCGATGTAACTACATTCGTGTCGGATTGGAATGCATTCGCCGGAAGGTTTCTTATCCGCTCGCAATCGTCCCGATAGGCACGATAACAGGGCGACTGAATGAACCGGTCGACATAACACCACTCAAATATGGTGTCATTGTCAGTTGTCGATCTACATTTTCCGTCAAGGCACCAAGGGATGTTCGCTGTTTCGGTCGTGGTAAGATTCTCGGAGGAGTTAATGCAGTCGAGAGTGGAGGGATCGTCAACATCCATTGCCGACGCGATATCTTCCTCTTGATCCCTCACACAACGCCAAGTCGTTTCGTCGCTGATATTGTAGTAGACAGCATGACTCCCCTCTCCGCATCTGCAGTATGGTTGGTTGTTATAACTTCTTGGCAGAACACCAGAAACCAATTTACACTGCGCGGAGCGCGGGATATCGGCATCATCGCCACTGGAGCCAGCCGATCCCATGTCATCGGTGTCATCAAGCAATGTGTCTTCATCGGTCAAAGGATCGTCGGTGAGCAACGAGTCGTCGTCCGGCGTTTCCAGCTCGACACATCCCGAAACATCGTAACTGAAGCCGTCTTCGTTACAGTAGGCCGTACCGGAACCGTAACGCGCGTCGTACAGGGAACAGGCGATCGTCTCGGGCGTCGGCGTGAAGGCGCATATCTTATATGTCGTGCATACGGTGTTGCAGAGATTCGGCTCACGCTGAGATAGCGAATCGTCGCCGATGATGTGTTCGTTCAATAACGAGGTCAGCTTGTCGGTGGCGGGGATACAATTGTTCGCCAACCGTGCATAACCTACCATTTCATGCGTGAGCAACGGTTCAGGGTCGGTGATGCAGGCGTTCTCGGCGATGAGCACCTGAAGATTCGGCATTTCTTCAAGCATGTCAAGAGACCCGACTCGGAGACCCGAAATATCGAGCGTCCTGAGATTTATAAAGGCCTCCAGATCACTTTCGTCGCTTAGTTGGGCGGGCGCTGTTTGCGGTGTAGTCAGTTTCTGATGAAGGACGAGATAGCGAAGACTGGAGATATCCTGTAAGGGCTCAATATCGACTACAAACGATCCGGTGCCCGTGCGACGGTTCGACAAATCGAGATACTCCAAAAATTCCGGATAGCCCTGCGTGTCGGCATGTCGCAGCAAGGTAAGAGAGATCATATTTGAGTCGCCGCTGAATGTATCCGACAATCCGATATCGAGAGAGCGGAGTTTGGTCAGCACGGGAACGCCCCATATCGTCGTCAAAGGATTGTCTCCTAAGTCGAGCCGTTCGAGGTTGATCAGATGGTTAAGCAGGAAATCATGCTGCCGAGGAGTTAATTCTGAGCAGGTCCCGCTTGATTCGCTGCAAAGACAAAGGTTATACACGCTACTGCACCCTGACTCCGTACAGGTGCAATCTTCTTCCGTTTCTCCCAGAGAAGAATTAGGATTTCCGATCTGGTTGCCGGCCAGATAGAGATAGATGAGTCCGGGAGTGTCCTTGAGCGTCAGGATATCGGTATCGTCCATGCCATTGTGGG
Source organism: uncultured bacterium (assembly GCA_937871295.1). Lineage (GTDB taxonomy): Bacteria > UBP6 > UBA1177 > UBA1177 > JAKLFG01 > CALMRE01. The sequence goes on along the minus strand of CALMRE010000004.1, from coordinate 6,458 downwards.
AAAGATCAAGCGCCGTCAGATTGTTCAATCCGAAGAACGCGCCCTGCGATAAACCATGTAGCGAATTGCCGGAAAGGACCAGATATTTGAGCTGCGTCAACTTGTCGAGGCCTTCCAGAGAATCGGCCGACAGGACATTGTCCCCCAGATCGAGCACCTCGAGCGCGGGCGGATTGGCACTCCACGCGGACGGATCTTTCAGAAAACCGAACAAAAGCCTCGTCGGAGTAGTGCCTGTTTCACAGGACATTTCCGACAGGTATAACTGTTTCTCATACACGCTTTCATTCTCTGCGCCTGTCAGGAAAACATGCGACGGTTCTTGGGCACCATCGACCCTATCTAGGCAGAATATCTCATGCGGATCATCGATATTGAAAATGTTGGTGGCGGAATAGGAAATATACAGGCCGGCATCGAAGTTGATGCATTCTGATTTAACCGCATCGCAAGCCACATCGGGACATGGTTTCGAAAGGTCGTAGGAGAACGGCATCATATGGGTGATTGGTGTTGCTTGTTCACAGTAGCTCTTCTCGTAATGTAGTCCGTAGAAACTATTTTCGGAAAGCTTTGTGAGTGGCTTAAGATCGTGGACCGCATTGCCGCTGAGATAGAGTTCTTGCAAGTTCGTCATGTACTCGATGCCGCGAAGAGACTGTATCTTTCCGATGGTTTCGGGCTGATAACCGGGAACTTCTTTGGTGTTGTAGAGCGTGTTGTCGGGATCATAACTGCAATCGACGAGGAACAACCACGGATCGTCAAGCTCTTCCGGCGTAAGATAGTACCTCGTCGTGTGATCGATATTCTCGCCCCATGGTATGAACCGCCGCAGGCATAAATGCAGGTCCTTATCCTGGAAGTCGATCGCCCCGTAAGGAATACATTCGGTCAGCGGTTCACCAGCCTGTGAACGATAGGTGCCCGCTATACAGGGACACTGGCCGATAGGGCTCCATGTATCGTTTCCGTCGAGGTAATCGTCGGTACGGGAATACTCGACAACATTCCCGTTCCACTCCAACCGCCACCCGTGCTCAGTGGTGAAATGGAGCGTTTGCGACTGTTCGTTATAGACATGAAGTAGTTCGCTCGATGCGTAGCAATTGACGACCGTTTTTTCATCAATGCAGGCCTCGCCGTCGCGATCATAGTTTGTATCGCAGACCCATGGGCACTCGTCCGGATCGCTCCAGCCGATACCGGAGGTATAGGTTATGGTGACCATCGTCTCATCATCGATCACTTTGTAATTGGTATCAACCGGCAAAGTGCAATTAACCTGTTTGGAATGGATGCAAGCGCCTTCTTCATAGATGTAATTGGTATCGCAGGCATAGCGACACGCGGTGGAGCTTCCCGTTGCATTATATTCGGTCGTGTCATCATCAGCGGGCACCCATGCGGTTCCGCTCCAAGTCTGGTTATAACTCGACACGGTATTCCAAACGGTGCCGGTCGCCGGTTTTGCGTTACAGGTATAGGTCTTCGTACAAGCCGTGGTGACGAATGCGCTGCAGCCACCGTTACAGGAAAGTGTTCCGCCCGTCGCGCCGCTCACCTGCGTCGTACAGGTCTGGCTGCTCAGGTCGGTACCGTCGCAAGTTTCGTTCGCCGATTGCGCGACACCATCGCCACAATGGGGTCCGACAGCGACGCAGCCCGCCATGCATCCGTCATAGGAGCCATCGTTCACTCCGTCGTCACATACTTCGGAACCGTTGACCGTACCGTCGCCGCAGTACGCGGCCATTCCTGATTGACATCCCGCCTTACAGTGACCATATGTGCCGTCGTTGACTCCGTCATCGCAGTTCTCGTCGTTGGTCACTTGTCCGTCGCCACACCAGCGACAGGCAGCTATGTTGTAGCCCGCATTGCACCCGTTGTTGCAGGTGGCGTTGTCGCCGGTATAGTAGGAACTACTGTATGTATTGCAGTCTATCGTCGCTGAACCATAGGTTGAGCCTGTCTTCGTGGTGTCGCAATTCTCGAAGGCCGGGGTGTATATTCCGTCTCCGCAATATTTACAGTTGGTCTCACTGTAACTGCCGCAACCCGAGGCGCAAGTGGCGTTGTCACCGGTGTTCCAGTAGGCTGGAGAGTGGGAACGGGTCGTGCAGTTGACGGTAGCGGTCGTGCCGGAGGTGTCGCAGGCCTCGCTGTTGCTCACCTGCCCATCACCACACCAGCGACAATTAGCTATGTTGTAGCCGGCGTTACAGCCAGTGTTGCAACTGGCATCGGCACCAGTATAGTAGGAAGCATTATAGGTTTGGCAATCGATCGTCGCCGCGCCGTAAGCAGAGCCGGTTTTTGTAGTATCACAGTTCTCGCCGTTGCTCACCGTACCATCACCACAGTATTTACAGGCGGACACATTGTAACCGGAGAAACAGCCGGTATTACAGGTGGCGTTGGCGCCGGTATAGTAGGAAGCATTGTAGGTTTGGCAGTCGATCGTCGCTGAACCGTAATTGGTGCCGGTCTTGGCGATATCGCAGTTCTCGCCGTTGGAAACCAATGAGTCCCCACAATTCGGCCCTTGACCGGTACAGTCTGTACTGCAATGACCATAAGTGCCGTTAAGTGTACTCCCGTCATCGCATATTTCCGAGCCTTCTATTTCCCCGTCGCCGCACATCACACACATTTCGGGATACACCATATCGCGGGAATATCCTATCGGACAGGAGAAACCATAGTACAGGTCTTGGATCTCATTCAAATCGAGAGTTCCCTTATGGACCCGGAATTCGTCGATCAACACTGCCGTGGCGGGCTTACCGATGAGATACCTTTTTATGGCCGCCGGATCGGTCGGTCCGGACACATCGCCGATATTATAGGGGGATCCCACCAATACCCCATTAAAGAATATCTTCAAATAGGAATGATCTATGAGTTCTATGCCGACATGATGCCATCCGCTAATCCTCGACGCGATACCGCTGACATCGAAATCATGGTCTTCGGTAGTCCACGCGCTTGTGACTTTAGTGACGATTATCTTCCCCGTATCGTACGAGACCTCAAAGATTTTCTTCTGGGGATACACATCGCAATATTCAGGTTCGCCGAGACAATATCTCCCCAACAATGTCTGTATGGGTTGCGCGGTATTTGTCGTGTGGAACCATAAACTGAAGGTGAGATCGTCCGATAGCGGAAGGTCGGTATATGTCGTATCTTTCGCGGAGATTCTTATGTAATCCAGAGCATCGTTTATTAAGTATGAAGAACTATTGCTGCTGGGAACCGGGCTGTCGGCATATTCCATACCGGTTTCGTCACGCCCATACCACAAACCGCAGGTAGGTACATTCGTGCCGGATCCGCACGGCGCCAAGTTGGGTTCGTACTGAGTTGATGCTCTGTTATCGAAAGAATATCTTACCAGCAGAGAAGCCAATTCATGGTAATCTTTAATCCAGAATATCGGGACGGATATCCTCCCAAGGAAAGAAGCAAGAGTTTCGCCATACGAGCGCTCAATAACAATGATGGAGTTATCTTCCGTGTCCGTCAAAGTGACTTTGACTAGGTCCTGTAAACTGTATAATACTGAAAGGCTATCAATTGCATTGCCTGAAATATTGATCTCGGTCAAGGCCGCGCATCCCTGCAAACCATCCAGCGTGATCAAATTGTTGTTCGATACATTGAGCACATGCAGATTCGTGAACGCCTCTATACCATCCAGACTGGTGAGGCCACGGTTGCTGAGGTCAAGCGTGGTGATAGCTGTTTTGTTGGTCATGGCGAGGATGTCACCGGGGGTCTCGCAGGTGTAGACGAGCTTCACCGATGAGCTGTTGCAGGCGAGGTCGTTCCACTTGTTGTTGGTCGTTGTCGCTATCTTGAGTTCTCCGCAGGCTTCGGTGGCACCGGTCGGTTCGTTGCTATCCCAGTTGGTGTATGTGCTGTCGGTGCCGTCTATCCATACATAGGCGTTCACGCCGCGGTCGCTGGGCGGCATGATGTCGAGCGTATAGGCGCCGTAGTCGCTCGTGCTGTATTTGTCGACCACGACGGTATAAGTCTGACCCGCCGTCAGGCTGTAGGTCATGGTATCGGTCGCATTGGCGTAGTTATAGTCCTCGCAATCAAGATAAGAACCACAGGAGCCGCTGTAGAGATCGATGACCGCATCAAAAGCCGAATAGACCTTGAAGGTCCAGGTGCCGCTCACGGCGGCGGTGAAACGGAAGAAGTTCTCTTTGCCGGGCATGTCGCAGTCGCCGTAGGGATCGACGGTACCGGTACCGGCGCCGATGTAGCCGCTGTATTTGCGGCCCATACCGGGGGCTATCCACGCGGTGGAGCAGGATTCGTTGCCCGAGACGGCGGTCGCGGTCACGCCATCCAGCCCTATCCATGTGTTGCCGTTGTAGGCTTTGGTATATTTGACATAGTTATAGACGAAATCGTTCTCGGCTTGAGTACCGAGAGTCGCCAGGGTCGTATTGTTGCCGTAGGTCGTGGGACAAACATCCTTCGACTCGGTCCAGGTCTTGGTCGCGCCGACGCCATACAGGTTGTAGCATTTGCCGGTCGCGGTGTTGTAAGCCCACCCTGTCGGACAAGGATAGGTGCAGTCGTTGTTGCAGGCGTCGAGGTCTATCACATTGCCGTCATCACACTGCTCGGTGCCGGTCACGCGGCCGTTACCACAGCCGGTCGGGCGGCAGTTGGCATCACAGCCGTCGTTGTCGGTAAGGTTGCCGTCATCGCATTCTTCGATACCTTCCACGACATTGTCGCCGCAGACGGAGGAGATGTATTCGCAGACATAGGCATGGAGGGCACTACTGCTGTTACAGGGAAGATCGTTCCATTTCCCGTAGGTGGTGCTGCCGATCTTGAGTTCGCCGCAGGCTTCGTTCCCGGCACTGTTGCTCGGTTCGCCGCTGTCCCAGTTGGTATAGCCGTTGTTGGTGTCGTCTATCCATGAAAAGGCGCGTTTGCCGTTGTCGGTCGGCGCCATGATCTCAAGGGTGTATGTCCCCGAATCGGTGGTTTTGTACTTGTCGACCACGACGGTATAGGTCTGGCCCGCCGTAAGGCTGTAGGTCATGGTATCGGTAGCGTTGGCGCCGTTGTAGTCTTCGCAGTCGATGAACGAGGTGCAGGCGCCGCTGTAGAGATCGATGACGGCGTCGAAGGCCGAATAGACCTTGAAGGTCCAGGTACCGCTCACCGCCGGGGTGATGCGGAAGAAGTTCTCCTTGCCGGGCATGTCGCAGTCGCTGTAGGGATCGACGGTGCCGGTGCCGGTCGTGATGCTGCCGCTGAATTTGCGGCCGAGCACCGGTACGACGACGGCGTTGGAGCAGGTCTCGTTACCGCTCACCGGATAGGCATCGTTCGCTTCGAGGCCGATCCAGATGTTGCCGTTGTAGGCTTTCTCGGTCTTTACATAGTTATAGACATAGTCGTTCTCGGTCTGGTCGCCGAGCGAGACCAGCTTGGTCCGCGCATTGTAGGCGGCACAGGCCGCTTTCGCCTGCACCCATGTAACCGGCGACGCGGTCGCTTCGAGGTTGTAACAGTGGTTGTTGGCGCTGTTGAACTTCCAACCGGTCGGACACGGTTCGGCGGCAGAAAGGCTCGCGGTGAAACAACACGCGAGGACGAACAATGCGACGGCAAGACGACTCATGATCTTCTCCCCAAAGATATTATTTATACCATAAAAGACTTGTTGGATAGACGGGAAAGAAAGCGGAACGATCCTTCTTGAATAGATGAAGAACCCTCTCCTCACCAGACCAACCATCCCCCGATAGTGGATTAAAGTAATGATATAAAGAAGTAGATGGAATGCAAGAAAATCTCTATACTGCAATTTTATACCATTTTTTGCAGCGGCTGTCGCGATGTCGAATGCCGGTTCGAGCCTGAAATAACCTGAATTTATAATATGTTGTGCTGTTGTTTTTTCCAGTCCGCGTCATTTCTTATATTTTTTTGCACTAAGGTGAATCCTTTTTCGCTCTCGAGGTATCATAGGGGGAGAGAGGAGAAAGTATTCTTTAACGGAGGGGAGCATGTTTCTGTTAACCAAGAAGACCAAACTGACGATGGACGAAATGCCCAACAAAGACCTTCGGTTGGTTGCAAAGAAATGCGGGCTGGATGTGGCAACGAAACTGATCCTGCACCTGCAGGGGGCGAACATCCGTGTCCCGCGTCGGGCACTGAAAAAAGTTGCCGATAAATACATCCGGGAAAACTATGATGGTCGGAACGCAAAGGACCTTGCGGCCGTATGTGAAGTCAGCATCCGGCATGTCTACGGGGTTCTCAACGGAGGAAAGAAGAGCCGCCGGAGACCGAAAGAGTAGTGCATATCGAGGCCTTCTCATAAGATGCTTTATGTAAACTTGAAACTTTTTGAGGATAAAGCAACAATTCTTCTGTAAATTAGGATTGCAAGTCATTTTCAGCACCTA
>CALMRE010000003.1 GCA_937871295.1 uncultured bacterium | reverse complement strand
CGATAGTGTAACATCGTTTCTGTAAATTCGGTTTTGATGAGCCGGAGGGGCAAAAATTTGCCAAGAAGGGTCATATCAGCATCTTCGTAGTGCTAACAACGGAGGATGCGACATGACCCAAGAGAATGGTAGCAAGATTTCAGAGGCTGTCCAGTTAGTTATGGATTACGGCTTTGACGGGATGGAAGAAGCGGTACGGATCCTTCTGAACGAGGCGATGCGACTTGAGCGGGAAAAGGTGCTCAACGCCCGCCCTTATGAGAGGACGGAGGCGCGCCAAGGGTATGCGAACGGGTACAAGCCGAAGCAGGTGAAAAGCCTTTTGGGGGAGATGCGTCTTTCGGTACCGCAAGTGCGCGGAGAAGTAGAGTTCTATCCGACCGCATTGGAGAAGGGTCTGCGCAGTGAACGAGCCCTCAAGACGGCGATGGCGGAGATGTACATCCACGGTGTCTCGACGAGGAAGGTCCGTGACATTCTGGAAAAGATGTGCGGGCTGGAGGTAAGCAGCACCGATGTGTCGCGGGCGACTAAACTGCTGGATGAAGAATTGGAGAAATGGCGGAACCGGCCGCTCGGAGAGGTGCCATACCTCCAAATGGATGCCCGTTATGAGAAAGTGAGAGAAGGCGGTTCGGTGGTTTCCGGCGCGGTGTTGGTGGCCGTCGGCGTGCTGGCGGATGGCCGGCGGTCCATTCTAGGCGTGAGCATATCGCTCAGCGAGGCGGAAGTACACTGGCGCAATTTCCTGCAACGCCTCAAGGAGCGTGGCATACACGGCATTAAGTTGATAACGAGCGACGACTGCGAAGGGCTGAAGAAGGCACTGAAAACGGTTTTCGGCGGCGTCCCGTGGGTGCGTTGCCATGTGCATCTTCAGCGGAACGCGCAGGCCTATGTCCCGAGACAGGATATGCGCGAAGAGGTCGCCCAAAGCATCCGCGAGATACTGACGGCGCCCAACCTAGACGAGGCAGAGCGCCTTCTGGCGAAGGCGGTGACAAAGTACGAGAAAAAAGCGCCGAAACTCGCCCGGTGGATGGAAGGCGCCATCCCCGAAGGCTTCGCCATCTTCTCGGTGCCGCATCGGCTCCGCAGGAAACTGCGCTCGACCAATCTCGTTGAGCGGTTGCAGAAGGAGATCAAGCGAAGGACAGCGGTATGCACGCTCTTTCCCAACGAGGGCTCTCTGCTTAGGCTGGTGAGCGCGATCCTCATGGAGCAAAGCGAAGAATGGGAAACCGGCTCGGTTTATATGGCGTTAGGTGCTGAAAATGACCCGCAATCCTAATTTACAGAAAGAAAGTTGCTTTATCCGGGGAACGAGGATATCGTCGTGGGCGGCGGCCGACGGCTCGAAGAGGGACAGAAGGTGACCGTCATCGCGCCGCAAGAGTTGTAAAAGTGAGGTAGCCCATGAATTTCTCAAGATTCGCGGTCAACCGGCCGGTCCTCGTTTCCATCATATTCATCATGATGGGGCTGTTCGGGATATACTCGCTCACCGACCTTCCGATAGATCTCATGCCCGAGATAGAGGCGCCCTACATCTCGGTGATCACCGTCTATCGCGGCGCCGGTTCGGAGGAGGTGGAGGAGAAGGTGACCAAGGTCATCGAGTCGGCCGTTTCCTCCACCGCCGGCGTGAAGAATGTCTTCAGCCGCTCGCTGGAGAATGTGTCGACGGTCACCTGTGAATTCGAGTACGGGGTCAATCTGGACGAGGCGACCAACAACATCCGCGACATCCTCAACATGACGGGCAGTTTTCTTCCCGACGATGTCGACGATCCCATCATTTTCAAGTTCGATATGTCCATGATGCCGATAGTCTTTCTTTCGGTCACCTCGTCGAAAGAGGATATCCGTTATAAGGCCGAAGAGATAGAGAACCTGATAACGAACCCCATCGAGCGGATCCCGGGGGTCGGCGGCGTCATCGCGTTCAACCAGATGGAAAAGCAGATCATCATCTCGGCCGACAAACAGCGGCTTGCCGCGCTCAATCTCTCGGTGGCCGACATCACCAACACCGTCCGCGCCGAGAACCTCTCGCTCCCCGCCGGCAACATGGAGATCGGCAATTTCGACTACACCATACGGGTCCCCGGCGAGTACGAGAATATCGACGAGGTCAACGAGACGATCGTCGCGAGCACCCCGTCGGGACTCATCCGGATAAAGGATGTGGCGCGCGTTTTCTGGGGGAGCGAGGACAGCCGTCAGTTCGCCCTCAAGGACGGCGAATACATGGCCTTCATGATGGTCCAGAAGCAGTCGGGCGCCAACACCGTCGCCATCGCCGACGCGATGAAGGATAAACTGGTCGAGATACGGCCGCGGCTTCCGGAGGGTTTCGAGGTGGAGGTGCTGCTGGATACCTCCGAATTCATCGTGAACATGGTGGGCAACCTTTCCGATGCGGTCCTGACGGCCGGTTTCTTCGTCCTTCTGGTCGTGGTCTTCTTCCTGCGGCGTTTCCGGTCGAGTTTCATCGTGCTTCTTTCGATCCCGGCCTCTCTGATCATCGCCTTCGCCTTCCTGTACGGGTTCGGCTACACGCTCAACATGGTCTCGCTGATGTCGCTGTCGCTCGCCATCGGCATGGTGGTCGACAACTCGATCGTCGTGCTCGACAACATCACGCGGCACCTCGAAGAGGGAAAGAGTAAGATCAACGCCGCCATCGACGGGACCTCGGAGGTCGGCGGGGCGATACTCGCCTCGACGCTGACCACCATCGTCATCTTTGCGCCGCTCTTCTTCATATCGGGACTGGTCGGGATACTGTTCGGCCAACTTGCGGGGGTGATCATCCTGACCCTTTCGGCCTCCCTGCTGGCGGCGATGCTGCTGACCCCGATGGTGAGCGCCCGCGTTCTCACCCTCGAAAAGGATAAGCATCGGGACAACTGGTTCTTCCGGCTCGGCGAACGGTTCCTCGCCTTTGTCGAGGGGGGCTACACCAGGATCATCGTCTTCACTCTCGCGCACAAGAAAAAGACGCTTCTGACCGCGGCGCTTATCTTCGTGCTCTCGCTTTTCCTTATCCCGATCATCGGGGTCGATTTCCTTCCCGAAGGCGACGAGGCGATGATACAGGTCGAGTACGAACTCCCGCTCGGTACGAAGGTGGAAAAAACGATCGCCACCGGCCAGCACATCGAGCGGATCGTCCGGGAAGAGATCCCCCCGGCGTATCTCCTGCGGACCTTCCTGCGGGGCGGCCCCGACGATTCGGGTTTCGCCCAGAAGATACAGGACACCAACAGCGGGACGGCCGGGGCGCGTCTGGTGCCGCAGGATAAGCGCGACCATAATGTGAAGTACTATGTGAACAAGATACGGAAACGGGTCATCACGGAGGTGCCCGGCATCGAACAGATGGACATCAAGACCTCCTCCGGCGGGTTGACCGGCAGTAACGAGAAACCGGTCACGCTCAAGTTCGCCAACCGCGATTTCAAGAAGGCGAGCGCGGCGGCGATGAGTTTCCAGAACGAACTGAAGAAGATCGAAGGGCTCAGCGATATATCGAACGACGCCGATTCGCTCAAACCGGAGATAGAGGTGAAGATCGACCGCATCCGCGCCAGTCAGGTGGGACTCAAGACCGCCATGATCGCCGCGGCGATCAGAAGCGCCTTTTACGGCGACACCGCTTCGGTCTACCGCAAGGACGGCGACGAATTCGAGATCATGGTCAAGTACAAGAAATCGGACCGCTCCAATCTCGAACAACTCAAGGAACTCGAGATCAAGACCATGTACGGCACGGTGGTCAAACTCAAGGATGTCGCCGCGGTGAAGGAGGGGCTGACCTCGCTGGTCGTGAACCGCCAGAACCGGGAACGGATCGTTACCGTCGGCGCGCGGCTGACCGACAACACCGCCATCGGGAAGGTGGGGGTGGAGGTCAAAAAGGCGCTGGAGAAGGCGCAGATACCGACCGATGTCGAAGTGATCTACGGCGGGAGCCTGAAAGACCAGCAGGAGACCACCGGCGACCTGCTGAAGCTCCTTCTGTTAGGCATCATACTCGTCTATCTGGTGATGGCGGCGCAGTTCGAATCGTTCGTCGATCCCTTCGTCATCATCTTCTCGATACCGTTCGCGATAAGCGGGGTCATTCTCGGCCTGCTGCTGATGGGGCATACACTTTCGGTCCCGGCGTTCCTCGGGATGATCATCCTCGTGGGCGTCGTGGTCAACAACGCCATTGTGCTGATCGACTACACCAATATACAGAAGGAGAAGTTCAAGTTCTCGATGGACGAGGCGCTCATCTATTCGGGATCGCGGCGTCTGCGTCCCATCTTCATGACCGCCGCCACCACGATCTTCGGCATGGTGCCGCTCGCCTGGATGCGCGGCGAAGGTCAGGAGACCTACAACCCGATGGGGGTCGCGGTCGTTTTCGGACTCACCTTCTCGACCATCGTCACGCTCATCATCGTTCCCTGCGCCTATTCGGCGGTCGACGCCTTCCTGAGAAAACATAACTGGAGAAAGGATAGTACGGAGACAGTATAATGCGGAGATTCGACATGATGAAACGGATACTGCTGACAATGCTTATGACGGTAATGATATCGCTGATGGCCGCCTGCGGCAGCGGTAATGCCGGTGAACAGCCGGCGGCGGCGGTCCAGCCGCGCAAGGAGGTGACCAAGGAGGTACGGCTGGTAGAGCCGCTCCGGAAAAAGGGGGCGGTGACCATCCGCGAGTCGGTGACGCTCGCTCCCGAGGAAAAGGGGGCGGTCGCTTCCGAGGTGGGCGGCACGGTACTCAAGTTCCATGTCGAGGAGAATCAGCGGGTGAAGAAGGGGCAGATCGTCGCGACGCTCGACGCCACCGACTACATACTCGGCCTCGAACAGGCGCGGGCGGGTGTGGCGGCGCTGGAAGCGCAATACGCCGGGCTCGGCAACGACTATCAGCGGCTCAAGGGACTCTATGAGAAAGGAGCCGCCTCCAAACAGCAGCTCGACGGCATCGAGACGCAGTACAATGCGCTGGAGAAACAGATAGAGGCGAACCGCAAGGCGGTCGCAATGATGGAGAAGAATGTCGCCAAAACGCAGGTGCGCGCACCGTTCGACGGGGTCATCACGCGTAAGAAACTCGCCGTCGGCGCCAAGACGGTGACCATGATGCCCGACAGCGCCGATGTCGCCTTCATCGAGAAGCTGGACCGGCTCAAGGTGAACATACAGATCAGCGAACTCTACTTCGGCGAGATCGGGCCGGGCGATCCGGTGTCGTTCTCCATCCCGGCGCTCGGGCGGAGCGTCGAGGCGAAGATCCATTCGAAGGGAAGCACGCTTAACGACATGAAGAAATTCAGCATCATCGTCTACATCGAGAATAAGGATATGTCGATCCCGTCGGGCATCTCGGCGATCGCGACCATCAGGACCAGAGAGCGGGAGCGGATCATCGTCCCGCCGACCGCGGTCCGCACCACCGGCGAGAGGAACGCCGAGCTCTACACCATCGACAACGGCGTGGTCGCGGCGCGGAGCGTCATTACCGGATTCCCCTTTGAAGAGGGACTGGAGGTGAGCGGCGACATACCGGTGCAGGTCGTCAACGACGCATCGCTGGTGAAGGCGGGCGAAGCGGTCTCGGCAAAACAGTAAGGAGGCGCCATGTTCCTCGCGAATCTTTCGATACGCAACCCGGTCTTCATCGCGGTCATCACCGCCGCCATCATCGTCTTCGGACTCATGGCGTATCAGTCGCTCGGTGTCGGGCTGTTCCCCAACGCCGATCTGCCGATAGTCACCGCGGTCGCGGTCTATCCGGGGGCCGATCCCGAAACGATAGAGAAGGATGTCGTCGAGAAGATGGAGAACGCCGTCTCCTCGATATCGGGCATCAAACACATACAGGGCTATGCGCTGAGCAGCGTCGGTCAACTCGTGGTCACCTTTGACGACAGCATCGATATCCGCATCGCGTCGCAGGATGTCCGCGACAAGCTGGCGACCATTCAGTCGACCTTTCCGGAGGATGTCGAGACGCCGATCGTCGAGAAGGTCGATTTTCAAGCGCTCCCGGTGCTGTCGCTGGTGGTCAACGGGCCGGCGGGCGAAAAACCGAGCGAAGTGACCCGCATTACCGAGAAGCAGGTCAAAAATCAGATACAGACGCTCTACGGCGTCGGCTCGGTCAACATGTACGGCGGCCGCAAGCGCGAGATCAAGGTGTTGCTCGACCCGCTCAAGATCGAGGGGGTGAACATCCCCGCCTTCAGTTTCATCCAGATGCTCAAGGGGACCTTCCTTGAGGTGCCGGCGGGCGGTGTCAAACTGTTGGGCGACCGCGAGGAGATAACCGTCAAGACCACCTCTGAGCAGAGCGATATAGAACAGATACGCAACACGCCCATCATGGCGGCGGGGGCCTCCAAGATATTGGTCCGCGATATCGCGAAGGTCGAGGATGGCCTACAGGAGGAGAGTTCCGCGTCGTTGCGCGATCTCAATCCGACCATCGCGCTCCAGATACAGAAACAGGGAGGCGTCAATGTCGTCCGGATGGCCGACGATATCAAGAAGGAAGTCGTGAAGATACGGGCCAACCTCCCCGTGGGCTACACCATAGATATCGTCTCCGACAACAGTCCCTTTATCAAAATGTCGGTCGATTCAGCGGTCGAGGATATCATCATCGGTGCCTTTCTCGCCATCATGATCGTGTTCCTGTTTCTCCGCAACGGCCGTGCCTCGTTCATCGTCGGGATAGCCTTGCCGGTATCGGTCATCGGCACCTTCCTCGCCATCAGCGCGCTCGACTATTCGCTCAACATGGTCACGACAATGGCGCTGTCGCTCGCCATAGGGCTTCTGGTCGATGATGCCATTGTGGTCATCGAGAACATCTTCCGTCACATGGAGATGGGGAAGAACCGTATGCAGGCGGCTCTCGACGCCACCAAAGAGATAGGGTTCGCGGTCCTCGCGATCACCCTTACCATCGTCGCCGTCTTCGGTCCCATTGTCTATATGACCGGCATGGTCGGCAAGATCATGCGGCAGTTCGGCGCCACCATCGCGATATCGGTCATGATCTCACTGCTGGTCTCTTTTACCGTCACTCCGCTTCTGTCGTCGCTCATGCTCAAGGAGGAATCGAAGAAGTTCTTCCTCTATCGCGGGATGGAAGCGCTCCTGGTGTGGCTCGAGAACGGTTACTCGAAGGTGATAGCACTGGTGCTGCGCAACCGTCTGACCAAGGTGACGGTCTTCGTCACCGGTGTGCTGCTGTTCGCCGGCGGACTCATGCTCGTTACGCTACTCAAGTCGAACTTCATGGACAAGATGGATCAAGGCGCCTTTGACATCAACATCGAACTCGCGGGTGAGGCCTCGATAGACCGTTCCAAGGAGGTTGCGCAGGACGCGGTGCGGGTCGTGACGAAAAAGCCGTGGGTCGATTTCACCTTCACCACCATCGGCGGCGGCCAGCGCAACGAGAAGAACAAGATCGTCCTGCGGGTCAAGATGGTCGATCTGCACCAGCGCTCCGTCACGCAGATGGAGGCGATGGATGAGATGCGTACCGATCTTAGCTATCTCCGGGAAAAGTATGGCGCCATCTTGGGCGTGCCCGAGAAGAACGATTTCGGCGGCGGCGGCATGATGCCGATCATGTTCAACATCATTGGTCCCGACTACGAGGAGATACGGCGCGACGCGGCGGGGCTCATCTCGTTCATGGAGCACGACGGCGGCTACACCGACATCAATACCTCCGATAAAGGGCAGAAGAAGGAACTACGCATCAAGCTGGATCATGAGAAGGCGGCCGAATTGGGGGTCAGCCCCTTCGAGACCTCCATGGCGCTGCGGTATCTCTTCTCGGGAGAGAAGATCGCCAATTTCAAAGATGGGGGTGACATGTACGACATCCGGGTCTATCTCGACCCTAACTACAAGTCGATCGACTACATCCGCAACCTGCCGCTCAAGGGTGCCGACGGCAGGATCGTCCGCGTCGCCGATGTAGCCGAGGTGACCTACGGCGCCTCCGAGGTCATCATCACCCGGCTTGAGCGGAACCGGCTCATCACCGTAACGGCCGACTATGCCTCGTCGACCTCGCTGGGTGTGCAGGTGGAAAAAGCGAAGAACTACGCCACGGCGAACTTTTCGCCCAAGAACCGGCTGACGATGGGCGGCGAGGCCGAGATGATGGAGGATACCTTCGCTTCGCTGCTCCGGACGATGTTCATATCGGTGTTTCTCATCTACATAATCCTCGCCTCGCAGTTCAACTCCTTCATCCACCCGCTCACCATCATGTCGGCGATCCCCTTCGCCATCACCGGCGCCTTCTTCAGTCTGTGGGTGACCGGGATGTCGCTGTCGATGATGAGTTTCATCGGCGTCATCATGCTCATGGGACTCGTGACGAAGAACTCGATCCTGCTGGTCGATTTCTCCATCGAGCGGATGCGGCACGGTATGACGGCGGCACAGGCGCTTGCCGAGGCGGGGCGCATACGGCTGCGGCCCATCCTCATGACGACGCTTGCCATCATCTTCGGCATGATACCGGTCGCCATCGCCACCGGCGAAGGGGCCGAGATAAAACACCCGATGGCGTGGTCGGTTATGGGAGGCGTCATCTTCTCGACGATCGTCACCCTGTTCATCGTTCCGGTGATATTCAGTTTCTTCGATCTGTTCACCCGCCACGGGAAGAAGGAAGAAAGTTCTTCAGAGATCAGCCAAGAAGTTTGACGACGACGATCAACGCGGCTTTTACTTCTGCGCGTTGAATATCTCTTTGATGCTCCCGATGCTGGAAAGGACGCCGGTCGCTTCGTAGGGCATGAAGACCACCTTGTCCTTCTGGCCGTCGGCGATGTTGCGCAGGGCGTCGATGTATTTGAGCGCGACGAGGTAACTGCCGGCGTCCATCTTGGTCGCCGTGAGCGCGTCGGCGACGAGTTTCAGCGCCTGCGCCTCGGCCTCGGCGATGCGGATCTTCGCCTGCGCCTCGCCCTCGGCCTTGAGTATCCGGGCCTGTTTGTCGCCGTCGGCCTGATTGATCTCCTTCTGCCGGTAGCCTTCCGATTCGAGTATCTTCGACGACTTCTCGCCGTCGGCGGTCAGGATGATGGCGCGGCGATCCCGCTCGGCGCGCATCTGCTTTTCCATCGCCTCGCGGATGTCGTGCGGCGGCTGGATGTCCTGAATCTCCACGCGGTTGACCTTGACGCCCCACTTGTCGGTCGCTTCGTCGAGGATGTCGCGGAGCCGGTGGTTTATCTTGTCGCGGCTGGAGAGCGTTTCGTCGAGGTCCATCTCGCCGATTATGTTACGGAGCGTGGTCTTGGTCAGTTTCTCGATGGCGTCGGGGAGGTTCTGTATCTCGTAGACAGACTTCATCGCGTTGGTGATCTGGTAGTAGATGATGGCGTCTATCTCGATGAGGACGTTGTCCTTGGTGATGACGTTCTGGCGCGGGAAGTCGTAGACCGCTTCGCGCAGATCGATGAGCGTTATCTTGCGGTTCTCGACGATGGTGCGGCCGTCGAAAGTCTTGCGCGACGCCTTCCAGTCCATGTCGCGCGGCTGATCCATGATCGGGATGATGAAATTGATGCCGCTCACGAGCGTTTCGTGGTAGCGGCCGAGCCGCTCGATGATCATCGTGTGGGCCTGCGGGACGATACGGATGCCTTTCGCGCCGATGACGATGACCAGAACGATGATGACCAGCATAATGAAGCCGACGGTTCCCATAGGTTCCTCCCTATATTCTTTTGACGGTTGCTTTGGCCCCGTCGATCGATACGATCTCGACGACGGTGTCTATCTCGATGATGCTTTCGTCGGCGCTGACCGCTTTCCAGTCCTCGCCGCCGAACGGCTTGATGCGTCCCTTCGAGCTGGCGTTGTCGATGGTCTCTATGACCTTCGCCTTTTTACCGGTCAGCGCGTCGGCGTTGGTCGGCAGGTCGGGACTCTTCTTGAAGAAGTATTTCTTCGCGAAGGGGCGGACGAAGACGTAGGTGAGGGTGGTGGTGACGGCGAAGAGGAGCATCTGGATATTGAAATTGTCGGTGAACAGGGCCGTCAGCGCGGCGCACAGGGCGCCGATGGCGAAGGTGGCGAGAAAAAAGCCGGGGGTGAATATCTCGATGATGAACAGCACCACCGAGGCCACCAGCCAGAACTGCCACGTGTTGAAGATGACGTTGCTGAAGAATTCCATGGATCATGCCTCCCTAGTGAACGATGTCCCGCCCTCGGGACGAAGGCGATTATAGAGATTTAGCGAAGGTAAAGCAACTTTTAGGGAAGGGTGGGGGAATTACTTACGGAACGGTGACTTAGACGATACCGGCGGCAAGCATCGCGTTGGCGACCTTGACGAAGCCGGCGAGGTTGGCGCCCGCCGCGTAGTTGTCGGCCTTGAAGCCGTAGGTCGAAGCCGCGTCACGGCAGGAGGCGTGGATATTCTTCATGATGCCGTGGAGTTTCTGGTCGACCTCTTCGCGGGACCAGCTGAGACGCATGCTGTTCTGCGACATCTCGAGCCCGGAAGTGGCCACGCCGCCCGCATTGGCCGCCTTGGCGGGACCGTAGAGGACGTTGTTTTCCAGATAGACTTCGATCGCTTCGGGGACCGACGGCATATTGGCGCCTTCGGAAACGCAGTAGCAGCCGTTCTTGACCAGCGCGACGGCGTGATCCTTGCTGATCTCGTTCTGGGTCGCCGACGGGAAGGCGCAGTCGACCTTGAGGCCCTGTTCCTTCACCACGTCCCACACCGACTTGCCGTCGTAGTACTTCGCGTTGCCGAACTTCTCGGCGTATTCCTTGATGCGGCCGCGGCGGTTGTTCTTGAGATCCATGAGGAACGCCCAACGGTCGCCCTTGATCCCTTCCATGTCGATGATCGTGCCGTTCGAATCGCTGGCCGATATCGCCTTGCCGCCGAGGTGGTTGATCTTCTCGATGGTGTACTGGGTGACATTGCCCGAACCCGACACGATGCAGAGCTTGTCCTTGAGTTCCTGTTTGCGGGTCGAGAGCATCTCGGCCGCGAAGTAGACCGAGCCGTAGCCGGTCGCCTCGGGACGGATGAGCGAGCCGCCGTAGGAGAGGCCCTTGCCGGTCAGCACGCCGGTGTGTTCGTTGACGATCTTCTTGTAGTAGCCGAACATGTAGCCGATCTCGCGGCCGCCCACGCCGATGTCGCCCGCCGGGACGTCGGTGTCGGGACCGATGTAGCGGAACAGTTCACGCATGAACGATTGGGTGAAGCGCATCACTTCGCCGTCCGATTTGCCCTTCGGATCGAAATCGGAGCCGCCCTTGCCGCCGCCCATCGGGAGGGTGGTCAGCGAGTTCTTGAAGATCTGCTCGAAGCCGAGGAACTTGATGATGCCGAGGTTGACCGACGGGTGGAAGCGCAGGCCGCCTTTGTAGGGCCCGATCGCCATGTTGAACTCGATACGGAAACCGCGGTTGACCTGCACGTTGCCCTCGTCATCGACCCACGGGACGCGGAAGATGATCTGACGGTCGGGTTCCACGATCCGCTCGTAGATGTTCGCGGCGACGAATTCGGGGTGCTTCTTGACCGTCGGTTCAAGAGAGAGCATCACCTCTTCGACCGCCTGAATGAATTCGGGCTGGCCGGCGTTCTTCGCCTTCGCTTTGCTGATAAGATCCTTCATGTAAGAAGCCATCGGGTTCCTCCTCGGATGTTAATGATGGGGACACCCGCAATGTATAGCACCACTCAAAAAGAGGTGTCAAGTCAACAAGTTGGCACTATCCGAATCCTAACAAAGCAAGCGGGTAAGCGGTCGAAAAGGCTGGCTCCCGCCGTTTTCGCTAATAATACGCTAATCTTTTGCCGGGCGTTAGCGGCGGCCGTTTCAATTATGTGCCCGGCGGTGGTCGAACTTGACTTGAGGGCCGTTCGGTGTAGAGTGGCAGGCATGAAAGTGGTCATCGTAGGCGGTGGCACGGTGGGCTTTGAAACGGCCCGCCAACTTATCGTCGAAAAGAAAGATGTCGTGGTGATCGAGCGGGACGCGGAGCGGGCGAAGTATATCTCGTCGCACCTCGACTGCATGGTGCTCGCCGCCGACGGCGGCGATCCCGATACGCTGCGGCGGGCGGGCGACGGCGATGTGGCCTATTTCGTCGCGGTCACCGACTCGGACGAGGTGAATCTGGTCTGCTGCGGTATCGCCGCCTCGGTCTTCGAGAAGGCGAAAAGCATCGCCCGGGTCCGCAACCTCGGATACGCCAAGGCGACCCTGCGCGGCAAAACCTTCCTCGGCGCCGATTTCGTCATCACCCCCGAGGTCGAGGCGGCGCGCCAGATACTCGACACGGTGACGCGCGGCGCGGTGAGCGATGTCCTGCGGTTCGAAGGTACCGGCGTACAGGTATGGAATGCCCCGGTCGATCGTAAATCGCCGTTCCGCAACCGCAAACTGGTCCAATTGCGCAAGGAGATACCGGATCCCTTCCTCGTGGTGGGGATACTGCATGACGGGGAGATGCTCATCCCGACCGGCAACACCGTCATCAAGGAGAACGACCGCATCTATCTCGCCGGCAGCGAAGATACGCTCCAGCATCTCTTCGCCAAGACGGGACGGCGTCAGACCCGTATCGAGAAGATACTGCTGGTCGGCGTGGGCAAGGTGGGGCGCTATGTCGTGAAGTATCTTGCGCAGCGCGGGCTGACCCTCACGATAGTCGACAGCAACTATGAAAAGTGCAAACAACTTTCCACTGAATACCCTAATGCGCTGGTCCTGTGCGGCGACATCTCCGACGAATCGCTCCTGCAGGATGAACGGCTCGACCGGTACGATCTGGTGATCGCCGCCACCGGTAATCAGGAGCTCAATATCCTTTCGGCGCTTTACGCCCGGTCGCTCGGCGCGCGGCATGCCATTGTCCTGATCAACAGCGCCAATTATCTGCGGCTTGCATCGAAACTCGACATCGACTCCACCGTCAGCCCCAAGGCCGGTTCGGTCGCCGCGATACTCCGTATCCTGCGCCGGGGGAACGTCAAGGCGATGTACAGCATCTTCGACGGCGCGGCCGAGGTGCTCGAATATGTCATAGACGCCGCCTCGCCGGTCGTCGGCAAGCCGCTCATGCAGGCCGGACTGCCGGCCGATACCCTTATCGTCGCCGTCATCCGCGACGGCAAGGACCTCATGCCGCACGGCGGCTTTTCCCTGCAGACCGGAGACACGGTCATCGTCATCACCAAACGCGCCTCGATACCGAAAATAGAGGGCCTCTTCACCGGAGCGGCATGAACGTTCCCGCGATAACCACCATTCTGGCGGCGCTCCTCGCGATCGTCGTCTCTTTCATGCTCCTGCCGATAACGGTCGGGTTGTGCTACGGCGAATACCGCGAAGCGCTCCTGTTCGCCGGGGTCATGGTCGGGACGATGCTTGCCTGCTGGGGCGCCTACCTGTGGGCGCGCCGTTCCATCGACGCGCTCCGTCGGCGCGATCTCACGCCGCGCGACGGGTTCATGGCGGTGTCGCTCAGTTGGGCGCTTGCGGCGCTGGTCGGATCGCTCCCGTTCTGGCTGGGCGGCGCGATACCCTCCTTCACCCACGCCTATTTCGAGACGATGTCGGGGTTCTCCACCACCGGCGCCTCGATACTGACCGACATCGAGTCGCTGCCGCGTTCGATACTCTTCTGGCGGGCGCTCAGCCAGTGGCTCGGCGGCATGGGGATCGTGGTCCTGACCGTCGCCATCATCCCTCTTCTCGGCATCGGCGGCATGCAACTCCTCGAGGCCGAAGCGCCCGGCCCAACGGTCGACAAGTTGACACCGCGGATCAAGGATACGGCGAAACTGCTCTGGTTCATCTATCTCGGATTCACGGCGGTGGAGACCGTTCTGCTGATGGCGGGTGGACTCGATCTCTACGAGTCGTTGACCCATACATTCACCACCCTCTCGACCGGCGGGTTCTCGATCAAGAACGCATCGATCGGGTTCTACCATTCGGCCTATGTCGAAGGGGTCGTGACCTTATTCATGCTGATCGGCGGCGTCAACTTTGCCCTGTTCTATCTTCTGTTCCGTGGCCGCCTGCGCGATATCTGGCGCAGCAGCGAGTTCCGCGCCTATATCCTCATCGTGGTCGCCACAACCCTGTTCATTGCGTTCGAACTGACCCGGCGCGGGATGCATGAAAGTTTCTTCGAAAGCATCCGTTTCGCCGTTTTTCAGGTCGTTTCGGTGGTGACTACCACCGGGTTCGCCTCCGAGGATTTCGGCCGCTGGCCCCACTTCTCGCAGATCGTCATCTTTTTCCTGATGTTCGTCGGCGGTTGCGCCGGTTCGACCGGCGGCGGCATCAAGGTGATCCGGCTGGTGACGCTCCTCAAACTCTCTTTCAACGAGATGCGTTATCTGCTGCACCCGCGCGGCGTGTTCACCCTGACGGTCGACGGCCGCCCGGTGAAGAAAGACAGCGTCTACCTGATGACCGGCTTCTTCTTCATCTATATCTTCTTCGTTCTCATCACGACGCTGGTGGTCGCCACCGCCAACTACGATCTGACCACCTCGCTGACCACCGCGCTGGCCACCATCGGCAATATCGGCCCGGGGTTGTCGCTCATCGGCCCGATGGCCAATTACTCACACTTTCCCGATTATGTCCTGTGGTGGCTGTCGTTCGCGATGATGGTGGGGCGTCTCGAGGTCTATACCGTTTTCGTGCTGTTCAGCGCGTTCTTCTGGCGCCGCTGAGGCGCTCCACGGCGGCAAGGAAGCCCTTGATGTCGGCCTCGGTCGTGTTGAAATGGCACATGAGCCGCGCTATCGGCGCCGTTTCATCCCACAGATAGAAGAAATATTCCTTTTGCAGCGGTTCCACGATGGCGGCGGGCAATTTCACGAACACGCCGTTGGATTGCGTCGGCCATGCGAGTTCAAAACCGGGGAAGCGAACTATCTCCGTGGAGAGCAGTTGCGCCATCGCGTTGGCGTGGCGGGCGTTCTTAAGCCATAGGTCGTCGGTGAGAAAAGCGTCGAACTGGGCCGCTGAGAAGCGCATCTTTGAGGAGAGCTGCATCGACTGTTTGCGCAGAAAGAGCATCTCGCCGGCGAGCGTCGGGTCGGTGACGACCACCGATTCGCCCGCCATGAGGCCGTTCTTCGTGCCGCCGAATGAGATAAGGTCGGCGCCGGTCGCCGCTTCGCCAAGGGTTGCGTTCAGCGTTGCCGCCGCGTTGGAGAGCCGCGCGCCGTCGATGTGGAGGTAGAGGCCGTGTTGGTGGCAGAATGTGCTGAGCGCTTTGAGCTCGGTCGGCGTATAGCAGGTGCCCAGTTCGGTCGTCTGCGAGATAGAAACGAGGCGCGGCTGGATGCGGTGTTCGTCGCCCCGGCCGCCGAGCCGCCGCAGGGCGAGGGCGGGGGTCAGTTTGCCGTCGGGCGTCGGTACCGTCAGCAGTTTCACCCCGGCGATCTGTTCGGGGGCGCCGCATTCGTCGGTGTTGATGTGGGCGGTCTCGGCGCAGATGACGCCTTGATGGGGACGGCAGACCGCCCGTATCGAGATGACATTCGCGGCGGTGCCGTTGAAGACGAAGAAGGTCTCGGCCTGCGGGCCGAAGAGCGCCGAAACTTTCTTGGCGACACTGACGGTATAGTCGTCGTGGCCGTAGGCGTGGACATCGCCGTCGTTGACGCGCCGCAGGGCGTCGAATACGGTGGGGTGGACACCGGCGTGGTTGTCGGAACCGAAACTGCGTGTGGTCATCGTCTCCTCCGCGGACCGTTCGAGCGATAGTAGCACCATCGCCGGGAAATGCAAAAAGGAAAAATTGCATCGCTTCCGGCGGTCGCTTGACACGCCTCTGTCGATGGGGTATTATCCGTTTGGGATGTTCCGGCGCAATGGCGATGTCTTATGGGAGATGCGCTAATTGGTTAAATATTATTTGTTGATAGCTGTATTCCTCTTTAGTGCGGGATTGTCGGCTACGGAAGAAGCGGTACCCGGTGTTCCGGCAGTTCCAGTTCAGGAGGGGTACACTTTCAGAGATTTTTATGCCTGTACCGACAAATATAGTGTCCCGGCATTTCTTGGCTGGTGCCATTACGGTGATTTTTACGGGCCGGTTCATGCTGGAAGCATCATTAAGGCCGAAACCGACAACAGCTTTTACGGATTGGTGCAGGTGAGCATA
>CALMRE010000002.1 GCA_937871295.1 uncultured bacterium | reverse complement strand
TATGTCCACTACATGCTCGACCTCAACTACAACGCCCTGCGCGGCGGCTGGTTCGGTCATGTCATCCAGTTGTATAATTCCGCCGACGGTTGCGGCAACGTCGATCACCCGCTCGATCTCAAGGACATCTACGACACGAGCAAGATGCTCTCGGTCGAGGACACGATGTGCAAAGATTTCCAGAAGGGTATCCGCGGTATCGAGTATTGGATCGACAATGAAGGCAACCTGCAGACCCTCACCCCGTTCGGCCCCGGCGACTACATCGTGGCCGGCATGGTGGGTATCAACTACTTCATGTCCGACGTGATCTATCGTCCCGACGCGAATGAATACCTCAAAATGAAGGACGATGAGACCGCGCCCGAGAAGATCGAAGGTGCCCAGACCGCCTACTGGGTCGCCAACCCCTACGTCATCGACGGCGAGACCATCGAGAACACCCCCGACCTCGGCATTTCGCCCGACGACCTGATGTATGTCAGCCCGGTCTACGGCCGTTATCACCGCGACCGGTACGACATTCAGGACGATCCTTCCATCTACTACGACGAAGTGATCCGCCGCGGTTTCGCCGAGGAAAAGGCGGTCGGCATCTTCGCGATCTCCAATCAGGGCTGGCTTTCGGGCAAATATCAGCGCGAATCGATGGCCAACGGTCTGGGCCAGCTCGCCGACGGCGTCAACAACCTGATCTTCTCGATGCTGGGCGATATCGCCAACGAAGACGCGATCCTCTCCTTCACCCCCTACTGCGTCAAGCAGGGGACCAAGGAGATCGTGAAGGTCAATCTGCCGATCACCACCTACCTCTACTTCCAGGGCGAACCGCCTCTGCACACTCCCGATCCGGCCGATCCGAGCCGCTCTCCCTCTTTCGCGCGTATGCTGCCCAAGAACATCTGCGCCAGCGCCGTCGATCCCGACGATCCGGGCGCGGTGTTCGAACCGGTCCACGCCGGCTGGATCTATTTCGACAAAATGTCGCCGCTCTACTGGAGCATCGGCAACGTGATGAATACCTCGGCCGATACCAGCGTCCTGCTGAAGTTCGGCACCTTCACCTACGGCACCTACCGGACCGACGTGAGACCGGCCGATCTGGACGAGGTCGAGGTCATCAACTCGCTCGGCAACATGTACTACCGTGCGAAACTGCCCCAGAGCGACATGGGCCCGGTCGATCTGGCCGATCTTACCTGGTGGAAACAGCGCAAAGCGACCGGCGCCACCGACGCCGAAGCGCTCTGCGACTGGGCGACCGAACCCGCGTTCGGGCAGGACGGCTCGCTCCTGACCGCCAAGGTCTGCAAGACCGACACCAACGGCGATTTCGTCCTCAAGTATGCCGACAAGGACGCCTTCCGGAAGCATCTTGAGGATCTCTACGCCCGCTTCTGCCCCTCCTACCGGCTGGTCAAGACCCTCGGTCTGATCAGCGGTCAGGGGAGCGGCGGCGCCCAGCAGTCCGACCCGTCGAACTACAAGGTGACGGTCATCGAGACGACCCTCGACCAGATGAACGCATTCATAGCCGATCATTTCGGTACGGCTGTGTTCTATGCGAACTACATCTAGTCCGCGATCCGGTTCCTTTTCGAGAGGGGGGGCCTTCGGGCCCTCCCTTTCTTTTTGTGCATTCCTTATCGCTTTTCTTTTCGGCGTCGGACTCCCGGCGGAGAGCCTTCCGCGCGCCGGCACCACGCTTTCCGTCACCTTTACCGGCGGCGGCATGGTCCGGGATGGCGTTTTTCTTCCCGCTTTCCGGTACCAAGGGCTATCGTACGACCTTTTTCTGGGGCGCGACCTCTTCGTCGCGTTCGAGGAGAATGCCGATACGGCCGATCTCCGTTCTGCGGTCGATGCCGCCGGGGGCGACTGGCTGGGGGAGATACCCCGCACCCGTCGCATCCATCGGGTACGGCTGCCGTTCCCGTCGGTCGCCGCCGCAGTGCGTTTCGCCGATCTGCCGGGCGTCCGGTGGGTCGAAGCGGATATCTATCGTCCCCTGCGATGGAAGGGCTACCCTCCCGACGATCCCTTCTTCCCCAACCAGTGGCACCTCGAGAATACCGGGCAGACCGGTATCGCGGGAGAGGATGCGCGGGTCGCGGCGGCGTGGGAGTATCTCATCGCCCGTGGTCTTGAGCCGGGGAGGGGGGTCAAGGTCGGCATCATCGACGACGGGTTCGACCTTGCACACCGTGATCTGGCGGGGGCCTTTCTTCAAGGCATCGATCTGTTCGACGACGCCACGGTGCCGATGATAGGGGAGGACGATCTGCACGGTACCGCGGTGACCGGGGTGCTGGCGGCGCGCTGGAATAACGGCATCGGGGTCGCCGGCGCCTGTCCCGGATGTCTGGTCGTGCCGGTGCGGGTGAGTTCCGACATCATCAACGGCGTCACCGAGATCGATGCCTTCAACTACCTGCTCGACCGGGGTGTCGACCTTATATCCAACAGTTGGGGTCCGACCGATCACGGCGGGCCGCTCGACATGAGTGCGCCGCTCAAGGAGATATTCGAATACGCGGCGACCGAAGGGCGCGGCGGCAGAGGCGTTACCATACTGTTCGCGGCGGGGAACGGCAACGAAGATATCTCCGGCCCGCTGACACTCGACGGTTTTGCGGCCAATCCGTGGGTCATCGCGGTCGGCGCGATCAACGCGAGCGGCGTCAAGACGCTCTACAGCGACTGGGGGCGCGATCTCGACATCATGGCGCCGAGTTGCGATATCGATCTGGAGGATTACGACGATCCGTTCGATATGGAGAAGATCCGTGACGGTATCTGGACCACCGACAACACCGGCTTCGACGGTTACGCGGCGGGCGACCATACGCCCGGTTTCTGCGGCACTTCGAGCGCAACGCCGCTGGCCGCCGGTATCATCGGATTGTTGCTCGCCGCCGATCCGGACCTGACGCGCGAAGAGATATACGCCATCGTGACCGGCACCGCCGACAAGGTGAGCCCCGGCGACGCGCGGTACGACGGGGAGGGTTTCAGCCTGCGGTACGGGTACGGGCGTATCAATGCGCTCGCCGCGGTGACCGCCGCCTGCGCCGACGGCTGTGACGGTGCGCCGCCGGTGGAGGAGGAGCCGATCGCGCCGCTGGAACCGGAGATTGACTTCGTGGAGAATATGAATACAGTGACCGACGATGATATCCCGCTGGCCTCTCCGGAGCCGGCGGGCTCGAACGGGTCCGTCACAATGTAAAGAAGTTTATCTGTATGATATGGGAAGG
>CALMRE010000001.1 GCA_937871295.1 uncultured bacterium | reverse complement strand
GTATCTTTGCGGCGTCCAAGTGGTAAGTGCTCTGCTCAAGACAAGCATCGGCCTTCGGGTTGAAGACCTCGCCGTCATAGTCGTCGTCGGTGCTCAGATTCGCGAGGAGCGACTTGAACATGACATGATACCCGTAGGCCCCCTGCTCCCACTTGAGTTCCTGCCCGCGATAGACCGCGACATCGGGGCCAAGTTCAGCGGCACCGATCACCACCGGCAGGAGGAACGCCGCGAAAAGCGAAAACGCCATCTTTCTCATCGTCGCCTCCCCTACCACACCAGAGAACAGCCGCAACCGTCGTCTTTCGGCCTCACCGTATTGGTGTCGGGCAACGTTTCGTCAGCGTCGGTCAAAATCGCATCTTCGTCTGCACCCGCTATCGCGTCGTCGTCGGTACAGCCCCAACATTCCCCCATGCACCACTTGGCGAATGGTTCTCCGGCCTCCTCAGAAGCGAAGGGCGGACAATCGCCTATTATCAATGAAAGTGGCCAGTTTTTATTGGTATAGTATTCCCCGTTGAGTTTGCCATCCTTGATCGTGGCCGTATTCTCTATAACCGTATATTTCTGTAGACCCTGTTTTGGCTGAACTTTGAAACTGATGACCCGCGTATCGGTGCAGGTCCAAGTCGTCGTATCGCATTCCGCCATGGTGTCGGCGACCTTGTATCCTTCACCCGAGAGTGGAAAAACATTACCGGTTTTATCCGGCACCACCTCCCAGAACGGATCGCCATCCTCATCGAACTGCGACGCCATCATCGTGGTCCCCGGCACATAGTCGACCTCTGGCGGCAGATCGTCGATCACTACCACGTCAGTGGCGGGGTCGACCCCCCAATTCTGCACCATGATGAGGTAACTGAACTGCCGGTCGGGACAGACCACATCTTCGTAGAAATCGTAACCGCAAAAATGCTTTTCACGGTCATCGGGCCAATCGGTCGCTTCGGGAGGGATATCGAATATCGGGCCGGGGAATTTCTGGTCATGCGCCAGTATCAGATAATTCGACAAGATGGCATCCCGGTTGACCGAGAAGGTGACATCGAAACTGGTCATGTCCTTTTTCAGGTGTTCCTGCAGGTTGATGTCGTCCTCCGAATCGAGCAGAAAAGTATCGACATCGATGCCGGGGTAACTGCCTTCCGTTCCACCGGTGACGCAATGCATAGATTCGTCTTGTGGGTCCCACCCGTAGACGGATGAGTTCGAGTTATAGACCTCGTAGCCACGGCCCGCAACATAAGGATTACAGTCGTTGATAATCTGGTAAGTACTCGTCGCTCCCTCACCTTTTATATACATCTGTTCCAGCGGAGATGCTTGGTCAAAAAGCATACTCTCTTCGCCCCCGGCAACCATTGAGGTCAGGTGAACGACCGGGTTCTTCGGTAGATCGAATCCGCTCACCGGAATGGTCATAGATTCGCCTTTCAAAAAGGTAAAGCCGGGATAGAGGTAGATCCTTTTCGAACGGACATTTCCCGACTTGTAGACAAAAAAGATCGACCAATTCGACACCATCGTCCCGTTGCACCGGTAGGCATCATCGTCGGTGCAATCGAGTCCGCTGAAGGTGTAGTCGCCGTAAAGCGCTTCGCCGTCCAGAACCGGCTCCTCGGCGATGCGGTTGTTGTCGAATATCTGCTGAAAGAACGCCGTCACATCCTTGCGGTAGGTGAAATAGGCGACATCGGCGGCACCGTTTATTCCCGGCTCGGTCTCGGTGCATCCACTGGTGACATCGGCGTTGAACTGCACGCTCTGGAACAGGAATGGATCGGTCGTGTCGTCCAACATCTTCGCCATATCGCCGGCAATGATATCCTCTTCGTGTTCGTAACTGCCGCCACGCGAGTACTTCAAATGTACCGCGTTGTCGGTCGGTTCATCTAACTTCGTCGGGTCGACGGCTCCCATCCAGACAAGGTATGCCTTCGATACAACGGCGTCATTGGGGATATGGGTGCCGTCCAGATCAAAGGAGCTTTCGAGAAGACAGGTATCACCGTGCCGCACCTCTCCTTCACCGGAAAGCGTTATTTGGTCATCGATGAGCGAGTTGAACATCACGAAGTAGTCGTAGCCCGCCACCGCCCACTTCTCGTACGGCTCACCACCGATGGGCGTCCCCTCGTACCCGGCGAGCAGGAACGGCATCAGCACCGCCAGAAGCATCGTCG